>JADKJT010000002.1:0-300000 GCA_016720905.1 Gemmatimonadaceae bacterium | reverse complement strand
GTTACGGGTGTCAGTCAGCTCTTTCTCGGCGACGCCGCAAACAAACGCCTGGCGGACGTGCTGGTTCCCCTGATCGTTCTGGGTGTATTCCCGTTGGGCCTCGCGGTTGCGCTGCTGTGGTGGGCGTGGCGCGGGTGGTCACTCTCGCCGGAACCGCGGTGGGCGGTGGCGCTGCGTTGGGGCACCGCCGCCGGGGTATTGTGGAACATCGTGGGCGTGGCACTGATCAGCGCCTGGGTGGTGCTGGTGCAAAAACGCACCGACCCGGGGCTCACGCCGATTTTCGCATTCTTCACCGCGCCCATTGGCTTCGTGATTGGCGCGGTAGTCGGTGCCACGCGCCGACGTTAGTCGACCACACCGCTCAGAGCTGCCGCAGCCAGGTCAACTTGACAATCAGTGAGCGCGCAGTGGGCGTGGTACCGCTCTGCACGGCCTGTCGATCGTTGTACACGATGTATACGTAAGACAGCGGCGAAAACTCCCAGCTGAAGCGGGCGTTGAGTGTGCCGCGCTCCACAGCCGTGTTGTACTGATAAAATGCACTCCACTGTACGCGCGGGTTGAGAAACACCCGGAGCTCCGGCCCGGCCAAGTGCGTGACAAAGCTCGAGTCGCGCATGCCCAGCGAACGCAGGCGGTTGACTTCATACGACCCGCGCATCGATACATACGGGTTGGGCGACCAGCGCGTGGCCAGTTCGACGCGGTCGAGCGACCCATCGAAGAATCCACCCAACAACACGGTGGCGGTACTGGCGATACTCGCGCTCTGGTCGCTCTTGAGCACGGCGCCCACTCGGAAGTAGTCGTGCGTCCCTGCGGGAATCGTCACATTCGGAAAGAGCGTGATCGGCACCGTCGGCCGCTGAAAGGTTTGCTCGATCGCGGTGAGAATGCTTGCTCCGCTTCGAAAGAGCAGTTCACCCGAGTACGAGACGCTGCCCTCCTGCAGCTGCCACGAGTGCGGGTCCTGATAGGTGATGGCCGTGGGTCCATGCTTGAACCATACGACGCTGCGCGGACGCCAGGTTGGCTGCATCGTGAACGTCGCGTATGGACTGGTCATCAGCACGTTCGAGCGCGAAACAAACCCTGTTTGCGGTTGATATTCACGGGTGACCAGCGCACCGGTGATTCCGGCAGTCACCATTGGTGTGGCGCCGCCCAGTCCGTAGGTGGCCGCAAGTCCGGTGCGACCGCCGGCGGTGGAGGTGGACACCATGCCGTTCACCTGGATCTGCTCGCCAAGCCGCGTAAACGCATCGAAGGCGGTGACCACGTTCTGACCGCTCGTGCTGCCAACCGTGCCACTGGCACTGCCGCCATCGCGCATGGCCATGGTGGCCCCCAGTCGCGTGGAGCGTCCAAAGAACTGACTGCCGCGCGCCACGCCGAACGTAGTGGCCCCTTGTCCGCCAAACGCGGCTTGTCGCATGGCGAGTGCCCCCGCCGTGGTGCGCCCGGTACGGTACGCGTACCGCACACCACCGTCGATGGGTAACAATGTGCCGTCGTCAGCCAAACCGATACGACGGGAAAAGAACGGTTGTACGACGTACCGGCCGGTCAGTCCACCGGCACTGAGCAGGTCGGCGTTCTCGAGGAAGAACTGACGTCGCTCGGGGAAGAACACATTGAAGCGCGACAGGTTGACCACCTGTCGATCGACGTCGGCCTGGGCGAAATCGGTGTTGATTGTGGCTTCCACCAAACTGTTTGCGGTGGGCGCCCAGATCACTTCGCCGCCCACATCGCCTGACGAACCGTTGAACGCATCAGGCGTGGCATCGCGCGAGCGCTGACCCAGCGCAAAGGGTCGAATGCGAACATTGGTGCCCGGCGGCGGTGGTTGCAGCGAATCAAGCACCCCTGCAAACGTCAGCCGCCACGATGAGAATTGACGCGGATACGGCACCCAGGCACTCCATTGCGCGACACGACGCGTGTTTCGCACGAAGTTCACGTCCCACGACATCAACCCCGGTGCGTATCGAAGCGAACGCCACGGAATGGCCATCTCGGCAATCCAGCCGGAGTCGGCTCGAGTCGTGCGAACGCGCCACAACGCATCCCAATTGAAGCTGAACGCGTCACCGCCATCAAACGCCTGCACGTCGGCCTGCGACCCTAATGGTGACGCCTGAAACTGCAACGCGGTGCGCCGATCGCCGAGTGGCCCAAAGGTCACTCCAAATACATCGCTCTCGGGCGAATCGAAATCACGGCGAAGGTCAGGCATCCGGAGCGACGCCAGTCCCGCACTGTCTCGATTGAAAGCGCCGACATACAAGTACTCGCCATCGAACACCACGCGGACGGTGGTGGGAAAGTCGGTGGTGAGAACATAGTCCGGACGAACCTGTACAAACCCCGACGCGACCGGTGCGGCCAACCAATCGGGTTCGCTGAGGCGCCCGTCCAACACGATACGGCCAGTGGCTTTGCGGGCGGTCAGGTGCCGGCGTGTGGCGTCCGTGGGCTCAGGAACCTGCGCAATCTGCGCCTTGGTGGTCGAGGCACCAACCATAAGCGCCACCGCCAGGGTCAGCCACGAAGATGGAATTGCGGGCCGTCGGTCGAGGGTCATCGTCATGCGACAAAGTTCGCGGTGTCACGTGTCGCTGTCCATCGACGATGCGGCCACGCATGTTAGGTTCATCTCGCGACCGACCATCTGCAGCACACCCTTCGCATGGCGCTCGGAGCCGCCTTCCGACGTCCATCCCCATGTGAGCACATCATGAAGCGTCGTCAATTCCTGCAGCGTTCCGCCGCCCTCGCCGCCGTGCCGTTCGTCGGGCTCCCAACGCCCCCCGCCCGAATCCGTGCACCACTGCACGTCAACGGCGCACGCCTCAATAGCTGGCTGTCGGCATTCGACGCCATCGGTCGCACCTCCGGCGGCATCAATCGCGTGGCCTACTCGCCCGCCGATCTGGCCGGACGCGCCTTCACGCTCGACCTCTTCAAACAAGCCAACTTGGTACCGCACATCGACGCCGCCGGCAACATCATCGGCCGCCTCGACGGCAGCGATGCGTCGCTCAAGCCGATCCTGATCGGGTCGCATGTCGACTCCGTCACTGACGGCGGCAACTTCGACGGACCGGTCGGGTCGTTTGGCGCGATCGAAGTCGCACGGTCGTTGCGTGAGCAGGGCGTGCGCCTGCGTCACCCCCTTGACGTGGTGGTGTGGCAGAACGAGGAAGGCGGTACCATCGGCAGCAAAATCGCCATCGGTGAGATCACCGACGCCGATCTCGACAAGGTGGCGCGTTCGGGCAAGACCGTTCGCGAAGGCATCGGTCTCGTGGGGGGCGACGTGGCCCGTCTCCGGGACGCCGTGAAGAAACCCGGCGACATCGCCTGCTACCTCGAACTGCACATCGAGCAGGGCGGACTGCTGGAAAAGGCGGGACTGCAGATTGGTGTGGTGCAGGGCATCGTGGGGCTGCGCTGGTCAGAGGTCACGATCACCGGCTTCGCCAATCACGCCGGCGCCACGCCCATGGATCAGCGTCACGATGCCATGCTGGCAGCCGCGAAGTTCACGGTCGCGGTCAATGACGCCGTCACTGGTGAACCCGGCCGGCAGGTAGCCACGGTGGGCCGCCTCAACGTGCTGCCGAATACCACCAATGTCATTCCGGGGCAGGTCGTGCTCACCGTGGACCTGCGGGATCTCGACGCCGGCAAACTCAAGCGATTTCAGCAGCGCTTTGAACAACTCGGACAGCAGATCGGCGCAGCCACCGGCACCTCGTTCGCTTTCAAGCCGCTGACGGACAGCAATCCGGCGATCGCCAACCCGCAGGTGATGGACTGGATCGAGAGCAGTGCCGTTGCGCTCGGACTGTCGCGACAGCGCATGCCGAGTGGTGCCGGCCACGACGCGCAGGAGATCGCCCACATCGCGCCCATGGGCATGATCTTCGTGCCCAGTGTCGGCGGGATCAGTCACTCGCCGAAGGAATTCACCAAGGCCGAGGACATCACCCACGGCGCCGACGTGTTGCTCAACGCGGTGATCGCCGCAGACAAGGCCTAACCGCGTCCGAGCCGCGCCGCGACTTCATCGGCCAATCTGGTCAGATCGCGCTGCATCGCGCGCGCCGAGCGATTCCACCAGGCGCGCGCGACCGCCGCGTACGGAACGAAGGCTACGACAGCCGACAGCAGACTGAAGGTCGGTGTCGCGGTGTTGGTGGCGAAGAATCCGGTGAGCACTGCCGCGGCGAGCGCGCCGGCGTACAGGATGAACCGGCGCCCTTCCGCGCGCCCTTCAACGCGCACGATGGTGCCGCTCCCGCCCGGTACGACCGAAACCACCGCGCTGCTGTAGCCCGAGTCATAGTGCCACTCGAGGCCTCCTCCCAGGTCGCGCGTTTCGCCGGAATGGCCGAGACGCTGCCGCGCAATGGTGAAAGTGTCCATGATCTGGTCGGTCGACACGACCCCGTCCACCCGGCGCACCAGTTGCATCGCTGACGCCGCGCCCCACAGCACTGATGGGCGTTCGGCCGACGTCGCGGGCAGTGCGGCGGCCGCCCGCGCCACATGCTCCGGCGCGATGTCCACCTGTTCTGCAATGCGCTGGATTTCCGACAGCGAATACTGCGGCTGGTCGGTCGCGGAACGCTCGGCGGCGTCCCGGAGGATTTCCGAGAACTCCTGTTCCGAGTATCTGGGTTCCGTCACGGTGTGTGTCCCAAACGGTAGATGTCGACGGTGAAACGGTGGCCCGACCGACCACCTGACGAATACTATTACGCCATCGGGAATCACGCTGATTTGCCCGATCGGCGCGACCTTCAAACGGACCGTCCTATGCGCGTTGGAGCCCTCTCGGTGTTCGCCCTCGTTCTCTGGTCCGGACTGCGAGCGCCGTCGTCACCCCTGGTCGACGCTACGATTTCCGGCCATGTGTACGTCGATCGCAATGGCAACGGCCTCTACGATGCCGGCGAGCGTGGCCTGCGCGGCGTTGCGGTGTCAAACCAGGACCAGGTGGTCGTCAGTGACGCCGACGGCGCATTTCATCTGCCGGGGCCGGGATCCACTGGCGTCGTGTTTGTGAGTGTTCCCAATGGCTACACCAGTCGCGGAACCTTCTATCGGACCATTGACAGCAGTGCGTCCAACCGGGGCCCGATTGACTTCGCGATGGCGCCTGCGCCCGTCATGCAGACACTCACGTTCATCCACTCGTCCGACACGCATATTGCCGACGCATCGTTGCCCCGCACAAAACGACTGCGCGCCCTGATTGACTCCATCCGCCCCGCGTTCGTCATCATCAGCGGCGACCTGGTGCGCGACGCGTTGCGTGTGGGCGAAGCCGAAGCCACCGGCTATTACGAACTGTTCCAGCGCGAAATGGCACTGGTCAGGCCCCCGGTGTGGACGATCCCCGGCAACCACGAGGCGTTTGGCATCGAACGCGACAAGTCCGGCGTGAAGTCCGATCACCCGTTGTACGGCCGCGTGATGTACCGACACTATCGCGGGCCCGACTACTACTCGTTCAACGCCGGCGGCGTGCACTTCGTGGGACTGAACAGTGTCGACATCGACGATACGCGCTACTACGGCCACGTCGACAGCGCGCAGTTGGCATGGCTGGAACGCGATCTGGCGGTGGTCCCACCCGCCATGCCCGTGGTGACGTTCAATCACATCCCGTTCTTCTCATCGATGGAGACCGTGCACGGCCTGAGCGAGGCGCCGCCCGCTCCAAGCGTCATCACCATCGGCGGCAAAGCCCAGTTCCGACACACCGTGTCCAACGCGTCAGACGTGCTGGCCAAACTCAAGAACCATCCGTATCCGCTGGCCCTCGCCGGCCACATTCACGTCCGCGAACGTCTGCGGTTCGAGGGAACACCAACGCGATTCGAACAATCCGCCGCCATCGTCGCCCCAACCGCCACCGCCGGCGTGATGTTCACCAGCGGTATCACCGTATACCGGATCACCGGCGCCCGCATTGATGAGGGAAGATTCGTCCCGCTGGATAAGAACTGAGTACTGAGTACTGGGTACTAAGTACTAAGTACTAAGTACTTTTTTGATTGCCCCCGCAAACCGCCCCGCATCCGCCACTCGCAACCCACACACCCCCACCCGCAACCCTTCCGGAATCGGCACCACAAACACCCCTTCCTCCATCAGCCGATCACTCATCGCCATCGGCTCCGGCGTCTCAATCGTCACGAAAAACCCGCCGTCCCACGGCGCGCCCGGCAGTCCTTCGGCGCGCAACGCGGCATCCAGCGCCGCCGCGCGTTCAATCAACACCGCGCTCCAGTGCGCATGCTCGCGTGCCAACGCGGCCGTGGACTCGGCGTCGGCCGCCATGCGCAACATCACACTCATCGGAGCGCGCGCACAGTTGGAATACGTGCCACGACAACTCGTGGCCAACGCCGCCGCCAGCGACTTCTCCGTGCACCACGGAAACACCAATGCGCCGGCGCGCGCACCATACAACGTGAACGCCTTGCTCAAACTCAAGCTCGCCGCCACCAGCACCCCGCCCTCGGCACCAAACGCGCGATAGTCATCCAGCGCCGCACGCACCTCGGCCGGGTCACGGGCGTAATCCAGATAGGCAAAGTCCAGCAGCAGCGTCACCGGTCCCAACGCGGCAACCTCGCGCAACATCTGCAGCAGTGCGCGCCGATCACCCGTGGACAACGTGCGGCCCGTGGGATTGTGGCATGGATCGTTCAGCCACAACAGCAGCCGCCCTTGTTCACGCAGAATTGCTTCAGCACGCACGCGCCACACACTAATGTCCAACGATGCACCGGCGGCCGGATACGGCACGGTATCCAGCATGACGCGATTCTCAATGGCCAGCGTGGCGTACGGCCCCCAGTACGGCGCTGCGGTCAACAAGCGCTGTCCCGGCTCCAGCAAATTTCGCAGACTGAGCGCGAGCGCACCGGTGCCGCCCGGTGTGGCCGCACCCACGCCGTAGCTCGACAGCTCCGGCCAATGCCGCCGCGTGAGCGCCAGCAAGTACGCCGGATCACCGGCAATTGGGGCGTACGGCGCGATCTCCATGGGCGTCAGTTGTCGATACTGCGCCATCACGGAATCCAGCACCACCAGTTTGCCCGAATCATCCAGCAACGCGCCAACCGTGGCATTGATCACCGACACACCGGCGGCCGCGCGTTTCTGTGCGGCCGCATTCATCGTGAAGATGATGTCGGCGCCATCGAACTGACGCCGACCCGGAACCAGTTGCTCCACTACGCCCATCACGGACCCTTCGGCTTGGGTGCCTGGGGTCGCACCGTCGGATACTCGATGCCCAACTGTTCGAGATACGTTTTGTACTTGGTGGGATCGTAATAGTACTTCACCATCTGCGGGCGGAAGCGCGCCATGATGTCGGCGTTCAACCACGTGGGCGGCGAATCCGACGGGCGGATGAATGGCTGGTACTTGATGTCCTTCGTTTGCACATCCTTGAAGTAGGCCCAGGCATCGGCCACCACGGTAGGCGTCAGGAAAATGTCCAGCATGGTGAGCGCCTGTACCTTGGCGCCGGCCAACGCACCCTTGTGCGCGATGGGCGTGGCCATCGAAATCGCATTCGCCCAGTTGTGCCCCGGCAAGCCCGGAATGTTGGACGGGTAGCGCAGCGTGATGGTGGGCACGTTCCACGACACGTCACCAATGTCGTCCGAGCCACCACCCATCCAGTTCAGCGGCACTTCCGCGCCACGCAACTGCTTGTTCACCTGCATTTCCAGTCCGAAATCCGGCGAGCCCAGTTCCTTCTGGATGCCCTTGGCCAACGTCTGGTCCTTGTCATCCCATTTCGGCATGCCAACGGTCTGGATGTTCTTGTGCATCGCTTCCGCGATCGGCTTGCTGAAGTGACCCGACCAGCCCGATCCAAGAATCATCACCGTATCCAATTTGGTGTCGGTCATCATCGCCGCGCCTTCGGCCATCTTCTTGCCCAACTCGAACAGCGCCATCGTGCGCGGATAGTCCTGCTCGCGGAAGTAGAACCAGATGCTCGCCGTACTCGGCACCACGTTGGGCTGATCACCGCCATCCTTGATCACATAGTGCGAACGCTGCTGCAGGCGCAGGTGCTCGCGACGGAATTCCCATCCCTGACCCATCAGCATCACCGCGTCCAGCGCGCTCTGTCCGCGCCACGGCGCGCCCGCGGCGTGCGCACTCGAACCCTTGAATCGGAACTCGGCGGAGATCAAGGCACTCGAACCGCTGGCGCCCCACGACACGCCCAGATCGTTGCCCACGTGCGTAAACAGCGTCACGTCGGTGTTCTTGAACACCCCGGCGCGCACCAGAAACGCCTTGCCGGCCATCTGTTCTTCCGCGATGCCGGGCCACAGCAGAATCGTGCCGGGAATCTTGTCGCGCTCCATCAACTTCTTCACCACGATCGACGCAACGATGTTCACCGCCTGGCCGGAGTTGTGGCCTTCACCATGACCCGGCGCGCCGCTGATCATCGGATCCTTGTAGCCCACGCCCGGCTTCTGTCCGGCCTGGGGGATGCCGTCCACGTCGGAGCCCAACGAGATCTCCGGCTTGCCGCTGCCGTAGCTCCAGCGAGCCGTCCAGGCGGTTGGAATGCCCGCCGTCCCGCGCTCAATCTTGAAGCCTTCCTTTTCCAGCAAATTGGTCAGGTACTTTTGCGACTCGAATTCCTGGAAACCCAGCTCCTGAAACGAGAACAGCATGTCCACGATTTCCTGGACCTGCTTTGATCTCGCCTCCACCAGCGTCAGGGCTTCCGCCTTGAGCTTTTCGAGACGGGGGTCAACAGGTGCCGCCGCAGGCTTGGGCGGCTCCTGCGCCGGCAACGTGGCACGAAAAGCGGTCCCGCCGAGTATTAGTGCGGCGGACATGAGGACGCGAAAGGGGCGCGGGAAGACGGGCACGGACAGTCTCCGAAAATGCGGTCAGGGCGACGCGGGGAGTGGACTGTGCGAAGTTACGTCGGGAAACCCTTCCCGTCACTGGCGCGTAGGGGTCCGCGACTCCTGCCTTGTATGTCGATTCGCTGTACCGATGATCCCTTCCGATGCCTTTCCTCGTGTCATCTGCCGCCGCTTCTTCCCCTCGACCTGCGTCCTACGGGCCGCTGATCCTTGCGCTCGCGGCCATGCTGGGCTCCCAACTCGCCGCGCAGCAGCCTCCCGCGCCGCCCAAACCGCCGGCAAAGGCGGCAGGCAAGGCCCCCCCGAAAGACACGATGTCCACCGACGAGCGCGCCCAACTGCGGGAAACGTCGCGCGATGCTCGTGCGATTGCCCGTCGTCGATTGAGTGGTGACAGCCTGACGCGTCGGCTGCGGGCCGACTCGGCAACTGCCACCGCCTTCGGTTCACCTGAGGCACGCGCCATTCTGGAAAAGGCCCGCGACGCGAGAACCCGCCAGGACAGCGCGCTCACCGCATACCGGGCGACCACCACGCAGCGCATGTCGGTGAGCATGGGCGTGCGGAATGTGGGTCTCGAAAAGCTGTTGTTTCGCGGAGATAATGTCTCGCAAATCTCGTGGAAACGGGGTGTGGGCGTGTGGGTGACGCCGATTGGCTCTCGCATGACGGTCCCGATGGCCGACAAGGTGGACGGCGATTTCGCCAGTGCGATTTCCATTCCCTACTATCCTGGTCGGGAAACGCTCTGGTTTCCGTCGTCGGATTTTGGCATGGTCAAAAGCGATGTGGATGAACGGGACATGATTCATCCGCTGGCCCACGGCGCAGAATACTACTACCGCTACGAGACAAACGATTCGGTCGACATCAAGCTGCAGGAGGGGCGCGTCATCAAAGTGCGCGAATTGCGCATTACCGCGCGGCGCCCGGAGTTCCGTCTCTTCGTCGGGTCGTTCTGGTTTGACCGCGACGGTGGCCAGTTGGTGCGCGCCGCGTACCGGATGGCGGCCGATCTGGAGATCTGGGATGTGGCGCAATCCGAAAGCAAGCTTGATGCGCTGGAGAACCGCGAGTCCGCAATAGTGCGTGACTCGATTGCGCGGGCTCGTCTGCCACGCGACTTGTACGTGAAAGACTCCACCGCACGCGCCAAGGCCGCCGCATCCAGAGCACGCGCCGGCAACAACGAGGACGACGTACCCGGCTGGGTGACCGCCACCTTCCGGCCGGCCAAAGCCAAGCTCGACGCCATCTCCGTCGAGTATGGATTGTATCAGGGCAAGTTCTGGTTGCCGCGTGCCAACAGTGCCACCGCCTCGGCGCAGCTGGGCTTCATGCGCGTGCCGTTCCGCATCGATGAGAAATTCACGTATGAAGACGTCAACGGCGACTTCAGCCTGAAACCATTGCCCGCGGTGCGATCGCGCACCGCATCAGGGGATTCCACCAAGCGCGACAGCACCGCGATTGCCGATGATCCCAGTGGCGACGTGACGGTCAACGTCAGTGCCGGAGGCGACAGCAGGAAGCCGCGCACGGCCAAGGACAGCGTGACCGCCGACTCCATTCGATTGGCGCGCATGCCCGCCGCCAAGCGGCGCCAGTGTGCCACCGACTCCGTCTGGACGCGCACGGAAACGCGATACGAGGGGGCGCTGCGTATTGCCTACAGCATGCCGTGCGACGAGAAGAAGCTGGCCAACTCGCCGTCACTGCCGCCGGCCTACGCGGCCGATGAAGAACTCTTCGACACCAAGAGTCGCGACGAACTCCTCGCCGCCCTTGACCTGTCGTTGCAGCCGGCCTTTGCGCCGCAGCGACCGACCATTCGTACGGGCTCCGACCTTCTGCACTACAACCGCGTGGAGGGACTCTCGGTGGGCGTTCTGGCCACGCAAGTGCTGGGCTCGGGGTACACCGCCACCGCACTCGGACGTATCGGGCACGCCGATCTGCACGCGAACGGAGAACTGTCGCTGGCGCGTTCCAACGGCAAGCGCACGGTGACCGGCACCATCTATCACCGACTCAACGCCGCGAACCCCGAGTGGGGTGGCGCGTTGTCACTGGGTCCGTCGCTGCCGGCGCTGCTGTACGCGCGTGACGAAGGGTTCTATTACCGCTCGATGGGTGTCGAATTGGGTGAGAAGCGCGAGGGGCGTCGCGGATCGCTCGAGTATCGGTTGTTCCTCGAACGCGAATGGACCGCAGGTGATACCGATGTCGTGAACACATTCTCGCTGGCCCGCGCGTTCGGCAATCGCCGCTTTCGCCAGAATATCGTGTCAGAACCGATCGCACTCACGGGCGTGGCCGGTTCATGGCTTCGGGCGTTCGGCAACGATCCGGCGGGATTCCGGCTCATCACGACCACGCGTTTCGAGGGCGGCACCGGCACGTTCGAATACGGACGCGGGTCGGTGGAGGGCACCGTCTCCCGTCCGGTTGGTCGAGTGGCGGCCGCCTTGACTGGCAGCATCGGAAGTTCAATCGGCCGCGTGCCGGTGCAACGCAACTGGTATATGGGTGGCCTGCGCTCGGTACGTGGTCAGATTGCCGGCACGCAATCGGGTGACGCGTTCTGGTTGGCCCGCGGCGAGATCGGCACGCGTCGTGGCGCGTTCCGACCGGTGGCGTTCTACGATGTCGGTTGGGCCGGTAGTCGGACGGCCATTGGGAAAACGCAGCCGCAGCGCGGGGCGGGCATCGGGCTGGGCTTGCTCGACGGGTTGTTCCGCGTCGACCTCTCGCGAGGATTGTATCCTTACAAGCGGTGGCGGACCGACCTGTACCTCGAGGCGCCGTTGTAGTCCGAGGCGCACGCGAAGCACGACGGCGTCGGCGGGGCGCTCACGCCTGACGGGACAGGGTGTTATGCTTGGCCGAGAGAGCATCACTTGCCGGCGCACTCGCATCCCCGCGCATGGTCCCTGACAGTCCCCGCTCCGAACAGGCGAACGCCGACGTGCTGCTCTGGCAGACCGGCTATCGTGTCTCGCTCGCACTCCTCGGCAGCGTCGTTGCCGTCACGTTGCGCACGGCCGGCGTACTGTCCTTGTCGCCGGTCGCGGCCGTCACCATTGGCCGCGACGCCGCTGACTGGATGCTGGGACTGGTCAGTGTGCTGTACGTGATTCTGGTGATGGCCATCCGGTCGCGCGTGCGCCGCACGCGACGCGCTGGTCGCACGATGTCCACCCTGATGGTCGTCGCCGATCTCGCGGTCGTCTTCTGGCTGGTATTCCTGCTGGCCGATGCGCGTGACTATCATCGCGCACTGCTCGTGGCATTGTTTTCGCTGCAGCTCACGCACGTCTACTTCGGTCGCGCGCCCGCCATGCTCATGTTGCTGGCCATCGCGGCCAGCTACCTGCTGCTGGTGGACATTGCCATCCGGCACGCCGGTGACGTCACCTGGGCCGAGGCGTTGATCACGCTCGGGATATTCGGTGTCGGTGCCATGCTCGTGACCATCGTGCAGAGCAACCTGCATCAGCGGTTGGCCACCCTGGTCACCATCTTTGAGCGTGCCGAGGACGGTGATTTCACCAACGAATACGACGTGTCGGCGGATGCACGCCCCGATGCGCTCACGGTGGTGGGCCGCGCCTACAACCGGATGCGCACCCAGCTGGCCTCGATCGTGCTCAATGACCCGTTGTCCGGTTGCGCCAACCGGCGCGGTTTTGAGCAACACTACCGACGCGAACTGGCCCGTGCCGCGCGAACGAGTACGGATCTCGCGTTGGTGTCCATCGATCTCGATCATTTCAAGCAGATCAACGACACTTACGGGCACCTGACCGGCGACCGTGTCATCGTCGAGACCGGTGAACTGTTGCGGGCCAACGCCCGCGCGGGAGATCTGGTGGCGCGCACGGGCGGAGAGGAGTTCGTCATCCTGGCCCCCAACACCTCAATGGCTGGCGCCCAGCATCTCGCGCTCCGCATCGTCGAGGCATTCCGGCGACGCACGTTTGGTGAACCCGACGAACGAATCGCGGTGACGGTGAGCATAGGGGTCGTGGCCGACGTCGTGACGAACGAGGACATCGCCGAGGACCTTCGTGCTCGCGCGGATGAAGCGTTGTACGCGGCCAAGCGCAGCGGGCGCAATCGCGTGGTGCTCTGGTCGCATGGCTTGGACGCACTGCGGCTGGGACAACCCGGAGACGATGCCGTTCCGCCCAAACCAGCCTCGGTACTTACGGAACGCGCATAGTCCCCTCATTAACCAGCACCGTGGCCCCTCCCACGCGCACGGCCTCGATGCCCCCCGCCGACTTCTGCACTTCAAGGGACAGTCGACTGGCGCGTGACATCTCCACACCCTGCGCGACTTCCCACTGCAACGTGCCATCGCGCGGCGTGCGTGCCGCCAGATAGCCGGCCAGGCACGCATTGGCGGAGCCGGTGGCCGGATCTTCCGGCACCGCCGCACCCGGCAGGAACGCGCGCGCGCGAATGTCGACCCCGTGCACATGAGCCGGCGTCGAACGATCCACGTTCCCGTCCGTCATCGCGAACACGAACGGCCACGCGCCCCACCGTCCGGCCAGATCGCGCTCCCACGGTTCCATGCGGATCCGCGCGCGCCGCACGGCATCGACTGATGCCAGCGGCACAATCAGCCAGGGAATGCCGCAGGTGACTGCGCGCGGTGAGTGGGCACCGCCCACGAAATCGCCCGGCGCCAACGAGAGAATGTCCGCCAGCTGCGCAATCGTCGGAACATCGTCGCGCTCCTCGGGAAGCATGGCGGTGGTCAGCTGCGCATGCACCGGTACGCCGTGGTCGATCCGCACGCGCACCGGCACCGGGCCAACGCCCTCTCCCAGCACGACGGTCACGCTCGTCCCATCGGCCGGAACCTCGCCCAGCGCCACCAACACGTGCGCAGTGCCGACCGTTGGATGCCCGGCAAAAGGCAACTCTCCCTCGGGTGTGAAGATCCGCACGCGGCGGGTATGTGACGGATCGTCCGGAGGAAACACGAACACCGTCTCGGAGTAATTGAACTCCTTCGTAATGGACAGGAGCGTTTCGGTCGGCAACGCATCGGCACCGAAAACGACGGCCAGCGGGTTGCCCGTGAACGGGGCCGAGGTGAACACATCGGCCGTGACATAGCGGAGTCGTGGCATGGGAAAAATGTAGCGCCAGATCGCCCCCCGGGTTGTCAGGTCGCGTTGCGGGTGCTCACTTACGGCGCATGCGTCCACGCTTCACCGTACCCCTCGCGCTGCTGATGTTCGTCGTCGCTCCAGCACAGGCCCAGCGACCGCCCAACATCATCTACATCATGGCCGACGACCTTGGCTGGGCCGAGCTCGGGAGCTACGGTCAGCAGAAGATCCATACGCCGAACCTCGATCTGCTTGCCCGCGACGGGATGCGATTCACGCAGTTCTACAGTGGCAGCCCGGTATGCGCGCCCTCACGCTCGGCGTTGTTGACAGGATTGCACACGGGTCATGCACCGGTGCGGGGAAATTTCGAACTGGGTGGATATCTCGACAGTGAGGAGCGAGGTCAGTACCCCTTGCCGGCGGGCACACAAACCATCGCCACCGTGTTGAAAGCGCGTGGCTATGCCACCGCCATCGTCGGCAAGTGGGGTCTCGGCGGACCGGGTTCGGAAGGCGTGCCCAATCGCCACGGATTTGATTTGTTCTACGGCTATCTCGACCAGAAGCAGGCGCACAACCACTATCCGTCGCACCTCTGGCACAACGAAGTCTGGGACACGCTGCCGCAGAAGTACTTCTCGCCGCATCAAAAGCTGGACAGCGTGCCCACCGATCCGGGGGCCTACGACGCGTACAAGGGCACCGCGTACGCGCCCGATCTGATGACCGTGGAAGCCCTGCGATTCATTCGCGCCCAACGCCAGAAACCGTTCTTTCTCTATCTGGCGTTCACGATTCCACACCTGGCGCTCCAGGTGCCCGACGAAGAACTGGCCGCGTACGACTTTCCGGAAACGCCGTACCTTGGTAAGCAGAGCTACTTGCCACATCCCCGACCGCGGGCGGCCTACGCCGGCATGATCAGCCGGATGGACAAGCATGTGGGGCAGGTGATGGCATTGCTGCGCGAGCTCCAGCTGGACAGCACCACGCTGGTGGTGTTCACCAGCGACAATGGCACCACCTACACCGGTGGCGTCGACCCCAGGTTCTTTGAAAGCGTGGCCGATCTGCGCGGACTCAAAGACGCCGTGTACGAGGGCGGTATTCGCGTGCCGTTCATTGCTCGCTGGCCCGGCCGCATCCCCAAGGGCACGACCACCAACGTGGTTGCCGCCAATTGGGACGTGCTGCCCACGCTGGCGGAATTCAGCGGGGCGCGCATACGCGGGACGATTGACGGCGTATCATTCGCGCCAACGCTGCTGGGCCGCCGTCAGGCGACCATGCACACACCCATGTACTGGGAACATCACGGCGTGTGCGGCGGTCAGCAGGCCGTGCGCGACGGCCGGTGGAAGGCGGTACGACTGGGTACGGGAACACCGGCCCCCGCACCCGTACAGTTATTTGATCTCGAGGCCGATCCGAGTGAGTATCATGACGTTGCGGTGCAGAACCCAACGGTCGTCGCGCGTCTGACCGGGCTGATGTCGTCGCTGCGTACACCAGCCCGCATCCCGGCGTGGAACTTCGTGGTTGACTCGGCCGCGAGAGCGCGCAATCCGGTGAATTACACCACCTGTGCGCCGGGAAAGAGTCGGTAGTACTTCCTACTTTCCAAGGAACGGATACTTCCAGTCCAACGGGCTTACGAACGTTTCCTTGACCGTGCGCACGCTCACCCAACGCAACAGGTTCATCTTCGAACCCGCCTTGTCGTTGGTGCCCGACCCGCGCGCGCCACCAAACGGCTGCTGGCCCACCACCGCACCGGTCGGCTTGTCGTTGATGTAGAAATTGCCGGCGGCATTCCGGAGCACCAGCGACGCCTCGCGCACGGCGGCGCGGTCGCGAGAGAAGACCGCACCGGTCAGCGCATATGGTGACGTCTGATCCACGATGCGCAGAATCTCGCTCCACTGCGCATCCTCGTACGGGTGCACCGTGATGACCGGCCCAAAAATCTCCTCGCACAACATGCGGTGCGTGGGATCGGCTGTCTCCACGATGGTTGGCTGCACGAACCAGCCCTTCGAGTCGTCGCACTCGCCGCCGGCCACGATCGTGGCACTCTTCTTCGCGTCGTCCAGATAGCCCTTGATACGCGTGAATGCCTTCTTGTCGATCACGGCTGCCACAAAGTTGCTCATGTCGCGCACGTCACCCTGTTTCATTTCGCTCATCATCGCCAGACAGCGGGCCTTTACATCGGGCCACATCGACTTGGGCACGTACGCGCGACTCGCCGCCGAGCACTTCTGTCCCTGATACTCGAAGGCGCCACGCACGATGCCCACGGCCACGGCCTGCGGATCGGCGCTGGGGTGCACCACGATGAAATCCTTGCCGCCCGTTTCGCCAACAATGCGCGGATAGGAACGATAGGTGTTCATGTTCTTGCCCACGGTCTCCCACATGCTGTTGAACACGCCGGTCGAGCCCGTGAAATGCACACCCGCCAGGTCGCGGTGATTGAGCGCGATGTCGGAGATCGTCGCGGCATCGCCAGGCACGAAGTTGATGACGCCCGGCGGCAGGCCAGCCTCCTCCAGCAACAAGTACACGTACCAGGACGACAGCATGGCGGTGGCGCCCGGCTTCCAGAGCACGGTGTTGCCCATCAGCGCCGGCGCGCCCGGCAGGTTGCCGGCGATCGCCGTGAAGTTGAAGGGCGTCACGGCATACACGAATCCTTCCAGCGACCGATAATCCAGCTGGTTCCACATCGAATGGTCCGAACTCGGCTGCTCGCCGTACAGCTCTTGGGCGAACTGCGCATTGAATCGCCAGAAATCAATCAGCTCGCAGGCCGCGTCGATCTCCGCCTGATGCACCGTCTTGGCCTGGCCCAGCATGGTGGCGGCGAGGAGCGTGTCGCGCCACGTCGTGGTCAGGAGTTCGGCGGCGCGCAGGAACACGGCGGCGCGGTCTTCCCAGCGCCAACTGGCCCAATCAGCGTGCGCCGCGGCGCACGCGGCAATGCTCTCCTGCACGTTGGTGCGCGTGGCCTTGTGGTACGTCGCCAGCACGTGCCCGTGATCACACGGCATGGTCACCGTGCCGGTGTCGCCAGTATGAATGCGCTTCCCGCCGATCACCACCGGGATTTCCACGGTTTCCGCCGCCATGCGCTCAAGGCGCTTCACCAGCGAGGCGCGCTCGGGCGAACCCGGCGCATAGGAACGGACGGGCTCGTTGACAGCGGGCGGCACGCGACGCGTGCCATCGAAGGCGGCAGTAGACATCAGAACTCTCCGGAGGGGCCAGGGTAATGGGCCCGACGGTGGCCTCGAATCGCCTCTGCGTCGGACTTCACAAAGCTAGCGTCACGCGATCCATGTAGTACCCTTCGCCCATGGCTGAAATGTCCCTGCAGATTCGCCGCGGCCTCCGCACGCGCTCGCTGGCCGCCGCCGCGCTGGTCCTCGCTACCGCCTGTGAGCAGCCAGCTGTCTCATGGGTGGATGCCGATTCCGAGAACTCC
This sequence comes from Gemmatimonadaceae bacterium, assembly GCA_016720905.1. Classification (NCBI taxonomy): domain Bacteria; kingdom Pseudomonadati; phylum Gemmatimonadota; class Gemmatimonadia; order Gemmatimonadales; family Gemmatimonadaceae; species Gemmatimonadaceae bacterium. Next base: position 282,442 of record JADKJT010000002.1, on the reverse strand, counting down.
TCGGCGCCCTCCCCGCTCGCCCATCCGCCGATCGTCCCGATCGATTCGACCATGAATGACGGGACTCCGCAAGCGGAATTCCTGCTCGTTCAGGACCTCATGCGCGAGGCAGGCGCGGCGACACTGATCACGCGAGCGCTGTTGGCGATGCCAGAGGCGAAGGACAGCGTCCCGAGCGCCGCGCTCATGCCGGTGATGAACATGGCCATGGCGACGCAAGCGTCGCTCGGCGACGGTGATGCACCTGCCGACTCGGCCCGCTGTGTACGGTCGTTGCGGATTGCACTGGCTCCCGGTCGCGGTCGTGTAGCGGTGTGGTGGTCGCGTCGCGCCAACAGCCGAGTGTGGCTGCAGGCGGCATGGCGGGACTCGATCCCCGCCGAAGGTCGTCTTGGACCGTGGCGCGGTCCGATTGTCATCGATTCGGTTGACCAAGGACCTGGCGACGCGCGCGCCGCGGAGCGAGGTGCCGCCGGGTGCGCGCGTCCTGCCCCCGGACTGGTGGTCGATGACCTGCTGGGCTACGTGCACGTCGCGTACGTGCTGGTGGGACCCGAGGGAGCCGGTGTTTTCTATGCGCATCAAATGGATCCCCGCGCCGCGTTTGAGCCGCCGGTGGCGATTGTGTACGGCGATCGACTGGGTGCAGCACGCGTCGCCGCGTCAGGCAACGTGGTGGCGGTCGCGTACGAAGATCCCAACAGCGGTGCACGTCCGCGAATCGGGCTCGCCGTCTCACGCGTCGCGGGGCATCTGTTCGAGGAACGCATGATCGCCAGCGGCACCACGGCCGTCGCCCACGACCCGTACGTAGCGGTGCGCGGGCGCGCCGTGGTGGAGGGATGGAGCGAGGTGCCCGTGACCGGCGGCGCCCCGGTGTTCAGGACCCGGCGCGCCAGAGTGAGATAGCGACATCGGCAGTCTCCCGTCTTCGTCTCCCGTCTCCCGTCTCCCGTCTCCCGTCTCCCGTCTCCCGTCTCCCGTCATGTCTCCCGCACTGCTACTCGGCTCCCACTGCATCGACGCCGGCGGCATCCCCATGGCTGCGCGCCGCGCCGGTCGTGGCGGCATGCAGGCGCTGCAGATTTTCAGCGCTGTGCCCAAGTACTACAACGACAAGGTCGGCGTGAAACCCGATCGGGTGGCGCGGTTTCGCGAGGCCTTGCACGAGGCCAACATTCGCCCGGAGCACGTCATCGTGCATGCGGCATACGTGCTCAACTGCGCGACGCCGGACCCGGAAAAGTGGTCGCGCGCTGCCGGTGGATTGGCCAAGGAGTTCGAACGGTCGACCATGCTGGGTGTCGGCGGCGTGTGCTTCCATCCCGGCGCCGCGACCGACGGAGATCGCGATGCCGCCATCGCCCGCGTGAGCGAAGCGATGCGGCGCGCGCTGACCGCCGTGCCGGAGGGCGCGACGCGATTGCTGATTGAAAACACCGCAGGGGCCGGCACGACGGTGGGACGTACGGCCGAGGAGGTCGCCGCCATGTTGCAGGGCATCCCTGCCGCGCAGCGCTCACGCACGGGCTACGGACTCGATACCTGCCATCTCTTCGCCTCCGGCCATCCCATCGGCGCCTCGCGTGAGGCGCTGACGGCCGTGCTCGATGCGTTCGAGACCGCGACCGGCGAAGCACCGGCGTTTCTCCATCTCAACGACAGCGAAGGTGCGCTCGGATCGAATCGCGATCGGCACATGCGGGTCGGGGAAGGATTGATTGGCGCCGAGCCATTCAGATGGCTCCTGCAGGATCGACGCGCGCTCGGCATCCCGCTGATTCTCGAGACACCGCAGCATGCGAACGAGGTCGGCGACGACGACGACACACCGGATGCGTGGGATGTGGAGTCGATCGCACACCTGCGCGCACTGGCCGCCTTGACGACGTAAGCGCGCGCGTCGGCGACCCGGTGGCCGCCGTGCCTGACAGCGTGTTTCAGAGGGGAAATATCACGCTTGTTCGCCGCGAACATGGCGCATCCTCCCGTGAAAACGGTGCGCTGTCGAGGGAGAAACGGATCGCGTCAGAGGAGAAATTTGCATTTTCAGAGGGAAAATTGCGAAAATCCCTATTGCGCAGCGCACTCGTGATTGTAGTTTGTGGCGCGTCCGTGTAGTGCGTCCGCGCATTCGCGCGACAGTCGGAGCACCTTTCCGCACGACGTGACCTACCGGTCAACACTCTCAGGAGATCTCATGGCCCCAGCGAAGAAGTCCGCGAAGAAGGCAACGAAGAAGGCGGCCCCGAAGAAGGCGACGAAGAAGGCGGCCCCGAAGAAGGCGACGAAGAAGGCGGCTCCGAAGAAGGCGACGAAGAAGGCCGCCGCCCCGAAGAAGGCCACCAAGAAGGCCGCCGCCCCGAAGAAGGCCACCAAGAAGGCCGCCACCAAGCGCAAGCCGAATGCCGCGTTCATGAAGGCCCTCACGGTGTCGCCGGCGCTCGCCGCCGTCATCGGTGCTGGCGCCGTTCCGCGCACGGAAGTGGTCAAGAAGCTGTGGGTCTACATCAAGAAGAACGGCCTGCAGGATGCGAAGAACCGTCGCATGATCAATGCCGACGACAAGCTCAAGGTGGTCTTCGGCGGCAAGGGTCAGGTCGGCATGTTCGACATGACCAAGCTGGTGTCGAAGCACCTGTCGTAACCTCCGGAGCTCTTCCGGCGTAAATTGAGGGGCGCGTCCCGACGGGACGCGCCCCCTCGTTGCACCCCTCAACTCCGATCATACGTCTCCCGTGGCCTCGAAGAAGCAGTCCTCCAAGCCGTCCGGTTCCGTCGCGGCAATGCGCGCCGGTGCCTCGGGCAAGTCCACCGGGCCGTCGCCACTGTGGGAAAACGTCAAGGCGATTCTCGTCACGCTGGCGTTCTTCCTCTTCTTCCGAACGTTCCTGATCGAGGCCTATCGGATCCCGTCGGGCAGCATGATCCCCACGCTGTTGATCGGCGACTGGCTGTTCGTGAACAAGCTGGCCTACGGCCCGCACGTCCCGTTCACCGACATCAACCTGCCGGGGTATGCCGAGCCGAAACGCGGTGACGTGGTGGTCTTCAAGTCGCCCAACCAGGTCGACCAGCCCGAAGATCCCAATCCGACCTTGGTGAAACGGTGCGTGGCGATTGCCGGCGACACGATCTGGATGCGCGGTGGGTTGCTGTACGTGAACGGCATGCCGCAAAAGCAGGGCTTCGCAGCCTCCCAGAATCCCAAGGGGGATGGCACGTTCTCGCATCCACTCTTCCAGTGGCAAAAGCAGTTCGAGCTCCATGGCGCGCCCATCGGTGAGCCCGCCGCGCAGCCGGCGCTTGATGATTGGGGGCCCATGGTCGTTCCCGCCAAGCATCTGTTCATGCTCGGTGACAATCGCTACGACTCCAAGGACGGGCGCTATTGGGGGTTCGTGCCGCGCGAAAATGTCCGGGGACGACCCGTCTTTGTGTACTACTCGTATCGCGCTGACGAGAGCGATCGCCCACTGCCATTCATCACGGATATCCGATGGGGACGCATCGGCACCATTCTCCGGTAGCGCGACCCGCGCGCGCCTTCGCTCTGGCGCTGCTGCTGTCGCTCGCGGGCGCATGCGGTGACGACAGCCCGCTGGCGCCGCAACGCGCCGAGTTGGCGGCGGCCCGGGCGCGATGGACCAGCGCGCGACCGGCGTCCAACAGCTACACGATGGAGCAGCGCGTCAGCTGCTTCTGTGTCACGGGCGCGACCAATTTCGAAGTCACCGTGGCCGCCGGCACCATCGTGCGCGCCCGGAGTCTGGAGACCGGGGTCGAGATGCGGTCTGCGCAGTTCACGATGTTTCGAGCCGTCGATCAGCTGTTCGAAGAGATCCGTCTGGCGCTGGGTGTGCCAGGCACGCTCAACAGCGTCGAGTTCGACCCGGCGACGGGGTATCCCACCACGGTGGCACTCGATCCGATCAAGCAGGCAGTCGACGACGAGGTGACCTACGTGACCCGCCATCTGACATTCGTACCATGAGCCAACACACGCAGGAATCGTTGTCGCGACATCGGCGAATGGCCTGCCGGTGGGTGGGCACGGTGCTGCTTGGCGCAGGCCTGACCGCAGCACACGGGCAAGCCGCGCCCCCTCGCGGCACGGTACACACCGACAGCCTGTGGTCGCAGTCCCTGGGCGCCACCAAGGCACTCACCGTATACTTGCCGCCCTCGTATCGCGTTTCGTCGGCGCGCCGATATCCGGTGCTGGTGTACTTGCACGGCCTCACCGGCGATGAACGCAACTGGGTCGACGCGGGGCGACTCGATCGCACGCTCGACTCGCTGTTCGCGGCCGGTCAGCCGGAGGCTATCGTGGTCATGCCCGACGGCGACGACGGGTGGTATACCACCTGGAACGGACTGGCTGACCTGCCCGGCTGCCGCGCTGATCGTGTTCGGAAAGAGCCCGCCGATGCGTACTGCGTTCCCTGGCAGCATTACGACGACTACATCGCCCGCGATATCGTGGCGCATGTCGACGGACGGTATCGCACGTATGCAGACGGACGTCACCGGGGAATTGCCGGCCTGAGCATGGGCGGCTACGGGGCCGTGGCCTTGGCCTTGGCCTATCCGGACGTATTTGCGGCCGCTGCGAGCCATTCTGGCGTGCTGTCACCCCGATATCTCGGCCCCACGCCATTCGCCTCTCCGCCACAGTACGCGGGCACCACGGCGGAACTGGAGCGCTCGTCGCGCGGTCTGTGGCGATACATGGCGCCGGCGTTCGGACGCGACACCATTGGCTGGGCCGCACGTGATCCGGCGGAACTCGCACGGCGCGCCATGGCGGCTCGCCGGATGGGTGCATCCAGGGCACCCGCGCTGCCGCGCCTGCTCATCGATTGCGGCGTGAACGATCAGTACATCAATCAGAATCGGGATTTTCACCAAACCCTGCTGCGACTCGGCGTGTCTCACCAGTATGCCGAATGGCCGGGAGCGCACACGTGGGGCTACTGGACGGCGCATGCGCCACAAAGTGTCTCCTTCCTCCTGGCCACCGTCGGCGCGCCCTGAAGCACCGTTCCGGCGCGGGCAATGGTGACGGTTCGTTCCCGTTCGCGGCGATGGTCGTCTGGCGCGCGGCAGGCCCAAGCGTAGTTTGCCTGATATGTCTCGGTTCTTTCCGCGCGACGTGGTGCACTGGGGCGAGGAGCGGTTGCATCCGCTGCGCGCGTTTGCCGTGCGCACGCTGGAACCGGCGGGGATCACCGGGCTGGTGCTGCGACTCTATCGGGCGCTCATGCTGGGGCTCACCGCCACCGGCAGTCTGGCGGCGTTCGTGGGCGGCCTCATTGTCGGCGCGCTGTTTCTCTGCGGGATGCTGACCTGGCACTTGGGCAACTTCCCGATCAAACGTTGGCCGATGCGCGTGCTGGCGTTCATCCTCATCGAGGTGGCCGCCGAACTGGGCATGAGTTCTCTGCTCATTGGATTCGGTCGGGAACGACTGGGCTCGCGCCTGGCCACGTGGGCTGATTGGTGGCCCATGGCTGGCCAGACCCTGATGGAACGAGGCATCATGCTCACGCTGTTCGCATTGGTGCTGGCCGCCAGCGTACAGATCGTGCGGCGCTCGCTCGACAAACGACCTCCACATCCCGCACATCCGGCCTAGACGTCATGCATCGCTTCGCGCTCCTTGCTGCCCTGAGTCTGCCATTCGCCGCTGCCGCGGCGCAGCCCGTGGTGGTGCCGGCCTCGCCCGGCGCCCGCACGTCCGGATCGCCGGCGGCGGATACGCTTCGACCGTTCGGCACGCTGCGTGATCAAGCGTTCAGACAGCAGAAGTGGCTGGAACTCCGCATGGAACGCACGCTGCCGGCGCTGATGCGTCGAGCCGGCGTGGACATGTGGGTGGTCCCCATGCGTGAGTATGCCGAGGACCCGCTGTTCACCGCCATCACGTCGCCCACCACCTTCGCCGCACGGCGCCGCACCATCTACGTCTTCTTCGACAAGGGACCGAAGGACGGCGTTGAGCGGTTGGCGCTGGGCGGAACGTCGCAGGGCAACGTGTTCAAGGCCGTGCGCAGCATGAAAGCCGTGGCGGCCCCCGCCGCCGGCAGCGGCACGAACGAGCGCACCGCCGAGTTGTGGGGCGATGAACAGTGGAACGTGCTGAAGCAAGTCATTGAAGAACGGCAGCCGAAGAAGATTGCTGTGAACACGTCGCGCACGTTCGCGTTTGCCGATGGCCTGTCGTCGGGCGAACGCGACGGCATGCTGCAGGCGCTCGGTCCGCAGTGGGGTGCGAAGATCGTGCCGGCCGAAGCGATGGCGGTCGACCTCATTGCCTCACGCCAGCCCGAAGAGGAAGCCGAGTTCCTGAATCTCAATCGGGTGGCCTGGGACATCATTCAGGAAGCGTTCTCCGCGAAGGTCATCACACCCGGTGTGACGCACACGGAAGACGTGGTGTGGTGGATGCGCCAACGGCTCAACGATCTGGGCCTGAGCACCTGGTTCCAACCCAGCATCGAGGTGCAGCGCCAGTTTGGCGTTGGAGAACTGGTTGGCGTGAACCCTGTCATCCTCAAGGGCGACGTGCTCCATTGCGACTTTGGTGTGACGGCCATGGGGCTCAACACCGACACGCAACACATGGCGTACGTGCTGCGCGATGGCGAGACCGACGTGCCGGCGGGACTCAAGAAAGCGCTGCAGAATTCCAACCGGTTGCAGGACATCACCGTCGAGGAACTGCGGCCGGGGCGCACCGGCAATCAGGTGCTGAGCTCGTCCCTGGCACGCATGAAGAAAGACGGCATCGACGGCACGCTGTACTCCCATCCCATCGGTCTGCATGGCCACGGCGCCGGCGCCTTGATCGGCCTGTGGGACTACCAGGACGGCGTCCCGGGTCGCGGCGATCACACGATCATCCCGGGCATGTGGTACTCGGTTGAATTGCAGGCCACCACGCCGGTGGCCGAGTGGGGCAACCAGCAGGTGCGTTCGATGCAGGAAGAGGACGTGATCATTGACGCGGCGGGAAAGGTCCGCTGGGCGTTCAAGCGGCAAACCGCGTTTCATCTGGTGCGGTGAGGCTTGAGACGGGAGACGTCCAGCCGGATGTCTCCCGTCTCCCGTCTCCCTTCTCCCGTCTTAACGCACTTAGATTTCCCCCATGACCATCCCGAAAAAGCGCCTCCTCGTCGTCGGCGACCGTGTCCTCGTCAAGGTCGAGGACGGTGAGCAGCGCACCAAAGTCGGGCTCTACCTGCCGCCGTCGGCGATCGACAGTCAGGCGGTGCAGGGCGGTGACATCGTGTCCACGGGTCCCGGCTTGGCCATGCCAGACCTGACCGACCAGGGTGACGAACCGTGGCGTATCGGCGGTTCCAATCGCGAGGCGCGCTACGTGCCGATGCAGGCCCGCGTGGGCGACTATGCATTGTTCTTCCGCAAGGCAGCAGTGGAAATCACGTTCGAGAACGAGCAGTACCTGGTGGTGCCGCAAGCCGCGATTCTCGCGCTTGTCCGCGACACGGCCCGTGAAGACATCCCCGAATACTGAGGTAGCATACATGATGTATCCCGAACAGTTGCTCATCCCCATGCGTCAGGAGCTGACCCGCGTCGGTGTTGAGGAACTGCGCACGGCGGACGCGGTCGACGCCCTGCTGAAGGATCAGAAGGGCACGGCCTTGGTGGTCGTGAACTCGGTGTGTGGGTGCGCCGCCCGTAATGCCCGGCCGGCCATTGCCATGGCGATGGCTCACGCCATCAAGCCCGATGTGGCCACCACGGTGTTCGCCGGTCAGGATCGCGAAGCCACCGATCGGGCGCGCGACTACTTCGTGGGGTATCCGCCCAGCTCGCCAAGCATCGCGCTGCTGAAAGACGGAGACGTGGTGTTCATGCTGGGCCGGCACCGCATCGAAGGCCGGACGGCGCAGGACATTGCCCACGACCTGACGGCCGCATTCGACCAGTATTGCGCGCCGGCGACGGCGTCAGCCACCTCACCCGTTTGACACTTTCCGGCACGGTTGCCGTAGGGTGAAAACGGTCCTAACGTAGGACTACCACAAGTGCGCGCCCCGCTCCGGTTGGAGTGGGGCGCGTTCTCGCGACCAGCCGCAGTGCACCCCACTGCTGCATCCAGGAGACGGTCATGGCGCTCGGCGACTTTCTGCGGAAACAGTTCATCGATGTCATCCAGTGGACCGAGTCGGGCCCTGGAGTCCTCATGTACCGCTTCCCCATGCGGGACATGGAAATCCAAAGCGGCGGCAAGCTCACGGTGCGTGAGTCGCAGCTGGCGCTCTTCGTCAATGAAGGCAAGGCGGCCGATCAGTTCGGACCCGGGTTGCACACGCTCATCACCAGCAACCTGCCGCTGCTGACGAACCTGCAGAACTGGGACAAGGCTTTCGAGTCCCCGTTCAAGAGCGACGTCTACTTCTTCTCCACGCGCATCCAGACGGCGCAGAAGTGGGGCACGCAGCAGCCCATCACCATTCGCGACAAGGAATTCGGCGCCGTGCGCCTGCGCGCGTTCGGCGTGTACAGCTTTCGCGTGGCCAATCCCGTGGTGTTCCAGTCCAGCATCGGCGCCACCGACGCGGAGTACACGGTCGAGCAGATCGAGCCGCAGTTGCGCAACGCGGTGATCAACGGTTTCACCGATGCATTCGCGAACGCGCAGGTGCCGTTCCTCGACATGGCGGCCAATCAGGGCGAGCTGGCCAAGCAGATCGCCGCCAGCGTGGCCCCGTCATTCGAACAGCTGGGCCTCAAGCTCGAGACGTTCACGGTGGAGAACCTGTCCCTCCCCGACGAGTTGCAGAAGCGTCTCGATGAACGCATCTCGATGAACATGATCGGCGACATGCGCACCTACACCCAGTTCCAGGCGGCGCAGAGCATCCCGATTGCCGCCGCCAATTCCGGTGGCATGGCGGGAATGGGCGTTGGACTCGGCGCGGGGATGGGTATGGGCAGTGCCATGGCCGACGCCATGCGGGGGACGATGGGTGGCGCGCCGCCGGCCTCGCCCGGCGTTCCGGCGGCTTCCGACGCCGCCGCACCAACGGGAGCGGTCAAGTTCTGCCTGCATTGTGGAAAGTCGATTGCCGCAGTCGCGAAGTTCTGTCCGGAGTGCGGCGGCTCACAGTCGTAGCCGCGCCATCAACCGGAATTGTCGATGAACGGCAGTGAGTGGGTCGTCGAGGCGTACGGGTGTGATCCCGTGCGCCTCGGCGACGTGGGCGCACTCGGACAGGTGTTCGATGCCCTGGTGGAGGAGCTTTCACTCCACCCGGTGGGCAACCCTTTGTGGCATCGTTTCCCGATGCCCGGCGGCGTCACCGGCATGCTGATGCTCGCCGAGTCGCATTTGACGGTGCACACGTTTCCCGAGCACGCCTCGCTGTGCGTGAACCTGTTCTGTTGCACGGCGAGAAAGGACTGGGATTGGTCCAGTCGCCTGGCGGAACTGGTGGGCGCGACGGATGTGCGCGTCCGCCGCCTGGAACGCGTGTATGCGTTGGAAGACGGGAGATGGGAGATGGGAGACGGGAGACGTTCGGACCTCCAGCGTCTCCCGTCTCCCGTCTCCATTCTCCCGTCTGAGAGTCCATGACCTCCCCGGCGCCCCGTGCCACCACCTGCCCCAACTGCGGTGCGTCCATTCGCTTTCTCTGGGCGCAAGCCGTGCAAACCACGTGCGCCTACTGCAAGGCAGTGCTCGTACGACACGATCTCGACCTCGAGACGGTGGGATTGCAGGCCAACTATCCCGAGACGGGTTCGCCCATTCAGATTGGCACCGAAGGAAAGTGGCGCGGGCGCGCGTTCGTGGTCGTCGGGCGTATTGCGTATGCCTGGGCGCGCGGTCGGTGGAATGAGTGGTACTGTCGCGTGAGTGACGGGACCAGCGCGTGGCTGTCCGATGCCCAGCTTGAGTACGCCATGACGGTGGTGGCCACGCCAGGCGGACCGCTTCCCGATCCCAACACCGTACGCGTGGGCGACACGTTCTACTGGAATGACCACGCCTACGATGTGGCCACCATGACGCATGCCAGCTACCTGGGCACCGAAGGTGAGTTGCCATTCACCTCGTTCACACGCGAAAGCTGTCTGTTCATCGACCTGCAGAATGATTCGGGTCAGCTGGCCACTGTGGACTTCAGTGATGACACGCCGACCCTGTATCTCGGCGAATACGGTGACTTCGAGTCCTTTGCCTTCACGCACCTGCGTGAATTCGAGGGATGGTAACGTGAGAACCGTCGCGTGACCGGCCTGCCGCTCGACCCCGCCCCGCCCCGCCCGCGGGCACAATCGCTGTCGTGTCCGTCATGTGGTGCCGCCATTGCGCTGCACGCGCAGGGATGGGCGGTCACGGTCGTCTGCGGTTCGTGTGGCGCCGTGCTCGATGCGATGGATCCGAATCTTCGCGTCCTGCAACGCCAAGCCGACGCCATTGCCGTCACGCCGCAATTGCCATTGGGCACGCGCGGTACCTGGCACGGCGTGACCTGGGAACTGATCGGGTTCCAGGTGGTCACGATAACCGTCGAGGGCACGGACTACTCGTGGACCGAGTACGTCGCGTTCAATCCCTTTCGCGGCTTCCTGTATCTCTCCGAGTATCAGGGACACTGGAATGTCATCGAGAAACTGCGTCGCCGTCCGCGCATCGATGCGGAAGGCGGGCGCCCCGTGGCGCACTTGGGTGAGCGCACGTTCAAGCACTTCCAGACCGCCACGGCGCGAACGACACTGGCGCTCGGTGAATTTCCCTGGCAATTGCAGGTGGGCGACACGGTGGTGGCCCGCGATTTCATCGCGCCGCCGCACATTCTGAGCGCCGAGGCATCTGACGGCGAGACCACGTGGTCGATGGGGACGTACACGCCGCCCGATGTGATCGCCAAGGCGTTCGGTCAGGACGGTCGGCTGTCGTCGCCGGTTGGCGTATTTGCGAACCAGCCCAATCCGAATGACGTCGGTGCCGGGCAGATCCTGCGTCGGCTGGGACTGTTTCTGGTGCTGTTGGTGGCGATGTTGTTCGCCAACATCGCGCTCTCGCGCGGCGCCGTGGCGTACACCAATCGCTTTGCGTTTGTGCATGGCACCGATGACTCGTCGGCGTTTGTGACGCCGGCTTTCGTGTTGGACGGACGCCCGTCCAGCGTCACCGTTGACATCGACGCCGATCTGGAGAACGATTGGATCTTTCTTGATTTCACGTTGATCGACGAAGCGTCCGGCATCGCGCGCGAGTTTTCACAACAAGTGAGCTACTATCACGGCCGCGACAGCGACGGGAACTGGTCGGAAGGCTCTCGTCATGCAGACGTGCGCCTGGCCTCGGTGCCGGCCGGCCGCTACTTCCTGCGGGTCGCGCCGGAAGGGGGAGAAGCCACGACGGCCAGCGTGAACTATGTGTTGCGGGTGCGACGCGATGTGCCGAGTTTCGGCTTCTATCTGCTCGCCCTGGGCGGCCTGCTGGTGCCGGCGTTTCTGGCGTTCGTCACGAAGAACGCGTTCGAGTCGCGTCGATGGGCCGAGAGCGACTACGGCTCGGCTACCGGCTCGGCCTCGAGTGATGACGACGACAGCGGAGATGACGAATGAGTGTGCGGCTCTACACCCTCTGGGGCGTGGCGGTGCTGCTGCTGCTGGGCACCGCGCAGTATCGCGGGTGGTCATTCACGTCAACCGCGCAGGGGAAAACCAATCCCAAGTCTGTTCGCGCCAATCCCGGTGCGTATCGTTCACCCTACTACATTCCCGGCCGCACGATGCGCGGGAAGTGACGGAGTCTGACCATCATGGATGCGATCTGGAGCAACGTGGCCAGTGCGGCGGTGTTCGCGGGACTCGGCGTGGTGCTGTTCGTGGTGGCGTTCGTCGTGCTCGATCTGCTCACGCCCGGCAAGCTGTGGGATGAGATCGGCGAGAAGCGGAATCAGGCCGCGGCGACGCTGATGGGCTGCGTGGCGATTGCGCTGGGCATCATCGTCGCCGCCGCGATACACTGAGGGAGACGGGAGACGGCAGACTGGACACTGGAGACATCCCGGCTGACGGCGCAACGCGCCATGCGAAATCGCCGTCGATCTGTACGACTGGATGTCTCCCGTCTCCCGTCCCCCGTCTCCCGTCTCAACTCCCATGAATGCCGCGCTGTTCATCTCCGTCTGCCTCATCGCCGCCTGTGGGCTCATCTATGAGCTCGTAGCCGGTGCGCTGGCCTCATACCTGCTGGGCGACAGCGTCACGCAGTTCTCGACGGTCATCGGCACGTATCTGTTCGCGATGGGCATCGGCAGCTGGCTCTCGCGATTCATCGGGCGCGGACTGGTCACGCGATTCGTCGTGATCGAATTGCTGGTCGGCATCATCGGTGGATTCTCGTCGCTGGTGCTGTTTCTGGCATTTGCCTATACCGATGCGTTTCGCCCCGTGCTCTATGGCACGGTCATCCTGATCGGCATTCTGGTCGGACTCGAAATCCCGCTGTTGATGCGCATTCTCAAGGATCGCTTCGACTTCAAGGATGTCGTCTCGAATGTGCTGACGTTTGACTATATCGGCGCGCTGTTCGCGTCATTGCTGTTTCCGCTGCTGCTGGTGCCGCGACTGGGCCTGGTGCGTTCGGCCATTCTGTTTGGTATCGTGAATGTGCTGGTGGGCCTGTGGAGTACGTGGCTCTTTCGCGACGTCCTGCCGCGTCGGCGCGCGCTGCAGGCGCTGGGGCTTGTGTCGTTGGCGTTGCTGGGCGTTGGCTTGTGGCAGGGGCAGCGCATCACCACGCTGGCCGAGGAGGGGATGTACGCCGATCCCATCATTCTGGCCAAGGATACGCGCTATCAGCGCATCGTGCTTACCAGTTGGAAGGACGATCTGCGGCTGTATCTCAACGGGCACTTGCAGTTCGCGTCGCGCGACGAATATCGCTATCACGAGGCGCTGGTGCACCCGGGTCTGGCCGCGGCACGTTCGCGTGCCAACGTGCTGGTGCTGGGTGGAGGCGACGGGTTGGCGGTTCGCGAAATTCTCAAGTATCCGGATGTCCAGCACGTCACGTTGGTGGATCTCGACGATGGCATGACAAACCTGTTCCGCACGCATTCCCGGTTGACGGCGCTCAACCTGGGATCGCTGAATGACCGGCGCGTGCGCGTCATCAATGCCGATGCCTTCACCTGGCTTGACCAGCAGTCGGCGCTGTTCGATTTCGTGGTGATCGATTTTCCCGATCCGTCCAACTATCACGTGGGCAAGCTGTACACCAGCGCGTTCTATCGGCTGGTGAAGCAGCACCTGGCGCCCGGTGCATTCCTCACGGTGCAGAGCACCTCGCCGATGTTTGCGCGACAGTCGTTCTGGAGCATCGTGGCCACGCTGGAAGGGGCGGGACTGCGCACGTCGCCGTATCATGTGTACGTGCCGAGTTTTGGCGAATGGGGATTCGTGCTGGCGGGCACCGGGTCGTATGCGCCACCGACGTCATTGCCGTCGGGGCTGCGGTATCTCAGCGCCGCGTCCGTGCCGGCCTTGTTCGAGTTCCCCACGGATATGGGCAAGGTGGCGGCGCTGCCTAATCGGCTGAACGATCAGGTGCTGGTCAGGTACTACGAGCGGGAATTCGAAGCGATCAATCGATGAAGACGGGAGACGGGAGACGGGAGACGGGAGACGTCCCGCCGGACGGGTTGCCGACGACCGCTTGTGCTGGCAGTGACTCTCCGACTGGGTGTCTTCCGTCTGCCGTCTCCTGTCTCCCGGCTTACACTCGCCGTGAGTTTCTGGCGGCGCTGATCGCTGCTCCCGCCGCTCCCGCCCTCATTGGACTCGCGCGAAAGAGCGGTCCCGCCATCACCGGTGGATTCGTCGACGACAACAGCGCGCTTGGTCACGCGTTGCGGGATGGGACGCTGTCGACACGAGCCCGTGAGCAGCGTCGCGTGTCGGTGGCCATTGTTGGCGGCGGAATGGGCGGCCTGTCGGCGGGTTGGCGGCTGGATGGACTCGGGATGCGCGACTGGCTGTTGCTGGAACTTGCCGACACGCCGGGCGGCAATGCGCGATCGGGACGGAACGACGCTGGACGATATCCGTGGGGCGCACATTATCTCCCGGTGCCCGGGCCGCAGGCGACGCTCGTGCGTCAACTGATGCGCGAACTTGGTGTCCTCGATGCCAACGGGGAATGGGACGAACGCACGCTCTGTCATTCGCCGCAGGAACGCCTGTTCCAGCACGGCCGGTGGCATGAGGGACTGGAGCCGCTGGACGCGCTGTCCGCTGATGAACGCGCGCAATTCGCGCGTTTGGCTGAGACCATCGCCGAATGGCGCGCAAGCGGTGTCTTCAGTGTGCCCACAGCGCTGGGGCACGAACGCCTCGCCAGCGGACGTGTGCCACGGGCAGTTGCCGATAGGGCCCGCGCGCTGGACGCCCAAACTGCCGATGCCTGGCTGCGCGAACAGGGCTTCACATCGCCGGCGCTTCGGTGGTGGGTGGAGTACGGCATGCGCGACGACTATGGTGCGTCACTCACGCAGGCGAGTGCCTGGGCGGCGGTCCATTACTCCGCAGCGCGGGAGCCGGACGAGCAGGGGCCGCTGACGTGGCCGGAAGGCAACGACTGGATCGCACGACAACTGGCGGCACGCGCGGGTGAGCGCATCGTGACTCGCGCACCGGCCGTGCAGCTGGAGCGGAAAGGAACACAGTGGGTGGTGCACACGCCGCTGGTCGACGTCACGTGTGACGCGGTCATCTGGGCCGCCCCGCTCTTGGTGCTCCCAAAGGTGCTTCCCTCGGTCACCTTGCCGGTGACCACCGACTATGCGCCCTGGGTCGTGGCCAACCTGACGCTGAAGCGCCCACCGGCTGAGCAGGGCGCGCCACCCGCGTGGGACAACGTCATCTACGGGAGCCCGTCGTTGGGCTACGTTGATGCGGGGCACCAGTCACTGGCGACCCGGCCGGATGGCCGTGTCTGGACGTGGTATCATGCCGTGGTCGACCGCCCATCGGCCGATGGGCGAAAGTGGATGCAGGACCGGTCGTGGAGCGCGTGGAGAGATCAGATTCTGTCTGATCTGTCGCGTGCGCACGCCGATATCACCGAGTGCGTCGCGCATATCGACATCATGCGATGGGGACATGCCATGGCGCGTCCGGTACCTGGACTCATGGCGCGTGTCGAGCGGCTTCGTCGATGGGCACCCGCGCCGCAGTTGGTGGTGGCCCATGCCGATTTGAGCAGTCTCAGTTTGTTTGAGGAGGCGCAGTGGCACGGTGTGGAGGCTGCCGACAGGGTGGTCGGCATGTTGGGAAGCGCACGCGGCCGTTTGCCGCGAGACTGAACCGGGGCCGCGGGCATGGAAGAGCCAACGAACAACGTCGCTGATCCAACGGCCGACGCACTGCGTCGTGCCGTCGAGGGGCAATTCCGACTCGATCGGGAAATCGGCCGCGGCGGTATGGGCATCGTGTATTGCGCGTTCGATGTGCAATTGGCGCGCGAAGTGGCGATCAAGACGCTGCCGCCGCATCTCGCGGCCGATGCGCAGGTGCGCACCCGCTTCCTGCGCGAGGCCCGCACGGCGGCGCAATTGTCCCATCCGAACATCGTCCCCATCTACTCGGCCGCCGAGCGCGATGGCGTGGTGTATTTCTCGATGGGATTCGTGGACGGCGAGTCGCTGGCCGAACGCGTTGCGCGACAGGGTCCGTTGTCACCGGCGGATCTGGTACCGCTGCTGGATCAGCTGGCGGCGGCCCTGGGGTTCGCGCATGCGCACGGAGTGGTTCATCGCGACGTCAAGGCGGAGAACGTGCTGCTCGATCGGAAGACCGGGCGCGCTATGGTCACCGACTTCGGGATTGCACGCGTGGCGGAAACACAGCCGCTGACGGCGACGGGCACCGTGCTGGGCACCGTGCACTACATGAGCCCTGAGCAGGTCACCGGTGATGCGCTCGACGGCCGCAGTGACCTGTACTCCCTTGGTGTCCTCGCGTTCTTCGCGCTCACTGGCCGCTTCCCCCTTGAGCGCCCGACAGCGTCGGCCGTGGTGGTGGCGCACGTGAATTCGCCGCCCTGGCGTCTGCACGATGTGCTGTTGCATTGCCCGCCGGAACTGGATGCCCTGGTGGCGAAATTGTTGGCCAAGGCGCCCGGCGACCGATATCCAGACGCCGAGGCACTGCGGCGCGCGCTGCGTGAGATGACATCGGGACCGCCGCCGTTGCCGCGAAAGGTCGAGTACACCACGCCCGGGGCGACGCGCGGTACGGATGTCGTATTTTCCAGTACGGAAGCACAGCAAGTCTGGTCGCGGGCTGCCGAGCTGCAGGCGAACACCGGGATGATCACGCCGCCGCCGGTGTTCACGCCGCGCAGTCACGAAGAACAGGTGACGCGGGGGTACGATGCGGCCGTGGTGAAGGCGTCGGCCATTGACGCGGGTATTGATGAGAAATACGTGGCACGGGCACTGGTGGAAAAGGCGCACGCCCAGCGCGTGTCACTGGCCGAAGTGACGCCCGGTGAACTGATGCAGAAGAAACCCAACTTCTTTCTCGGGGCGCGCACCAAACTGGAGTACACCGCCGCGTTCGAAGGGGAATTGGCTGGCGACGACTTTGAAGAGATCGCCGAGGAAGTTCGTCGTGCGCTGGGCGAGATGGTCACGGTGAGTGCCGTCGGGCGCTCGCTGACCATCAACACCACCCACGCCGGCGGGCGGCAGATGGGCTCCGTGCGTGCGCTGCAATTGCATCTCACGTCACGCAATGGACGCACGCAGGTGCGTGTCTACGAAGATCTCGGGAACACCGCAGGCCAGTGGTTTGCCGGCTTGGGGATTGGCCTGGGTACGGGTGTGAGCGCGATGGTGGGCGGGCTGGCCGCGAATGCCACGCACAGTCCGCCGGTGGTCATTGGCGCGGTCGTGCTGTGGATTGGGACGGTGTACAGCACGTGTCGAGCGATCTTCGGGCGCACAGTGCGGAAGCGCGACACGCAGCTGCGGGATATTCTGCGACGCGTCATTGCGCGCGCGGAGCAGATCCTGGAGGAGAAAGCGGGGCCGAAACGGTTGGAGCGGCCGCTGGTGCAAGACGGGAGACGGGAGACGGGAGACGGGAGACATCCGGTCTGACACGGCGATGTACCTGATGCTCTGTTACTGAGCTACCCGACTGGACGTCTCCCGTCTCCCGTCTCTCTCCTCAGCGCTGCTTCACCCAGCGCAGCACTTCCCCAATGCTGGGGCGCTTGCCATACATAAGCAGCCCCACGCGATAGATGCGCGACGCCAGCCACACGGCGGCCCACGCGCCCAGTGCCACCGAGAGCAGCGCGATGGCGATTTCGCTGTTGGCCACGGGGGCGACCGTCATGCGCAGCGGCATCACGATGGGCGCGCTGAACGGCAGCATGCTCAGCACGCGCGACAGGGTGCTGTCGGGCTGTAGCAGGATGTTCTGGGCAAACATGATGCTGCTGACCAGCAGCAGCACGACGGGCATTTGCGCCTGCTGCGCTTCCTGCTCGCTGTTGACCGTGGCGCCGACGCCCGCGAACAGTCCGGCGTACAGCATGAATCCCAGCACAAAGAACGCGACGAGAATCGCCCCGGTGCCCCAGGACATGTTGGGCAACGTGATGGGCGCGGAGGCCGCGCCAAACTTGGCGAGAATCGGGGCGCGGACCTTGTACATCATGAAGCTCATGGACAACCACAGCAGCAGTTGTGTCAGCCCGACGCCGCCCACACCGAGCACCTTGCCGGCCAGCAGTTTGGAGGCCGAAACGCTGGAGATGACCACCTCGGCCACCCGTGTCTGCTTCTCCTCCAGCACACCGCGCAGGACGTTGAGGCCGTAAATGAAGATCGTCATGTACAGCAGCATGGCCACGGCAAGACCAAAGAAGATATTCAACTGACCTGAACCGCCACGGCCCTGCTTGGTGAGCCGTTCAGTGGCCACGTTCATGTTGATTTCCGTCAGCTGCCGACCGACGTCCGGGTCGATGCCCAGTGTCTGCATGCGAAGCGCCAGCACTTCGTGCTGCACGGCGCGTTCGAGCTTCTGCATGTCGAACAGCGCCGTGGTATTGCTGCCCGCGTACCGTGCCTTCCGTCCGGCCAGCGACAACGAGTCGAGAATGAGGTAACCCTTTACCGCTTCGCGCATCACCTCGCCGGTGGCAAGCGCTTCGGCCGGTGCGATGCTGTCGGCAGGGACGACGATGACGCGCGGCGTGGCGCCGCCACCGCCGCTGATGCCCCCGGCGAGTCGCGCTGACACGCGTTCGCCCAACCCGGCACCGGTCGCATCGATGATCACAATGTGCGAGGAGTCCGCCGCCCCCTTGTCGCGTGACGCGATGAGGGCCGGCAGGAACATCAGCGCGCCAAAGAACACCGGTCCGAACACCGTCGCAATCAGGAACCACCGGCTGCGGATGCGCTCGACATACTCGCGGCGGATGACCGCCATCAGCTTACCCATGGCCGCTCATCCCCGCGTCAACGTGAGTGGCACCGACCTTCTCCAGGAAAATCCTGTGCAGTGAAGGACGTACCAGTTCGAATCGTTCGATGGACGCACCGGCCGCGACCAGCGCGCTCAGCACCTCAGGTGCCTTGGCGCCCGCCGCCATCTCCAGCTCCAGATACCGATTGGAGTCGTCCACGCGCGCAACCAAACGCGGATCGCGCAGAACCGCCTCGACCGCAGCGGACGGCGCGCCGTCCAACCCCAAGGCAATCATGCGCGCACCGTGCGCCTCGCGCACTTCCGCCACACCGCCGTCCAGCACCTTTTCGCCGTTGGCGATGATGCACACCGAATCGCACATGCGTTCGGCGTTGTCCATGATGTGCGTGCTGAAAATCACCGTGCGGCCGCGCTTCTTGAGGTCCACAACCGTGTCCTTGAGTGCCTGCGCATTGATCGGATCGAGTCCGGAGAACGGTTCGTCCAGAATCACCAGCTCCGGGTCGTGGAGCAGGGCACCGATGAACTGCACTTTCTGCTGCATGCCGCGGGAGAGTTCATCGACCTTGCTGGCACCCCAGTCTTCCGTGGCCGTCTTCAGCGAGAGGCGTTCCAGCCACATGTCGATGCGTCGATCGAGTTCCTTGCCGCCCAGTCCCTTCAGTTCGCCAAGAAACCTGAGCACGCGGCGTACCTGCATCTTGCGATAGAGTCCGCGTTCCTCGGGGAGGTAGCCCACGCGATCGACCAGCGACGGGTCGTCGTGCGGAACACCCAGCACGCGAATGGTGCCCTCATCGGGTGCGATGATGTTGAGCATCATCCGGATGGTCGTGGTCTTGCCGGCTCCGTTGGGACCCAGCAGGCCATAGACGGCGCCGCGCGGCACGGTGAGCGACAGGGATCGCACGGCGACATGATGGTCGTAGCGCTTGACGATCCCCTGTATTTCGATGGCGGAAGTGGACATCGGAGAAAGATGCAGGTGCGCGCAGTGAATCGGCAGGCATATTTCCCGCATGTCCGTTCCGTCACTCGAGATGCCCCATAGCGTCGCCGAACGCAGCCTGCCGGCGCTCCAGTTCAATCGACGCGAGTTTGCCGGCGCCTTCGGTGATCTGGGGACGGACCTGCCATTGCTGGTGGGGGTGGTGGTGGCGACGGGGATGGATCCCACCACGACCTTCGTGATGTTTGGCCTGCTGCAGGTGTTGTCCGGACTCGCCTATCGATTGCCCATGCCGGTGCAGCCACTCAAGGCCATGGCGGCGATTGCCATCAGCACCAAGCTCGCGCCACCGTTGCTGGCGGCGGGCGGGCTGATTGTCGGCGTGGTGATGCTGGTGCTCGCCAACAGCGGGGCGCTGGAATGGATTGCCCGCACCGTCCCCAAGGCGGTGGTGCGCGGCATTCAGGTGGGACTGGGTCTGCAGCTTGGTACGTTGGCGCTGACGCGGTTCATTCCGGCAGACGGCCAGCGCGGCCTGATGTTGGCGGCGGCTGCCGTGGTGATCGTGCTGGCGCTTCGAGACAATCACAAGGTGCCGGCCGCTCTTGTGGTGATTGGCCTGGGATTGGTTTATGCGGCCTTTCAGTGGCCAAGCGCGGTGGCGTTGCCGTTCGGGTTCCGGTGGCCACAACTGCCCGCACGATGGCCCACGGGCAACGAGTTCGCCCGTGCGTCGCTGCTGTTGGCGTTGCCACAGCTGGCGCTCTCCCTGGGGAATTCCGTACTGGCCACGCGGCAGGTGGTGGGGGATCTCTTTCCCGACCGTGCACCACTCACGGTCCGACGTATCGGCACCACCTATGCCATGATGAATCTGGTGGCCGCACCCCTTGGCGGACTCCCGGTATGTCACGGCTCGGGAGGGATGGTGGGGCACTATGCGTTCGGCGCGCGTACCGGTGGCAGCGTCGTGATCTACGGCGCCTTCCTGCTGCTGGCCGGACTGTTTCTGCTGGGCGACCCGGCCGCGTTTCAACGGCTGTTTCCGGGGCCGATCCTCGGCGTGTTGTTGCTGGTGGAAGCGGTGTCCATTCTGCTGCTGGTGCGCGATATGTTGCCGCAACGGTGGGCGTTTGCCCTGGCGGTGGCCTGCGGCGTGACGGCGGCGTTTGCGCCGTATGGCTATGCGGTGGCGCTGGTTGCTGGAACCGTCGTGTGGCATCTCGCTGCGCGTCGCCGACGGGCCGAGTAGAATTCAGGGTTGATTCTCCCGAATCCCTGCGCGCGGAGCACCGTCGGCATGACCCGTTGTTCATTCACCCGTTTCCTGGTGCTGTGCGTCGCGTCGCTCAGTGTCGCCGCGACATCGACCGTCGTCGCGCAACCGGGTTCGCGCTTCGAAATTGCCTTCAGTGCGGCGGCTCATCCCCAGCCCATTACCGGTCGCGCGTACGTGGCGTTGAGCCGTGTCGCCACGCCGGATCGCGGACCGATCGCGCAGGCCGGCGAAAACGGTGTGCCGATCTACGCGGTGGATATCAGCAACCTCGCAGCGGGGAAGGCCGCGCTGATTGACACGTCGACCTTCGGTCACCCGGTGCAGAGCCTGCGGGACATCCCGCCCGGCGAGTACTGGGTGCAGCCGTTCATCAATGTCTACACGAAGTTCGCGCGGGCCGACGGCAAGACCATCTGGGCGCATATGGACCAGTGGGAAGGACAGAACTGGCGCCGCTCACCGGGCAATCTGTTCGGCGATCCCGTCAAGATCACGTTCGATCCGGTGTCGACCCGGGCCATCAAGCTGGTCGCTGACAAAGTGATTCCGCCCGTGGTGGTGCCGGCCGAAACCGAGACGGTCAAGCGTCTGAAGATCCAGAGCACGATCCTCACCAAGTGGTGGGGCCATCCCATCTATCTTGGCGCGGTCGTGTTGCTGCCCAAGGACTATGACAGGCATCCGGAGGCGCACTATCCGGTGGTGTACAGCCACGGGCATTTTTCGCTGCGCGCTCCGCAGGTGGGGACCAGTCCGTACTGGAATGCGGATGGCACACCGCGGATGATCATCGTCACGCTGCAGCATCCGTCGCCGTTCTACGATGATTCATACGGCGTCAATTCGGCGAACAACGGACCCTACGGCGATGCGATCATGCAGGAATTGATTCCCGCCGTGGAATCGAAGTTCCGGGTGATCGGGCAACCATGGGCGCGATTGCTGACCGGCGGGTCCACGGGCGGATGGATCTCGCTGGCGCACCAGGTGTTCTATCCCGACTTCTACGGCGGCGTGTGGTCGCTGTGCCCTGATGCGGTGGATTTTCGGTACCACCAGATTGTGAACGTGTACGCCGACACCAATGCCTACTGGCTGCAGCGTGACTGGTCGAAGATCGATCGCCCCACACAGCGGAAACCCGACGGCAACATCACGGCGATGATGAAGGACGAGAACTGGTTTGAGTTGGTGTCCGGCACCAAGTCGCGTTCCGGCGGGCAGTGGGATATCTGGGAGGCCACGTACGGTCCCGTGTCGGCCGATGGTTTCCCGACACCCATCTGGGACAAGCGCACCGGTGTCATCGACAAGCAGGTGGCGCAGTACTGGAAAGAGCACTACGACCTGCGTTATTTGCTGGAAACCAAGTGGGGGACGCTGGGGCCCAAGCTGGCCGACAAGCTGAACATCTATGTCGGCGATGCCGACTCGTACTATCTCAACATGGGTGTACGGCTCATCGACGAGTTCTTGTCCAAGACCACGTCACCCAAGTGGAGTGGCGAGATCGTATTCCAGTCGATGGCGCCGCATTGCTGGGGGCCGCCGATGCCGGAACTCATGGGCAAGATGGTCAAGCAGATGGAACGCTCGGCGCCGGCTGGTGCGGATCTCAGGAGCTGGCGTTACTGACGCCGTCTGATCAAGAACATTTCTACCGCAAAGGACGCGAAGGTGAATGTGTGGTACTTCGCGAACTTGGCGCACTTCGCGGTTCAAACATCCCCCATTCTCCTCACCATCCCATGACTCGCTCTCATCGCATCGCCGCCATCGCCATTGTTGCTTCCGCACTCACCGCCGTGTCCGCGGTCGCGCAGCGCATCCTGGTTGACGTCACCGGCAAGTGGACCTTTGCCGTGGTCACGGAAAACGGCACCGGCACCCCGGCCGTCGTCCTCAAGCAGGAAGGCGAAAAACTCACCGGCACGTACGAATCCGCCCGCATGGGTCTCCGCCCCATCGAAGGCACCGTCAAGAAGGATTCCATCAACTTCGCGCTCAAGGGCGGGGAAGTGGAGCTCCGCTTCATCGGGATCGTGGTCGACAAAGACAACATGAAGGGTGTCGTCGATCTGGCCGGACAGGGTACGGCCACGTTTACCGGGACGCGGAACCCGTAGGCTCGCGAATGCGGATGGAGGCGGTAGGTTATCTCCAACCTTCCGCCCTCGGAGTTTCCAGTGATTCGCCGGTTCCTGTTTGCTGCGCTAGTGGTTGCGGCGCCCGTTGTCAGCCACGCCCAGACCCCCGATCTCTGGTCCGCCATGCACTGGCGCCAGATCGGCCCACTCCGCGCCGGTCGCGCTCGCGCGCTCTCGGGCGTTCCCACGCAGCCGAGTGTGTTTTACATCGGTTTTGATAACGGTGGCGTGTGGCGGTCCACTGATTACGGCTCGAACTGGGAGCCCATCTTCGATCAGCAGGCCACGGGATCCATCGGCGCGATCGCGGTGGCGCCGTCCGATCCGAGAACCATCTACGTCGGATCGGGTGCCGGCATCATTCGGCCTGATCTCGCCGTCGGTGACGGCATGTACAAGTCCGTCGACGCCGGCAAGACGTGGACGCACCTGGGTCTGCGCGAATCGCAGATGATCGCGCATATCGACGTCGATCCCAAGGATGCCAATCGGTTGTTTGTCGCGGTGTTGGGGCATCCGTACGGACCGAACACCGAGCGTGGCATCTTCCGTTCGCTGGATGGCGGCAAGTCGTTCCAGCGCGTGCTGTACAAGGACGAGTACACCAGTGGCAACGATGTGCGGATCGATCCGTCCAATCCGAACATCGTCTATGCCACGCTGTGGCAACAGCAGCAGAGTTTCATTGAAGGCCAAGGGTTTGGTGGTGGTGGCAACGGCATCTTCAAGTCCATCGATGGCGGTGCCACCTGGAAGCCGCTCACTGACGGGCTGCCCAACATCTTGCAGGCCAACATCGCGCTGGCGCCCAGCAATCCGCGCACGCTCTACGCCATGGCCGCGGGCGCGGCCACCAGCGGCCCGCCGGGCGCGTCAGGGCCCGTGGGTTTCTACAAGTCCACCGATGCCGGTGAGCATTGGCAGGTCGTGGCGCACGCCACCGAGCCCGGTGCGCGCGGCACGCCCGACCCGCGTCCGCTGGCGCGCATCGGCGGCGGAGATCTGCCCACCATTGTGGTTGATCCCACCAACGAAAAAGTTGTGTACAGTTCCTCGACCGTGTTCTGGCGCACCGAAGACGCGGGATTGAATTGGTCGGCCATTCGCGGTGCACCAGGTGGCGATGACTACCAGAAGACGTGGATCAACCCGCTCAATCCCGACATCATTCTGGCCGTGGCCGATCAGGGTGGTGTGGTGTCGGCCAATCGCGGTGTCAGCTGGAGCAACTGGTACAACCAGCCCACCGCGGCGATGTACCATGTGTCCACCGACATGAACTTTCCGTATCGCGTGTGCGGTGGACAGCAGGATTCGGGGTCAGCGTGCGTGGATAGTCGTTCCATGGACGGGCGTATTTCCTTCCACGATTGGCATCCGGTCAACATCCAGGAATACGGCATTGCCGCGTCCGATCCGAAGGATCCGGACAAGGTGTTCGGCAGTCAGCGCAGTGGCGTGTCCTTGTACGACCGTCGCACGGCGCAAACCACGCAAGTGGGGCCGGACATGAGCGAGATCGGCCCCAAGGGCGAGCGCTATAATCGCAATGTGCGTACAATGCCCATCCTGTGGTCGCCGGTTGACAATACCACGCTGTACTACGCGTCCAACGCGGTGTGGAAGTCGACCGATCGCGCCCACAGCTGGACGCGCATCAGCCCGGACCTCACGCGTCAGACATGGGCGGTACCCGCCACCGCCGGCAAGTACGCCAGCAGCGTCACGCCGGGACCCATGGGCGCCATCACCGCGCTGTCGGCCTCGCCGCGGTCACTCGGCATCATCTGGACCGGCACCGATGACGGCACCATTCAAACCACGATGAACGGCGGCACCTCGTGGAAGAATGTCACGCCCGGCAGCATCAAGCCGTGGACTCGTATTTTCAATATTGAGGCGGGTCACTTTGATTCGCAGACGGCGTACGCTGCGGCCAACACGCTGCGACTCGATGATCTCAATCCGCACTTCTATCGCACGCATGATGGCGGTGCGACCTGGACCGAAATCAACACCGGGATCGCGGCAGGCGCGGTATCCAACGCGATTCGTGAAGATCCGCGGGTGAAGGGGCTGTTGTATGCCGCGACCGATTTGCAGGTGTGGGTGTCGTTCGATGACGGCGATCACTGGCAGTCGCTGAAAAACGACATGCCGCCCATTTCGGTGCGCGATATCCAGGTCAAGGACGACAGTACGTGTCTGTGTTCCGACCTGATCGCCGCCACGCATGGTCGCGGCTTCTGGATTCTCGACAACGTCACGCCGTTGCGTCAGGCCGCGTTGGCGCTTGCGGCAAAGAATGCCAGCAAGACGTATCTGTTCAAGCCGGCCACCGCGGTGCGCGTGCGCTTTGGCACCAACGAACCGACCCCCTGGCCACCGGAATTGCCAGCCGGTGAGAATCCGCTGCCGGGTGGTGTCATCGACTATTACCTCGCCAAAGATGCCAGCGCACCGGTGTCGTTGGAAATCCTGAATTCGGCCGGGCGCGTGGTGCGCACGTACACCAGTCGGGACTCGGTGCTCAATCCGCATCCGGCGCTCGATCCGGTCGCCTACGACAAGGTGTGTCAGAAGACGCCGTCGGCGCCGTTCTGCGGGTTGCCGCTGTATTGGCCCGCGCAGCCCATCGTCGTTTCGGCCAAGTCGGGCATGCACCGCTTCAGTTGGGACCTGCATCTCGATCCGGTCGATCCGCTCGATCTCGTGCCGGTGGGTGACGACGAAGCGCAGGGGGCCGTGCCGCGCCACACCTATCCGTTGGTCAACGCCCCGTGGGCGCCGGCGGGCAGCTATACCGTGCGATTGACGGTCGATGGGCAGCGGTACACGCAACCCATCACGCTGAAGCTCGACCCGCGCCTCAAGACGTCGGCGGTCGGCCTCGCGCAGCTCAACTCGCTGTCGATGGAGATGTACAACGGAGCGGTGGACGCCCACCAAGCGTTCGGTCAGGCGCGCGGGGTGATGCAGCAGCTGGAGAAACTGGGCGGCGCCGATGTGGATGCGCTGAAGGCGAAGTTGGAGCCGCTCTCCCCCTCGGGCTCGCCGCAACGGGCGCGCGGTCGTCGTCGCGGACCTGGCGGTGGTGCGGCGCAGGCACCGTCACTGGAGACCGTCAGCAATATGTTGTTGGCGGCGGCGATGGGGATGCAGGCCGCCGACTTTGCGCCGACGGCGGTACAGATTGCCGCGTGTGCGGCGGCACGTAAGCAGGCCGCGGCGGTGATGCCGGAATGGAGCGCGGCGCGTGCCGGAATTGCCGCGTTCAACGCCAAACGGAAGGCTGCCGGGCAACCCACCGTCTCGATGCCGGACTGACGGGAGGAGCGGGCCCGGACGGCAACGAACCCCGTATTGCTGTAAGCTTCGGTATCTGCAACCCGGGAGTCGCTGGCGGCGTACGGCCACACGGCTCCCGACCTCACGGCCAAAAGCACCAATCACTCCGGCGCCAAGCCGATCTCAGGAGTCTGCCAATGCCTCGTAAACCTGCCACGCCCAAGCCCCCAAAGGCGTCTGCCCGCAAGGCGGCTGCCAGTCCGCGGGGCCCGGCGGCGCTCGGGCCGTACTCCCACGCTGTCTGGTCGGGACGTCAGCTTTTCCTGTCCGGCCAGACGCCGGTGGACCCCGGCACGGGCCAGTTGGTATCAGGGGATGTCGAAGCCCAGACTCACCGCGCCTTCGACAACCTCCAGTTGGTTCTGGAGGATGCCGGACTGACCATGGATGACGTGGTAAAGTGCAACGTCTATCTTACGGACATGGCGAATTTTGCCGCCATGAACCAGGCCTACAAAGAACGGTTCACGGCACCATATCCTGCACGCACGACCGTCGCTGTCGCCGGACTTCCACTCGGCGCAGAGGTTGAAATCGAGCTTGTTGCTCGTCGTCCCGGCTGATCGCATCAGCCTGTATTCCCACTCTCCAGAACTGCCCATGACCAGACAACGTATCGCTCGCCTGTCCGTCGTGGCCGCCCTGTTTTTCGGCGCCGCGACCGCAACTGCTCAACGCATCCTTGCTGATTTCAGCGGCGCGTGGAATGTGACCGTGGAAGGCCCGCAGGGGCCAATGAACTCGATGCTGACGCTCAAGCAGACCGGCGACACGATTTCCGGTGAATTCCAGTCCGAAATCGGCAACGCGCCGGTGTCCGGCATGGTGAAGGGCGATTCGATCAAGGTCAGCTTCGGCATCGACATGGGCGGCCAGCAGCTGTCGCTGCAGGTGATCGGCGCGCTCAAGGACGCGGACAATCTGGGCGGCACGATCGAGGCGGCCGGTATGGGTGGATTCCCGTTCGTGGCGACGAGAAAGAAGTAGCTGAGTACTAAGTACCAAGTACTAAGTACTAAGTACCAAGTACCAAGTACCAAGTACCAAGTACCAAGTACCAAGTACTAAGTACCGGGTACCAGGTACTAAAACGGGAGACGTCCGGCAACGGATGTCTCCCGTTTTGCCGTCTCCCGTCTCCCGTCTTGCCGTCTCCCGTCTCCCGTCTACTTAAGCCGCACCCGCGACAAATGCAGCCCGGTCGCATCGCGGTTGCTGAGGTACACCAGTTTCCCCTGCCCGAAACCCACCAGTTGATAGCCAGTGGGCAACTGGATGCGATCAAACAACTCGCCCTTTCGGTTGATGAGGTCGTAAATCACGCCGCCTGGCGACGGACGCATCAGAATGGTGCGCACCCAGAGGTTGCCGTCAGCGTCCGCGCGAACCGCTGAGGTTCCCACAGGCGGTTTGTAATCGGGCAAGTCACGCGGTCGGACCAGTGTCGGCGCCCGGTACGTGGGGGCGGGCGGCGTGTAGCCGCTGCCGTACATCTCGCTGAAGTACGTCTGCGTGCAACTGGGCGGCCCGGTCCCGCTTGGTGCGGGCGGTGGGGTTCCGGGCGGGCACGCCGGCACGTAATTGCCTGGAAACGACACGCCCTTGGGCAGAATCCAGTCCTTCGGCAAACCGGCAGGTGGCACGTAGCCTTCGGGCGGCGTAAACGTGGCCGGATACGGTTTGTTCAACAGGTTCGACCATGCCACCATCTGCGTGGCAAAGTCCGTTTGTGCATTCTTGATTTGCACGGCCTTCGCCGAATCAGCGAAGCGGACCTTGTCGTCTTCGGTCAGGCGAACCCAGGGAAACGGCAGCTTGTCCGACGACGTGAGGGTGCCGTCGGGCGCACGAAAGTCCACGCGATAGTCGATCCCTCGAAGGAACGCGACGGAGCCTTCACTCAGCAGCGCCCAGTCATCGGTGAGTGGCAGCGGATTGGGGACCATGTTGATACTGAAGCCGAACTCCTGATCCATGCGCAGGGAGTACACCTGTCTGGGGATGCGCACGACGCCCAGTGTGTCGGATTTTCGCGAATCGAGATTGACAGCGACCACGAACGCCGAGTCTGGCGGTGAGGGGAAGTACGGCATTCCGGGCGGCGGCGCGACGGCCGGCGGCGCGGCCGTGGCGGCAATCCGGTAAATAAAACGCCCACGGGCATCGAACCCCGGCACACCGGCCTGAAAGGCAGGATTGGTGATTCCATTGATATCCTGTGCGCGCGGCACGGCTCGCACGCGCACGATGTTGCCTGCACCGTCGAGAAACAGCATCGCCAATGTTGCCGGATCGATGAACACCGTCGAGTCACCGCGATAAGCCAACATCGCACCGGCGCGTGTGCCATACGCGTTCTGCACCTCGGTCAGCGAGTCGAGGACGACGGTGACCTGCGTGAGGGTGCTGTCGAGCATGAGCAGTCGACGACGGGTGCCGTCGTTCAGCAGGACACGACCGTCGGAGAGATGGCGCACATTGGTAATGGCGCCCAGCGGTTCCTTGCTGATCGCCTGCGCGCTCTCGATGCGCCGGACGGCGGGACCCGGGAGGGGTGGCGCCACCGCCGGTGCGCCAGCCTGCGCGGTCACCACGGACGACGACACGAACGCCAGGCACGTACCGACGAGGATGCGTCGCATTGGGCGAGGAAAGATGAAGGAATGCATCAGCGACTCAGGACCACGAATCCTTCAGGAGGCCCGCCGAAACCGCCGAAGCCGCCGAATCCACCACCGCCACTCGACACGTAGATGCCGCTGCCTTCGCGAATCTGATTGAGATAGCGCGGATCGAGCGAATTGGTGATCTGCGACGGGAGTTTGCGCTTCTGCTCGGCGGTGAGCAGGTCGGACACCGCCTTGACGGTGCCGATCAACAGGTCCACCTGCGCCCTTCGCGCACGCAGGTAGCGATCAAAGGCCTGATCAAGTTGATACCGCTCGGGAAGCGATGCGAGATATTGCGCCACCGGCGTCCACAACGAATCCGTGCGATAGGTGTAGCGGCGATTCATGGAGGCAATGCTATCGGCTTGCACCGAGGTGAGGCGCAACGAATCCTGTTGCCGAATGATCTGCGTCATCGGATTGAGCACGCTATTCGTGCCGAACTGCCGGAAGTTGGCCTCGTTGATGCGCGTTCCCGGTGTCTGACGACCGGCGCGGAGTTGCTGCGTGATGGTCTGGCGTTCACGCGTGGGGCCCAGGTCGATTCTCATCGATACGGTCATCGTCACCGGCGACCGCAGGGTCAGGAACTGCGGCCTGGTCTGTCCGAATCGCTGGTTCACCTCGTACTTGTAGCGCCGGGTGATCGGATCGAATCCGCGCACATAAAACAACGACTGATCGGGGAACGGACTCTGCCCCCACCCTTTGAGGTTGCCCGACCCATTCAAAGCGAGGTCGGCAGCGCCCAATGGATTGGACAATGAAAAGTTCAGTGATGCGCGCTGCGGCATCCTGAACTTCGCGCGATCCAACGTGATGGTCATGGAGGCACTCGAACTCCACGGGCCTCGGCAGCTGTTGCGCTCGGCCACCCGGCCGAGCTGCCGGTCGAGACACGAACGCGTACTCCCAGGCAGCGTGGAGAAGAGCTGCTGCAATCCACTGGCCAGCGCCGCGTCACCCACCGCACTCGGGTCGTAGATGAAGGCGCGGTCGTTGGAGTACCCGTCGCCGTTGATATCGCCCGCCACCGTGGGTGTGAACGCATTGCCCGATCGGAACTGCCCGTTCCAGTTGACCGTGATGTAATCGAAGAAGTTGTAGCGCAGGTTGTAACTGAGCTGGTGGGGCCCTGTCGTGGAGACGGCCCACTCCGATCCCAACGGATTGCCAGCCGTGCTTTGAAAGCCCGGCACCTGTTCGCGAACATAGGTGAGGGTATACGCGGCGCTCCATCCGAAGTGCGCTGGTGTGCGCTGGATCGGCGAAAGGCGCAGTTGAAGCTGCGACGTGGTTGACCGGATATCCGAACGCAGTTCGCTCACGCGATTGAACAGCGACGAGATGCGGGCATCGCGCGAGGCAATCGCTCCGGTGATCGGATCGATGCTGGTGGACGCGACGTATACCGGACGACCACTCTCAAGGTCGAGACCGAACTGCCGGTCAGCGCGGAAGTTCAGGTCGACCGTTTGCTGCTGATTGAGATTGAGGGCCCAGGTCCCTTCGGCGTTCAACGAATAGCGTGCATCGAGAATGGGCCCCTGCCACGACAGATTCGATCGTACGGAACGTTGCGGCGCGAAATGCCTGGCAAACAGCACCACATTGGGCGAGGCATTGGCGAACACGGTGCCGTTGGTGCCATCGGCACAGCGCTCGGGGATGGCGGAGCGATTGTTCGAATAGCCACTCCAATCGGGAACCGGCACCGCATCGCCACTGCAGACGAGTTGCTGCACCCCGGAGGCAAGTCCCGTGTTGTCCAGTGCGCTGCCCAGCTGTCCGCCGGCCGAACCATTGGCGAACACACCGATGCCGCCGCGAATCACGGCGCGTGGCGCGCGAAAGCCGCCCGTGAACGCCGCGATATCGTTCGATGTCCCCAGGGTCCAGGAAAATCCGATACGCGGGCTGATGGCAATCGGGGTCGGCACCCGATCATTGCGGCGATCGAACAGTCGCGACACATCAGCGTTGTACTGGGGGCGTTGGCCGTATTGCGTGTTCTCCACGCGAATGCCGTACTGGATTTGCACGTTGGGTGTGCGCCGCCAGGAGTCACCCAACGCGACGGCGCCCGTGTACTGGCCCGTGGTGCGCTGGCGCGCCGTGAGTTGTCGCGTAAACGAGGCAGGGCGTCCGGCCTCGAAATCGGCCAGCGAATTGTACGAGAAGCTGCCCAGCAGGTTGTTGGCGAGATTCTGCTGCGAGCCATTGTACTGCAACTCCGTGGTGAGCTTGACGCGGTGCTTGTTGGCATCATCAAACCACGAGAGCGTGTTCTGGGCCGTGGCACCGACCGTGCGCGACGCTCCGAACAATCCCTGATTTCCGCCGAAGCCGAGGCTTTGCACGCCACTGGCCCCGTTCTCAAGAATCGAATTGACGCGCACGCGTCCGGAGGGCAGGTCGAGATAGGCCTCGCCATAGTTGCGGGCGATGTTCAATCCCACGGACGACTCGCTGAGAATGAGCCCGAAGTACCGATTGGTGCGCAGTTGCGCGCCGCCGCCCCAGTTGACGCGATCGCCGCTGCTCGACGCCAGTTGGGTGGCACCGCCGCCCACCGGACTCTGTTTGCCGAAGTTGCCGTTGAACGCGATGCTGTACGAGTCGCCATTGACGGCATTGGGTGGCTGGATGTCGATGCTGCCGAACAGACTGCCATTTTTGTTGAACCGACTCTGTCGATCGGGGCCGGCGAATCGCGGAATGCCGCGTTGATCGAGAATGCCAAGGAATCGCGTCACCGAGTCTTGTGCCACGCCAGCCGTTTGCAGCCCCAAGGCGCCCGTATTGAGCAACGTCTGGTTGGCGCGCGTATTGTGGTCAAACTGATACGACACATTGTAGAACGCCTTGTTCAGCTTGATCGGTCCAGAGGTCAGGCCACCGATGGAGATGTTGGTGAATTCCGTGCCCAGCGCTTGCGCGGCACGATCGGTCCACTGCAGCTGTGGCGTGTTGGTGACGATGCTCATGCCGCGATTCAGGAAGTTCGAACCGGACCCGGAGCGCAGATTGAGATTGCCACCGCTGAACCCACCGCGCGACGGATCGAATGGCGACGTGGTGAGCGATGACGACACGGCAGCGTCGCGCGGCAACCCGTTGGCGCCGAAGGTGAGGCCGTTGAGCGTGGTCGTGTTCGCATCGGCACCGAGTCCCAGCACCGAGAAGCCGTCGGCTCCCCCGTCCGTGCCCGGGACGAGGGTCACGCCCGGCAGTGACGCCGCGATGGCCGCGAGATTTCCCTGCAACTCCGGTGGCAGTGCATTGGAAGGGACCTGACGCTCGGTGCCACTCACATCGGGTGTCGCGGCATTGTAGCGGCTCACCCGCTGCTGCACGGGTGCGGTGGTGACCACCGTGTCCAGCTGCATGGGCTGGAGTCGCGTGTCGGCAACGAGCACGTCTTCGTCCACGGTTCGCTTGATCTCGAACTGACGAAAGGCGTACCCGACCAGCGCGTAGCCCATCATGTAGTCGCCCTGGCCACCGGGAAACGCAATCTGAAAGCTGCCCCGACTGTCGGTGCGCGCGGTGCGCGTGACATTGCCGGGAATCGACGTGGCGGTGATCCGCACGCCACTCAAGGGCGCTCCGTCGGCGCTGGTGACCTTGCCGCGAATGACGTCAACCTGTGCGGCCAGTTGCTCTGGCAGGACGACGAGGCACAGCACAGACAGGAGAATCCCGAATAGTGGACGCATAGGCAGTTGATCAGTTCCCGGAGCGGAAGGGGGAGCGCGGGACGAGCACAGCATTGGACAGCGAGTGCCGCACAATCGTTCAGTCAGCAAGGAAGCGCACGGCAGAGCGCGTCATGCGTCGCGGACGGCACGAAACGAGGTCAATACGCTGCCATGACGTCAAAGGTTCCGGCCACGCCGGCCTTGAGCGCGCTGCTTGCGGAGACGTGGTACCGGCGGCAGCGTTGTGCATGAGTTCGCCGATCGCCATGAATCGCTCCGTGGTCGCCATCGACTTCGGTGCCAGCAACACGGACGTGGTCGTCAGGACTGGCGCCGCGCTTCGTCGATGGAATGTGCCAAGCCGCGGACAGCCAGACGAACGGCGTGTGCGAGAGGTGCTGGCGCACGGCGGATTGTCACCACGTGACGTCGGGTGGATCGCGGTGACCGGCGGCAATCGCGAACGACTCCCAACCGCGATCGACGAACGCACCGTGCATCGCGTCGATGAAGTGCAGGCGATCGGCCGTGGCGGCCTCGCGCTGGCTGGCCTCGATCGCGCGGTGGTGACCAGCGCAGGGTCAGGGACGGCAGTCGTGGTCGCCGGACCTGACGGAGCCCGTCACGTGACCGGTACCGGGGTTGGCGGCGGTACTCTGGTGGGTCTGGGGCGCATGTTGCTCGACATCACCGACCCGCATGTCCTGGACCAGCTGGCACTCGTCGGGAGTCCAACCGAACTCAATCTCACCATCGGCGAGATTCTTGGTGGCGCCATCGGGTCACTGCCACCCGACACCACGGCCGTGAACTTCGGGCGTGTGGCGCGTGAGCCGATGGCCGCCACGCCGGCCGATACGGCGGCGGCCCTGGTGAACATGGTGGGGCAGGTGATTGCCATCATCGCCATCAACGCGGCGCGCGCCACGCAGCAGGAGCACATCGTGATTGTCGGACATCTGTCGGACCTGTCCAGTGTTCGCGAGACGTTCCGACTGGTGGGGCAATTCTACGGTGCGACGCTGCAGGTGCCGGAGTTCGGGGGCTATGCGACGGCCACGGGCGCACTCCTGGTGGCTGAAGGGATGTAGGGGTCTGTGCGAAACCGTCATGCGCTGATACGCGCTACCGCGCCCCCGACTTGCCGCCCGCCGTACAGAGGTACACCAAGGCGACATCGGCCAGCGACCCCTTGATGGTTGGACCGAAGCCCGGAATCCCCGGCTTGTCATGCCGGGCTTCCTTCGTACCCTTCTCGTCGTAGTAAAACCACCGCTCTTTCGTCGCCACCGTCTGCTCGGCGCAGTTGAAGAGCGCGACCGATCGTGTGCTGCGGTAGTCGCCCTTGGGTGACTTCATGGGCGGCTGCAGCACCGCGCGCACGGTGGCGGTGACGACGTCGCCGGCACGTGTCACCGATCGCGCTTCGAGCATCACCGGTGTGCCAACCGACGTTGCGCCGATCTTGGTGAGCTTCTGCGCCTGCGCCGTAGGCACGATCGCGAGAAGACAGACACTTGCGCACGCAAAGACGGCGCGGAAAGGGAATTGCATGGTCATTTGAGTGTCCCGGCGAGTTCTTCATACACCTTGCGGACCGCAACCGGTGCCTGCTGGTCGGCCAGAAACCAACCGGCATACGGGCCCCACTGCGCCTGCTTCACCGCGTCGTCGGCCGACAGGCCCAACGCGCGCAGTCGCGTGACTTCGGCGATGACGGCGCGCAACGACTCGCGAAACGTCACCAGTTCCTCGCGCGACGTGGCCGGGTCTTCGATGAACCCGTGCCCGGGCACATAGCGCGACGCGTTCATGGCGAGGGCGCGATCCACCGTCTTCACCCATTCGCTGGGATAGGCCGAACGCATGGCGGGGAACACACGATTGAGATACGCCTCGCTCATGAACAGAATCTTGGTTGCCGGCAGGTACACCATCAGGTCGCCTCCGGTATGGGCGCGACCCAGAAAGCGCACGTCGACCTTCATCGTGCCCACATCGATGGTCTCGTGATCGCCCGTCATCGCGACCGACGGGACGATCACGCGTCGGTTGGCCGGCGCGCCGGCCGAGTCGCGCTTGAGTTGCGCCAGTGACGTGGGGTGCACGACGTACGTGATGCCAGGCGGTAGCACGCTGTTCCCAGCGGTATGATCACCGTGATCGGACCCCACCACGTACCATTTGATGGGCAGCGGTGTGATGGACTTGATACGATCGAGCATCGTCTGGGTGGCCGCCGGACTTCCCTGACCGTCGGCTATCAACACCCCGCTTTTCCCGACGACAATGAGGCTCACCGTGGTGAAGCCGGGCTGACGAATTTCCTCGTATCCGTAGACGTTTGGGGCCAGCGGCACGAGGCGCGGAAAGGCCGTGAGGGCAAGGCCCGCTGCGCGGGATCGGCAGTCCGTTTCGGGTACAGTCGGCGAACGCTACGAATGGCAATCGGCGGCGTGAGATTCTGCTCGGTGTGCGGCGACTGCTGAATGGCGCGCACCAGTTCCATACCGGCGGTCACCCGACCAAACGCGGCAAATCCCTGTCCGTCAAGATTCCGGTGGCCGCCCTCGTCCAGTGACGGTTGCGTCCCAATGGTGATGAAGAAACTGGAGGTCGCGCTATTCGGACCACCACGGGCCATCGAGATGGTGCCATCCAGATGACGCAGTCCGGTGACACTGGTTCGCTCGAGGACCACGGCGGGGAAGCTCGAGTCGGGGCGCGTCGTTCTCGCGCTGCCCTGAATGACTTCGATGCGCACGGTGTCGCGCGGCTGATTCTCCCGCGTGACCGTGCGGTGAAAGCGACCATCGGTGAACGCGCCGCGATCCACGTAACGCAGGAAATTCGTTACCGTGACCGGCGCGTGGGCGCTGTCCAGCGACACGGAAATATCCCCGCGTTCCGTGCTGATCACGATGGGGACCATGCCCGACGGGCGCGATTGTGCGGCCGACGTCACGCCCTGCTGATGACAGCTGACCAGCAGCAGCGCCGAGGTGCAGGCGGTCGCGATGCGTGTAGTCATCAGAAGAAGAACCGTTTGAGGCCCACGCGATCCGGGCGATCGACGTTCATCAGCCGCCAATACAGCAGAAGGCCGGTGAGCGTGAGGGCCAACAGCGCGAGCCCCCAGACCATCGACACGACCAGTCCGCCGTCGCCAAAGGCCTCACCGCTATGGATGCGATGAATGAGCGGTTTGTCCACGTAGTCCTCCGCGCGAAGAAATGCTCCCGATCGGGCATCGAACAGCAGCCGCTTGTCCTCACCACCGGCCGGCTTGCCCACGTACACCGCAATGGTTGGCGACTGGCCCTTGAGTTCGATGGAGACACGGTCCACCGGCGCGCCGGGGGCCTGTGCCGCGGCCGTCTTCATGGCGGTGGCCAGCGTCACGGTCCACTCGGCGATTGGCGTGTCGGTACGAACCGCGCTCACCACTTCCCGATTGGCTTCACGCAGCGCCTCATCGGCACCGAAGAATTCGGTGCCAGCCACCAGGACGCCGGTGACGGATACGAACAGCAGGAACAGAGCGGCCGGGGCACCGATCCACCGGTGCCACTGTCGCCAAAAGGCAGGAGTGGGCATGACGCGCGAAGGGGGCGGGTTCAACGACACAGCACAAATGGTGTCGCGAATATCGCGCAGCGCGAAAGTGTGGGCTAGCGGTGCCGCCGATTTCGCTAGCAGTGGCCACCGGGAAGTGTCGCTCCGGGAGGCGTCGGGTTCGCAGCCGACTGATCGGGATGGGTGGGGAATCGCGCATTCGCCGCGTGCGCGGCTCGCTGCAGGGACCCCAGCGTCGTCCCGTTCAGCAACGGGATACCTATCGCGGGTGGGGCGAGCGAAACCTCGCGGATATCGATCCCGATCAGGCGCTCGACAATTGTCAGGGCCGCCAGATACGTGCCCATCGGCGAAGGATGGAAGCCGTCGGGTCCGTATGGCTCCAGGGTCGCGTCCAACGTCATCAGCTCGCGCCACGCCTCGCCGACGGGAAGAAACACTCCACGGGTTTCGTAGGCTGCCTGCTGGAACGACACGCGCACATCGTCGAACGCGGACTCCGACGCGCCGCGCGCCGGCCACGTCATGAGTAACGCCACATCGGCATGAGCCTGATGTGCGAGCTGCGCGAACATCTGCGACCAGAGCACCAGGGAATCGCGACAGAGCCCGCGGGGCGTCGGGCCCTGCTGCAGCACGATGAGATCGAAGTGACCGTGGCGAATACGCTGCGCGGCATCGGTCGAACCCGTGAGATGATCGATCAGCGCGAGGCCGCCGCCCGTCACGGATTCCACGTACATCGACGCGGCGGCGCGGCTCGCCACGGCGGACACCATCGAGGGCAGTGCATTCACGGCGGTCAGACTGTTACCCACGAACAGCACGCGCCGATATGGAATGCCGGGTGCCGGACCGGTGACGTGCTGGCAGGCCCCCGCGCCCGCGAAGAACAGGGCCAGCAACGTTGCGACGAGGCGTGCAATGCGATGCATGCCGTACGAAGTGCGTGTGCGAACCATGCCGCATCCGGGTGGTGACCAGCGGATAGGAATCTGGGTCGAGACGGATCGGGCACGTGACCACACTCGCCGGCCCCGCAACTTCGCCTATCTTTCAGGGTATCACCGACGGTTTCCGACAATCATGGAGGAGGACTCGATGGGAATTTCCTACGGCGCGACCGTCGCGCCGGAACGCACCGGCACCGAACGGGCGACACTGGTGCGCCGCACCTACTCGCTGGTGCTGGTAGGGGTGCTGTTGACGGTGGCCGGTTGCGCCTGGGCCATGTCGCAGCCATCGCTGATGGAATTGGTGGCGCGGCATCCGTTTCTCAGTTTTCTGGCCACACTCGCGCCGCTGATGGGCGCGCAGTACTTCCGCGGGCAATTTCCTGTGAACCTCAGCCTGACGCTGCTGTTCACGCTTCTTGAAGGCGTGTGGATTGCGCCGTTGGTGTTCGTGATGGAACAGCGGCAGCCGGGCGTGGCATCGCAGGCGGCGATCCTGACACTCAGTGCGTTCGCCGTACTGACCGCCTACGCCTTCGTGTCGCGTCGGGACTTTTCTGCGTGGGGCAGCTTCTTCGTGGTCGGATTGTGGGTGCTCATCGGCACGTCACTGCTCAATCTGTTCTTTCAGAACCAGTCGGCGTCATTGTGGATTGCCGGCGCCACGGTGCTCGTGTTCAGCGGGATGCTGGTGTACGACACGTGGCGGTTGCGCAACCGCTACGGGCCTGACGACTACGTGATCGCGGCGGTGCAGATCTATCTCGATCTGCTGAACATGTTCACGGCCGTCTTGCGGCTGCTGGGCGGGCGGCGCTAGCGGAACCGCGAACCGCAGGGGGCGCAGGGGACGCCGGGAATCGAGGTGAGTCCCCGGCGTCCCCTGCGCCCCCTGCGGTTTGCTGGTTCGATTTCAGTGAGGCCCGCGCTACATCCCCGTCGAGCGCGCCCGATATCGCCCCAGCCATTCCGCACTCCATCCGGCGAACGTGCCAGCGCCAAGCGCCTCCCGCGCGTCGCGCATGAGCCGCAGCAGAAAGGCGAGGTTGTGCAACGCCAGCAACCGCGGCCCCAAGGGCTCGTCGGCGGCAAACAAGTGGCGCAGGTACGCGCGATCGTAGTCCGTGCAGGCGGCGCAGGCGCACGAGTCATCCAGCGGACGGCGATCGGTGCGATAGCTGCTCTTGGTCACCTGCACCGTCCCGTCGCGCGTGAACGCCGTGCCGTGTCGACCGATGCGCGTGGGCGCCACGCAGTCGAAGAGGTCCATGCCCCGACGCACGGCTTCGATGAGGTCATCAGGAAATCCCACACCCATCAAATAGCGTGGTCGGTCGCGCGGGAGTTCCGGATCGCAGACCTCGAGGGTGGCCAAGAGATCGGACTTGGACTCACCGACCGAGAGCCCGCCGATGGCGATGCCGTCCCACGCGCCGCAGCTCAGGATACCCTGTATCGACGCGCGTCGGAGTCCCGCGTTCACTCCCCCCTGTACGATGGGGAATAGCGACTGCACGGGCGACTGACACTCCATGGCGTCACGTGCCGACGCCACTGGTGGCGTACCGTGCGGTACGGGAATCTCGGCCAGGGGCGCCCGGCCTTCGCATCCCAGACGCCCGAACTCGACTCGACAACGTTCCAGCCAACGCAAGCTGCGCTCCATCGCCGAGCGCGACGCCGATTCGTCGGAACCACCGGCGATCAGTTCGTCGAGTTGCATGATCACATCGGCGCCCAGATTACGCTCGATCTGCATGACCCGCTCGGGCGTGTACGCGTGACGTGACCCATCGAGCTTGCTGCGGAACTCGACGCCCTCCTCACGGACCGTTCGATAACGCGCCAGGGAGAACACCTGGTAGCCACCCGAATCGGTGAGCATCGGGCCGCTCCATCGCGCGAACGCATGCAATCCGCCCAACGCGCGGACCATCGCGTCACCGGGACGAAGATAGAGATGATATGCGTTGCTGAGCACCATCCGCGCACCCACAGCCGCCACATCGGACATGGTGAGTCCGCGAATGGCGGCGTGTGTGCCCACGGGCATGAACGCCGGTGTTTCGACGACACCGTGCGGCGTGGTGAACCAGCCCAGTCGTGCGGAACCGTCGGGTGACGCGGTACGAAAGGCGAAGGGGGCGTCGGTGGTGCGATGCGCCGTGTTGCTCAGTGGCCGACTGCCCCCGCATCGCGGTCGCGCGGATCGGGGGCGCCAACGCGATGCCCCGTGCGCGGATCGATCATGATGGAATGCGCGGTGCCCTGCTGCCCGCCGAATTGCACCTTGTGCCCCATCTTTTCCAACGCGCTGACCGTGGACGCCGGCACGCCATCACGCTCGATCGTGAGGCGGTTCGGCAGCCATTGATGGTGTATGCGCGCCGCGTTGACCGCCGCTTGAATCGGCATGTCGAAGGCCATGATGTTGAGCGCAACCTGCAGGACCGTGTTGATGATGGTGCGTCCGCCGGGGCTGCCGATCACCGCAACCACCTGGCCATCCTTCGCGAGTATCGCCGGCGTCATGCTGGAGAGCATGCGCTTGCTGGGGCGCGCGATGTTGGGTGCGGTACCGACCAGACCCGTGCTGTCCGTGAGGCCAGGCTTGCCGTTGAAATCACCCATCTCGTTGTTGAGCAGGAAGCCCGCGCCCGCAACGACCGCGCCTAGACCGTAGCCCGCTTCCAGCGTGTACGTCACCGACACCGCCATGCCGCTCTTGTCAACCACGGAAAAGTGCGTCGTTTCCAGACTCTCGTATCCATCGGCAATCTGCGCCGGCTGCGACGACGACGCTTTGTCCATCTGGATGGTCTTTCGCAATTCGTTCGCGTAGTCCTTTGACGTCAGCTTCTCCACCGGCACCTTCACAAAATCCGGGTCACCAACGTAGCGGGCCCGATCAAGGAACGCGCGACGCATGCTTTCGGTGAGCAGGTGGATGTAGCGCGGTGAGTTGTGTCCAGCAGCCTTGAGGTCATAGCCCTCGAGGATGTTGAGCATCTCGATCATGGCGATGCCGCCGGAACTCGGCGGCGGCATCGAAATCACCTCGTAGCCCTTGAACGAACCTTTCACCGCCGCACGCTCTTTGGCCTCGTAGCCCGCGAGATCCTTTTCGGTGATGATTCCGCCACCACGTTTCATCTCTTCCGCGATCAGTCGCGCCGTCTCGCCCTTGTAGAATCCGTCGCGCCCGCGATCGCGAATGCGTGACAGCGTCTTCGCCAGATCCGGCAGCTTCATGCGCTCACCGGCGGCGTACGCGGTACCGTTCTTGGAATACGCGGCCACCGTCGCTGGATATTCCTTCAATCGCGTCACGGCCCCGGAGAGTGACGCGGCCAATCCGGTAGGAACGAGAAACCCGTCGCCGGCCAGCTTGGCGGCAGGATCAACCAACTGCTTCCATGACGCCGCACCGTACTTCTTGTGCGCCAGCGCAAAGCCCGCGACCGTGCCCGGCACGCCGACGGCGAGATGACTGCGATGATGCTTGGTGGCCGAATAGGCGCCGCTTGAATCGGTGAACATCTCCGGAGTCGCAGCCAGCGGTGCCTTCTCGCGAAAGTCGATGGTCGTCGATTTCCCGTCCGGCATGCGGATGACCATAAAGCCTCCACCGCCGATGTTGCCGGCCGTCGGATAGGTCACGGCCAGCGCAAATCCCGTGGCCACGGCTGCGTCAACGGCATTGCCGCCGTTGGCCAGCACCTGTGCGCCCGCCTCGCTGGCAATCGCGCTGGCCGACACCACCATGCCGTTTGGCGCATCGGTGCTGCGAAGGACCTGACCAGCCTGACCGCTGGGTGCGCCGGCCGTCTGGCCGCTGCCACTGTTGCCGAAGGCACACGCAGTGGGCAGAATCCCCGCGGAGAGGACGAGCCCAAAGATGGCAACGTGGCGGAGGCGCGCGAACAACTTGACCGAGGGAGCAGCAATGCGAACGGGCATGGCGGGGCGGAGCAGGGGGGAGAGCCCACGTGCGGGAACGACGAAATGTCGCGCTTCGCGGGCGTTGGCGCACGGGGCAGGGTCCCTGCTGCTGGCAGCCGTGTTCCTGCCCGGTGCTGGACTCACGGCCCAACAGGTGCCTGACACCCTGTTCCAACCGGTGGTGTCGGCACCCGCGTTTGGCTCGGCCAGAGGGCCCCGTATCGGCATCGACGAGGCGCACCACAATTTCCACACCGCCATCGGCCGGTATCGCCCGTTCGCGCGTCTGGCCGAACAGGACGGCTATCGCGTGGTGCGCATGACCGGCGCCCTGACCGTCGAGCGACTGGCGATGATCGATGTGTTGGTGATCGCCAATCCACTCAATGCGGTGAATGGGGGCGGCAAGTGGTCGCTCCCGACGCCGTCGGCCTACACACCGGATGAAGTGCAGGCGGTTCACGCATTTGTCGAACGCGGCGGTGCGCTCCTGCTGATTGCGGACCACATGCCGTTTGCCGGCGCGGCCGAAGCGATGGGGGCGTCATTCGGCGCGCACTTCATCAATGGATTTTCGCAGACCAGCGATGCCGTCAGCATTTTCACGTTGCGACGCGGTGAAACGTTGCTCCCCCATGCCATCACGGATGGTCGGACGCCATCTGAACGCATCGACTCGCTGGTGGTCTTCACCGGATCAGCATTTTCCGTAGGCGGCAGCGGCGCGTCGGTGTTGCGGCTTCCGGCGCACACGCGCGTGCTGCAGCCGACCACGGCATGGGAGTTTCTGCCATCAACACCGTCGGTGGCAGGCGATGGATTGCTTTTCGGTGCGGCGCTCTCGGTGGGAGAAGGGCGTGTATTTCTGGCCGGCGAGGCGGCGATGTTTTCGGCCCAGCGCTCGGGACCCAAGGGCGAGGGGCTGATGGGATTCAATCGTCCCAGCGCGGCGCAGAACGCTCAGTTCGTGCTGAACGTTTTGCATTGGTTGACGCGGGTGCTTTAGGGGGGCGCCGAAACCGGAGTCGACCGGGGGGGCGCCGAGCGGTGAGGTGAGGAGCGATAAGGGGCAAGAGGGGGTGAGCAACTGAAGCGTCGAGCGTTGAGGGGCCAGCCCGCGAGGGTGGAACCAGTCCTGCCCTCACCGGCTCGCCCCTCTCACGCTCGACGCTTCAGTTGCTCACCCCTCACGACCCGCACCGCTCCCCCTCAGCAACGAATGTCAGGAAATGGCGGAGACACTAGATCACCGACGCGTCTGCCGCCCGCGCGTCCGCTCGCGCCTGCGACGCTGTGCTATCCGACCACAACTGCCGCGTGACCCTGAGCAGCACGAACCCACTCACCGCCAGCACGCCGGTCAGCATCCATGCGGTGGGCAAGCGTGACGGATCGCCGGAGGCGTACAGGAAGTTGCCGATGGCGAACAGCGACGACCAGATCACCACGCATCCGGAAATCCAGCCAGCAAACGCCGCGCCCATTCGATTCTCCTGCGCAATCTCGGCGTCGGTGATTCCGGCGGCCGCGCGCAGTGCGGTCCACCCCGGTCCCGCCGGCTTCACTTTCTGCACAAACGCAATGAGCGTGGTGCGGTCGGTGACCGGCCCGACGAATGCCGTGATGAGCCAGGCGATGGTCGTGATGCCGACCTGAATGATGGTGGTGGTGGCGAAGTCGGCACCGGGCATGAGCTTTGGCACCGCCAGCGACGTGATGAGTGACATCACCATGGCCACGATTTCACACCATGCCGACACACGCCACCAAAACCATCGCGCGATGTACAGCAGGCCCGTGCCGGCGCCAATCGATAGCAGCACCTGGAACGCCTGCTGCGCGGAACTCATGGTGAGGCTGAGCAGGGCGGCGACGACGTACAAGAGCACCGTGCTAAGCCGTCCGGCATTCACATAGTGGGACTCTGCGGCGTCCTTCCTGATGAAGCGCCGATAGAAATCGTGCACCAGGTACGACGAGCCCCAGTTGAGATGCGTGAGAATGGTGGACGAGTTGGCCGCCAGCAGCCCGCCAATCATGAGCCCCACAAACCCGACGGGCAGGAACTTGAGCATGGCCGGAAAGGCCGAATCGTGCCCGATGAGCGTGGCGTCGGCGCCGGGAAACGCCGCCTGAATTGACGCCAAGTCGGGGTAAACGATGATCGAGCAGAGCGCGGTAATGATCCACGGCCACGGACGCAGCACGTAGTGGGCGAGGTTGAAAAAGAGCGTACCGCCCAGCGAGTCCTTTTCTGACTTGGACGCCAGCATGCGCTGGGCGATATACGACCCACCGCCTGGCTCGGCGCCGGGATACCAGTTGGCCCACCAGCTGATGGCGATGGGCATGATGAAGATCATGAGCGCCAACTCCGACATGCTGAAATTGGGAAGCAGGTCGAGAATGGGCTGTCCCGCGCCGTCCTTGGCCGACATCACCGGCTGCGCATTGGTGGCGGTACTCTGCACGACCTGCAGCGTGGAGAGCTTGGAGACGAGCAGCTTGAGACCCACCCAGCCGTTGGCCTCACCGGCCAGCCGTCGACCCACCTCAACCAGTGAAAACCACGCCGCCGCGAACACCGC
This sequence comes from Gemmatimonadaceae bacterium, assembly GCA_016720905.1. Classification (NCBI taxonomy): domain Bacteria; kingdom Pseudomonadati; phylum Gemmatimonadota; class Gemmatimonadia; order Gemmatimonadales; family Gemmatimonadaceae; species Gemmatimonadaceae bacterium. Next base: position 238,786 of record JADKJT010000002.1, on the reverse strand, counting down.
CGTCATCTTGATGAAGAACTGGATCATGTCGATGACCAGCACGCCCCACAGCCCCGAGTGCGCGGCAAACACGACGTTCAGCAACCCGCAGATCACGATGGTCTGCCAGGCCGGCAACCCGAAGAGGATGTTGGCGATCTTGCACGCCGCCAACGTCACCATCCCCATGATGAAGCAGTTGAAGAACAGGCCCAGGTACACTGCACGGAAACCGCGCACGACCGAGGCCGACTTGCCGGAATACCGAAGCTCGTAGAACTCGAGGTCGGTGAGCACACCCGACCGGCGCCACATGCGCGCAAAGAAGAACACCGTCGACACACCGGTCAGTACGAACGCCCACCACTGCCAGTTGCCCGCGACGCCGTAGCGACGCACCTGCTCGGTGACCCAGTTGGGCGTATCAGACGAAAAGGTCGTCGCGACCATCGACAGCCCGGCCAGCCACCACGGCACCGAGCGACCGGAGCCGAAGAACTCCGTCGTGCTCTTCCCCGATCGCTTGGCAAGAAACAGGGCCGGCACGAAGCAGATGAGAATGGACGCGGCGGCGATGACCCAATCGATCCAGGAAATGTTCATGGGCGGGAGCGTTTCAGGGGAGCCAGGCGGACAGTCGATGCGCCCATCGATCAGGCGTCACCGAGTATCGCCCCCGCACCATCCCCACGCCACCCCGCTTCAGGGCTTCGCCGATCTGGCGGGCGACCGACCGATCCAACGCTCCACAGCGGCCGCTCCGCCGTTCCGCACCAGCCAGGCGAGGCCAAGCGTGCGTACCAGACGACCGGCCAGCAGCGCCGCGGTAAACTCGTGCCACGGTACCCCAACGAGACCGGACGCGATGCTCGTGAGCTTGGTGGAGAGCGGACTCATCGTGCTCGCGAAGATTGCCCATGCCCCATAGCGTGCGAGCGACGACCGGTAGCGGTCGAGATGGTCTGCCGTGATGCCCATCCACTCGATGAACGGTCCATGCAGCACCGTGAGCGCGCGTTCTCCGCCGGCATACAGCAACAGGCTGCCGATGAGCGTTCCCGCCGTCGCAATCAGCGCGAGCACGTAGGCTCGCTGGGGTCGAGCGATCGCGAGCGGGAGGAAGAACACATCCGCCAGACCGGGGAACACACACCCCTGCAGGAGTCCCCAGGCGAACACCACGGTTCCCGACCATCCGGCGTCGGCCCAGTGCTGTAATCGCGCGAAGATATGTTGCAGTCGCAAACGCCCGTTGCCGGCGGCGCCGTTGTCACCCACCATAGTGGTGACCGGATTCGGCGCGTCGCGGCGCCGGTTCGCGCTGACGGAACCGCAGCGACGGGACACGGGAGTTCACCATGGAGCGGGCAATGTTGGTCCAGCTGCGTATGACACGGCGTTGGCGATGCGGGGACGTTGGAGTGACTCGGATGGTTTCTCTCGCTGGCCAGGCAATCCGCCAATCTAGCCAAGGGCCATATCGCCAAGGGCCATATGGCGTCGCCGCGCGCAGCCGCGTTCGTCGCCGAACACGTTGCCTCCCTTGGCTGCTGGTGCTGCTCGCCGCCTGCGCCACGGGTCGACGCGCGCGCAACGATGCACGATGGACGATCCCACGCACGGTGGCGGACTCGATCACCTCCGAGCGACTGGCCTCCGGTGTCTGGCTGCATCACCTCGTGCGCACATCAGTCCCGCTGCGGGTGCACGTGCTCGACGTCGACCTGGCATCGTGTGTGTCGGTGCGCGCGCTCAAGGGTGGCTCCACGGCCGTCGGTCGCACCACCACCAGCGATTTGCTGCGCGCGGTGGCGTCCTCCGACACGCCGTTGGCGGCGGTGAATGCCGATTTCTTCCTCTTCGCACCGCCGGGCGTACCGGTTGGTGCGCTGGTACGGTCGGGACAAGTGATCGCCGGTCCTATCGACCGGCCCGTCATCGCGTTTGACGCGTCCAATCGACCGTTCATCGGCGTGATGCGGGCCGCGGGCACCCTGACGACATCGCGGGCGCGGGTGCCGGTGATCACGTGGAATCGGCCTACCGCCAACGCCATCGGCGTGGTCGATGCCGCCTGGGGACAGGCGCTCGACAGTTTGTCGCGCCCCGGAGCCATGATGCTCGTGCCACTCGGCGAGCGCCGGTATCGCATTGCGCCGGTACCCCTGGCGCATAGCGGGTTGGCGCGCGGCGATACGCTGATGCTGGTGGGAAGTGCCCGCGCGTCTCTGTTGGAGCGCGATACGGTGCGCGTTGAGGTTGCACTGGGGCCAGTGGCGCCGCTGGAGGTCGTGGGCGGTTTCCCGATGCTGGTGCACGACAGCGTCATCGTGACCGGGGTGGACTCGATGGGCGCAGCGAGCTTTCGTGCCGTGAATCCGCGTACCGCTGCCGGTTTTGCGGCCAACGGACGACGATTGCTGCTGGTGGTGATTGATGGTCGGCAGAATGGCTATAGCGCTGGCACCACGACCCGCGAAACCGCCGCACTGCTGCGCGATCTGGGTGCGCGCGAGGCGCTCAACCTCGATGGCGGCGGCTCGACCGCCATGGTGGTGCGACGCGCGGACACCGGATTCGTGCAACTGGTCAACCGACCTTCCGACGCCGCTGGCGAGCGCCCGGTAGCCGATGCCCTGGCCGTTCTTGGCGTGTGCCGAGCGTCGCGACCCTAGTCGGCCAGCAGGCGCTCCAGTCGATCAAGACTTTCGCCCCACGCCTGCGGCGCGCCCATGTGATAGTGGGCGTCCCGATCGCTCGCCTCGTCGAAGCGCAGGGCCACGGTCATCTCGGTCTCCTCGCCCACCTCCACGAAGGTCACCGTGGTGACGATGCCGCCGGCACGCGCCCCGGTTGGCGTGTCGCGGAACGCGTCGAGTCGCGCCTGCCATGCATCCGGGTGTTCGCTGGTGTCCATCGTGAACACCAGTCGCTCGCCGGGCACGATTTCCGCATACACGCCTTTCAACGGGTAGTCGACAGCATCGGGCATGTGCATCACGACACGCCACGCCCCGCCGACGCTTGCGTCGAGGACACCAACGGTATTGGTGGCACGCAGCGGGCCAAACCACTTCGCTAGTCGACTCGCGTCGGTCCAGGCGGTGTACACCGCCATCCGCGACGCCTGGAATCGTCGCCGGAAGATCATGACGTGGCGTTCCATGCGAAAATCGGTGTTGCCCATCCGGCAGCCCTCTAGATGCGGTCCAGATCTTCCTTGCCGATGACCGGCGCCCAGGGAATCAGCTCGTACTGTGCAAGACCGCGCGTGGTGAACGGGTCGCCATTGCGGATCCGATCGAGTTCGGCCAACACGTCGGCATCGTCCACACGCAGCAACAGCATGCCACCCACGCGCGGGTCCATCGGCCCCGAGACCATCAATCGGCCGTCAGCCTTGAGCGAGCGCAGGTACGCGCGATGCTCGTCAACGTGGGGGGCGATCTCTTCGAATGGTCGGCGATAGCGGATGATGGCGATGGCGTACATGCGATGGGCCCGGAAGGAGAGTGGATAGCGGGATGTCGCACGCTAGCGCCGTGTGGTCGGGACGACAACCCGAGGCGCGTCGTTCCCGTCAGCGTGATGCCGATGGACCCAGCGCGTCACGCAACGCCAGCCACGGCAGCATCACGCACCCATGTCGACCGGGAAACGGCGTGACGCCCTGAAGCGGTGAGAGTGCAGCGGGCAGTGCCTCGAGAACGTCCACGCCGCTCAGCATGGCCTCCACCGCCGCCACCATAGACATCCCATCGGAAATCCCGCGACGCCACGCGGTCTGCGTGAGCAGCGATGCCGATGCAGTGGCCAATGAGCACCCGTGTCCGGTAAACGAGATGTCGGCCAACTGCCCATCCACCACGCGCACCATGAGGCAGAGGGCGTCTCCGCACACGGGATTGCTGCGCTCGGCACGCGCCGTGGCATCGGGCATGTCGCGCCGGTTGCTGGGCGCGCGGTACTCGGCCAGCAGCTGTTCCTGATACATCATCGACAGCGGCGCCGACGGGACGTTCACGGCTGACGTTCCTCGACACGTCGCATCGGTCAGTCGACGACCGCGAACATCGTTTGTGCGGACACCACGGCGTTGCAGAGCGCATCGACGTCGGCGGCATCGCTGTAGACATAGAATGACGCCCGCGCCGTCGAGTTGACGCCAAGTCGCCGCATGAGTGGTTGCGCGCAATGGTGGCCGGCACGGATGCAGACGCCCTGCTGATCGAAAATCGTGGCCAGATCGTGCGGATGGACCCCCTCCACCGAAAAACTGATCACGCCGCTGCGTTGGGCGGCCGGTGGACCATGCACCGTCACCCCCGGCATCACGCGTAGCCGCGCATCGGCCAGTTCCAGCAAGGCCACTTCGTGCGCCCGCACCGACGCCATGCCCAAGGCCTCGAGATACCGCGCGGCCGCCGCGAGACCCACGGCATCGGCGGCATTGGGCGTGCCCGCCTCAAACTTGTGCGGCAGCGCGTTCCAGGTGCTGTCCAGATCATTCACCCACTCGATCATGTCGCCGCCAAACTGATACGGCGGCATCGCCTCAAGGAGCGCGCGACGACCGATCAGGCCGCCGATCCCCATCGGGCCCAGCATCTTGTGTCCGCTGAAGGCGAAGAAATCGACATCCATCGCGTCGAAGTGCACCGGCAAGTGCGGCACGGCCTGTGCGCCGTCCATCACGATGACCGCCGACGATTGGGCGCGCACGATGGCCACCGCGTCAGCCACTGGCGTGATGGCTCCCACCGCGTTGGAGACCTGCGTGAGCGCCACGACCTTGGTGCGCCGATTGACGATCGCCCGGAGCGCATCGAGATCAATGGTCTGGTCCGGCGTCAGCTCGACGATGCGAAAGGCGGCACCACTGGACTTCGCCAGTTGCTGCCAGGGCACGAAGTTGGCGTGGTGCTCGAGCGCCGTGACCACGATCTCATCGTCGGCGCGCACATTTGCCTGTCCCCAGCTGGACGCCACGAGGTTAATCGCCTCGGTGGTACCGCGCGTGAAGATCAGGCAGCTGGCATCGGCCACACCGAGAAATCTGGCGACCGTGGCTCGCGCATCCTGGTAGGCATCGGTGGCGGCAGCGGACAGGGCATAGGCGCCGCGGTGCGGATTGGCATTCGCCGACTCGTAGAACGTGCGAATCGCATCGAGCACCACGCGCGGCTTCTGCGACGTGGCGGCCGAGTCGAGGTAGTGCATCGAAGGATTGGCCACGAGCAAGGGAAAGTCGGTGCGCGGCGCCAGTGCGTTCAGGGTGCTCATTGGTTCTCGTGCCAAGAATCGCGGAAATCGGCGTCGCGTCGTCTCACGCGGGGCGACGCGCACCTATGAATACTTCTTCACCAACCACGCGCACGGAATAGGTGGGCAGTCGTTCGGTTGCCGGTCCGTGCAGGACCTGTCCCGTCCGAATGTCAAATCGGGCGCCATGCCATGGGCATTCCAGGACGCAGGGGCTGACGAGGTCTCCGCCGGACAGTGCGAAATCCTTGTGCGGGCAGCGATCCGCCACGGCGTACACGGTCCCGTTGTCGCGCACCAGACAGATGCGCTGGCCATCCGGCAGTGTCACCGCCATCGGCAATCCCACCTCCAAGTCAGCGAGCCGCACCGCTCGCTGCAACTGGACCTGGGTCATGACTACCTCGTGTCAGGGAGCTGTCCAAACGGGAACCACCCGAAAGGATGTCACGGCATCCCCGGACGTGGTGTTACGCCTGTAGACCCAACCTATCACTCCGTGCTGACCGGCTGCGCAGTGTCGACGGTCACGCTTTCGCTGGCCAGCGCGGCTTTGAGCGTATGCCAGGCCAGCGATGCGCACTTCACCCGCACCGGGAAGCGAGACACGCCTGAGAACACGACCAGCTGCCCCAGCGCGGCGCCTCCATCAGGGTCCTGTCCCATCACGAGTGCGTGAAATTTCTGGAACAGTTGCTCCGCCTCCGCGCGTGTCTTGCCCTTGACCGCCGCCGTCATCAACGAGGCGGACGCCTTGGAAATCGCGCAGCCATGTCCCGAGAAGTGCACGTCCGTGATCACATCGCCGTCCACATGCAATTCCACCTGCACCTGATCACCGCACAGCGGATTCTTGCCTTCCGCCGAGCGGTTGGCACCCTCAAGCACGCCAAAATTCCGCGGCTTGCGGTTATGGTCGAGGATGACGGACTGGTACAGCTCCTGGAGGTCGGACAACGAGAGTCGGGACGAAGGGGAAAGTGAGTAGCAAGTACCAAGTACCAAGTACCAAGTACCAGGTACTAGGTACTCAAACCAGTAAACCGCTCCAGCGTCATCCGCTCCAACTCCTCCCGCACGGCGTCGTTCTCGATGGTCTCGAGCACGTCGGCCGCGAAGGCGTACATGAGCAGCTGCTTGGACAGCACATTGCCCACGCCACGGCTCTTGAGATAGAACAGCGCCATCTCATCGATGCGGCCGACCGTGGCGCCGTGCGTGCACTTGACGTCGTCGGCAAAGATCTCCAGCTGCGGCTTGGTGTCGATGTGTGCGCGTTCGGACAACAGCAGCGTGTTATTGGTCTGCTTGCCGTCCGTCTTCTGCGCCTCGGGGTGCACGTACACCTTGCCGTTGAAGACGCCGTGTGAACCGCCGTCCAGCAGGCCTTTGTACATCTCGCGACTGAAGCAGTTGGGTGCCACGTGCTCCACCCGCGTCTGATGGTCGCCGTGCTGTTCGCCGTCCAGGATGTAGACGCCATTCAGCGTTGTGCCGCAGCCGTCCCCGTTGAGTACGGTGTACACATTGCTGCGGGAGAGCAGGGCGCCGGTCTGGAACGAAAACTGAATGAAATGACTGTCCCGTCCCTGTCGCGCCTCGATGGTGCCCACATGAAACGCCGAGGCCGATTCGCGCTGGATGCGCGAGTGATTGAGCGTCGCGCCGTCTTCCACAAAGACTTCCGTGACGGTGTTCGTGAAATACGCCACATCAGCCAGGCCGATGAAGCTTTCCACCACGGTGGCCTTGGCATGGCGCTCGACGACAATCACATGCCGCGGATGGGCCATGAGCCCGGCGCCATGTTCGTCGACGATATGCAGGACATGCACCGGCACGTCACTGACCATCTCCTTGGCCACGTGGATCAGTACACCTTCTCCGGCGAATGCCGCGTTCAGCGCCGAGAAACCGTCACGATCAGCCGGAACGGCCTGCCCGAGATGCCGCTGCAGCAGTTCCGGCTCTTCCCGTGCGGCGCGCGCCAGTTCCATGACGCGCACGCCATCGGGGAGCGCGCGGATGGACGACAGCTCGGGCGCGAACCGGCCATTGTGAATGACCAGCAGCGGCCATTGTCCGCCAAACGTGTACGGCTGCAGCACCGACAGATTGACCAGCGTCGTGGGCGCCCGCTCAATCGCCGCCACAAACGGTGTGCTGGCGATCGCGGTCACACTGGTGTAGCGCCAATCCTCGTCGCGCGTCGTGGGAAATCCCAGACGCGCAAACGCCTCGGCGCCTTCACGCCGCAAGGCGCCCAACGGTTCCGGGGTCGCGATCAGTGCGGCGGCCGTCACTTGACCGGCAAACGATGGCGCCAGCGAAGTGCGGTTGCTCACGCCGCCTCCATGACCCAGTCGTACCCGCGCGCCTCAAGCTCCAGCGCCAGGGACTTGTCGCCCGACCGAACAATACGCCCGCCGGCCAGCACGTGCACAAAGTCGGGGACGATGTAGTTGAGCAGCCGCTGGTAATGCGTGACCACGATCGTGGCGTTGTCAGGACGCTTGAGGGAATTCACTCCACCGGCCACGATGCGCAGCGCGTCGATATCGAGCCCCGAGTCAGTCTCGTCGAGGATCGCCAGCGTGGGTTCGAGCACCGCCATCTGCAGGATCTCGTTGCGCTTCTTCTCGCCACCGGAGAACCCGGCGTTGACCGAGCGGCTCATCATCGACGCATCCATCTCCACCAGCTTCAACTTGGTTTCCACCAGGTCGAGGAACTCCATGGGATCGACTTCGTCGAGACCCTTCGCGCGTCGGATCTCGTTGTAGGCCGCGCGCAGGAAGTAGGCGTTGGTGACGCCTGGGATCTCGACCGGATATTGGAAGGCAAGAAACACCCCCTGCTGGGCGCGAACCTCAGGAGCCATGTCCAGCAGGTTTGTGCCCCGGTACAGCACTTCGCCGCTGGTGACTTCATACGCCGGATGGCCGGCGAGGACCTGGGCGAGCGTGCTCTTGCCCGAACCGTTCGGGCCCATGACGGCGTGCACTTCGCCCGCGTTGACGGTAAGCGAAATTCCCTTGAGGATTTCCTTGCCGTCGATGGAGGCGTGGAGGTTGTTTATCTGGAGCATGGTAGAGGAGGAAAGTTGGGAAAGAAGTACCGAGTACCAAGTACTAAGTACCTGGTACTTGGTACTTAGTACTTAGTACTTAGTACTTAGTACTTAGTACTTAGTACTAGTGTTCAACCGACGCTGCCTTCCAGCGTGATGCCCAGCAGCTGCTGCGCTTCCAGTGCGAACTCCATGGGCAGTTCCTTGAACACTTCCTTGCAGAAACCGCTGACGATCATCGACACGGCCTGTTCGGCGTCGAGTCCGCGCCTTCAGGTAGAAAATCTGGTCTTCACCGATTTTCGACGTGGACGCCTCGTGTTCCAGCATGGCGCTGTTGTTGCCCACTTCGACATACGGAAACGTGTGCGCGCCGCACTGGTTGCCCACCAGCATGGAGTCGCATTGCGTGTAATTGCGCGCGCCTTCCGCCTTGGGCAAAATCTGCACCTTGCCGCGATAACTGTTCTGCCCCTGCATGGCCGAAATGCCCTTGGAGATGATCGTCGACTTCGTGTTGCGGCCGATGTGGATCATCTTCGTGCCGGTGTCGGCCTGCTGCCGCTTGGACGCCACCGCCACCGAGTAGAACTCGCCCACGCTGTTGTCGCCCTGCAGGATGACGCTGGGGTATTTCCAGGTGATCGCCGAACCGGTCTCGACCTGCGTCCAGGAGATCTTCGCGTTGGCCATCGCCTTGCCACGCTTGGTGACGAAATTGTAGATGCCGCCCACGCCGTGCTCGTCGCCCGCGTACCAGTTCTGCACGGTGCTGTACTTCACCGTCGCCCCTTCCAGCGCGATGATCTCCACCACGGCCGCGTGCAGCTGGTTCGTGTCGCGCTTGGGCGCCGTGCACCCTTCCAGATAGCTCACGTGCGCGCCTTCGTCGGCCACAATCAGCGTGCGCTCGAACTGCCCCGTTTCCGCGGAGTTGATGCGGAAGTACGTGGAGAGATCCATCGGGCAGCGTACGCCCTTGGGGATGTAGCAGAATGATCCGTCGGAAAACACCGCGCTGTTGAGCGCCGCGAAGAAATTGTCGCTGTAGGGAACCACCGAGCCGAGATACTTCCGCACCAGCTCGGGATGCTCGCGCACCGCCTCGCCGAACGACATGAAGACGATGCCGTACTTGCCCAGTTCTTCCTTGTAGGTGGTGCCGACGGAGACGGAGTCGAACACAGCGTCCACCGCGACGTTGTTCAGTCGCTTCTGCTCGTTCAGCGAGATACCCAGCTTCTTGTAGGTATCCAGCAGTACCGGATCCACGTCATCCAGCGACCCCAGCGGCTTGGTCGACTTGGGCGCCGAGTAGTAGCTGGCGGCCTGATAGTCGATGGGCGGATACTGGACGTTGCCCCAATGCGGTTCCGTCATGGTCTGCCAGCGCCGGAAGGCCTTCAGGCGCCAGTCGAGTAGCCACTCGGGCTCCTGCTTCTTGGCCGAGATGAAGCGGACCGTGTCTTCGGACAGCCCGGGCGGCAACGTGTCCGATTCAATGTCGGTAGTGAAGCCGTACTGGTACTCACGGTTGACCAGCGCGTCGATCGACGTACTCATGACTGCTCCTGTTTCACGGCCGTGGTGTCGGCCTGTTTCTCAGCGATGATCTGACTCAACACTCCATACTCGCAGCGCCCACACCCATCCATGCGATGCGCGCCACGTACCAATGGAACGCCCAGCAACCGCTCCAACACCCGCGCTTCCACCACGCACGCATCCGGGAAGCGCGCCGCAATTTCACCCTGCGCGCAATTGTGAATGCGCAGCGTGGTGATCGCCGCTTCACCCGGCGGTGTGATCTCGACCGCCTCAGCCATATACCCTCGGGCCGTCAGCAACTCCGCCACCATCGCGACGCGCTCAACCAGCGGCAGCGCGTCAACGACGGGACCGGCCTCGTCGGCCAACCGCTGCCACTCCGCTTCCAGCACCGATGTCACCGCCTTCGGGCCGCTCACCACCTGCAGCGCGTCCAATGCCGTGGCGAGCACCGACATATAGCGTCGAGGGAACAGCGCCTCGCCCGCATCAGTCAACGAATATGTGTAGACCGGTGCGCCGACGCCGCGTACCTCACGGGCGAAGTCCACCAAGCCGTCCTCCTCCAGCACCTTGAGATGCCGTCGAAGCGCATTGGCGGTCAGACCAAATTGCACGCCCAACTCATGCGCCGTCATCGGCTGCGCCCGTTTGAGCGCCACCAGCAATTCGGCGCGAATACCCCGAAAGCCGCCCAGCGCCCCGATCACTTCTTCCATCGGGACAATATACCTCGGCATTGGCGACTAAGTCAACGAAACCGTTGACGAATTCCGGCCGTCTAAAGACTTTATCAAAAGCGTCTTGCCGATCGTCGATTGCGGGGCAGATTCGACCCCATCGCGAATGTTTGCAGATGATCGCTACCTCGCATTTTCCGAGTCATTGAGGGCAATTCGACGCCGGATTGCCACGATTTCGTCGCTTGGCCGCCCCATCCGAGGCACTTTGTCAGCATTCTCGCTTCGCACTACGAGGTTTGACCGCCTGTGCGCCTGATGCTCGTGGGTACCACCATGATGCTGGCGCTTGCGGTCATCCTGTTCGTGCGAGCCCGCATCATGAACCAACAGTCGATTGAGCGCGACGGCCTGTCGCGCTTTCGCGACAGTTTTCGCGGGCGATTCCCCGAACTGCTACTCGCCCAGACATATCAGTATCTGGCAGAGCGCCATGGTGTGGTGGGTCCGCACTACAAGGTGTTGCCCAACGACGATCTTGAGCGGGTCTACGGGTTGGTGGATCTCGATTTGGAAGACGCGGTGCTGGTGATTGCCGATCGGGCCGGAGCCCGTCTGCCGAAATCGGCTGAGCTGGATGAGTTGAAGACCAAAGGCATCCGCACGGTGGAGGATATGCTTCGTTTCCTCGAGCCGTTCTTCCGGCCCGAGGTGGTGAGAGGCTGATTGCGGCGGCGGTCCGCCACGTCGGTGTCTCGGCTCTTGCTGGCGGTCACACTACTGGTCGTCACAGCGTGCAGTCGCGGCGGCGCGGCGATGCCGCCGGCAACCGCTCCTTCGCCCGCGCCCTCCCCGGGTGCCGACAAGCCACCCGCCATGGCGACGGTGATTGGCCGACGCCCCGAGTATCGCTCCCCCCGCGACGACGCGGTGACGGACGCTGATCTGGACGCGCTGTGGGAGCGTCAGTTGATGGTGCCGGTGGAGAACCTGAGTCGGCTCTCGCTCCGCGATGACTTCAGCGCCAAGCGCGGCGACCGCATTCATGGTGCGCTTGATTTGCTGGCGCCCCGCTACACGGCCGTGCTGGCGTCCGACGATTGCGTCATCGGGCGCCTTTTCACCGGCCCGGTGGGGGGCATTGTAGTGTACGCCACCGACCTCTCGGAGCGGTTCGTCTACTACTACGCGCACCTGCAACGCTACCGTCGAGGGCTCGCCGTGGGGGACAGAGTCGCAAAGGGATCGGTGATCGGCTACGTTGGGACCACGGGCAACGCCCCTCCCGACACGCCGCATCTCCACTTCCAAGTGATGAAGCGCGCTCCGGGTCGGGTGTGGTGGGATGGACCTTCCATCAATCCGCTGTCGTTCTTTGCCTTTGACGGCGTCCGTCCCTGATACCATGCGACCACCGTCGTCACCGATTTCGAGTTCAGAATGAGCATGACCGGAAAGGAGCGCGCCGCGCTGCGCGCCGAGGCCCATCACCTGGCAGTGCAAGTGCACGTCGGCCATCAGGGATTGACCCCTGCCTTGATGACCACGCTCGGCGATGTCCTTCGCACCCACGAGCTGGTCAAGGTGCAGGTGGCAAAGGCGGGAGAGCTGTCGGCCAAGGAAGCCGCGAACGACCTTGCTGGCCGAGTCGGTGCCGAGGTGATCCAGGTGATCGGCCGCACGTTTACACTCTATCGCGAAAACCCGGATCTCAAGCGTGGCGAGTTGCCGCCCTGGCGCGGGTAGCGTGGTGGGCTGATTGACTGCGCGTCGCGCTCTTGTAGCAGCGTTTACCGACCGACTAACTTGCGCCCGTTACGAGCCCGTTCCGTGCGCCTGACCCGAGACTTCATCCATGCCCTACGTCATCACCGAAGCCTGCATTTCCGTCAAGGACAAGTCCTGCGTCGACGTGTGCCCGGTCGACTGCATCTACGAGGGACCGGAGCAGCTTTTCATTCACCCGGATGAATGCATCGACTGCGGCGCCTGCGAGCCGGAATGCCCGGTCACGGCGATCTTCCCGGAGGAAGACGTCCCGGTGCAGTTGAAGAGCTACATCAAGATCAACAAGGACGTATTCGACGGGCCCAATCCGCCGGGCAAGCCGACGCGATAGTCGCCCCGGTGGGGTGACGTCAGCCCCACCGCCCCGCCTTGTACCAGAACACGAGTCCGAGCGCCACGTACTGCAGGAACGTCGAGCGCTCGCTCCAGATCGCTTCCTGCCAGTCGTGCTGTCCGGCGGTGCTGTTGGCGGGCGGCCGTCCGAACCAGCGCGGCGTGCGCGCCTTGTAGTCCAGATACTCCTGCCCGAAGATCGACTCCAGCACGCCCTCTTCGTAGCGCACGATAAGCGTGTATTCGATCGCGAAGATGATGATGGCCACGGGCAGGAACCAATACACCCCGGAGATCACGGTGAATCCCATCCACGCCAGGAAATTTCCGACGTAGAGCGGATTCCGACACCACGCGAACGCGCCATAGGTCACCAGGCGCTGGACGTCGCGTGAGCGGCGGCGCGTCACCGTCCCGGCCGCGGCCACACCGGCAATTCGCACCAGTTCGCCCAGCAGCACCAGCAACAGCCCCGCCGTCCACGTGGTCGATGTCTGAAGACCCGGCAGCAACAAGGGAATTGCCAGAAACGGGACGGGTAGCCAGCCGCGGTTCTTGAAGAGCACCTGTCCCCAGCGAGCTGCCGGCGATCGTTCGGATTCGGATATGGTATCGGTCATCGGATGCGATGATGGAATGGAACGACTCAGTCGCGGTCGGCCGCGAGCCCGGCAAGGAACTCGGCAAGCGCGTGGGTAAATGCCGCCGGGCGTTCCACACACGACAAGTGGCCGGCGTGGGGAATGCACTCAAGGATCGCGCGCGTTGACACCGGTAACAGGTCGATCATCGCCCGCGCGTCGCTGATGGGCGTAAGCAAATCCTCCTCGCCAACCACGACCAGCGTCGGAACGGTAATCGACTCGAGCGTCGAACGTGAGTCCGGGCGGTCGCGCAGTGCTTCGAGGGCGCCAACGATGCCCGCTACGGGTTGGCGTTCCAACATGGCCCGCATCACGTCGACCATCTCCGGATGTCGGGCGCGCGTTGACGCACCGATCAACCCGGGAAGTTGTTGCTCGGCGACGGCCGCCGCGCCCCGTTCGCGCGCCAACGCGATCAGCGTATTCCGTGCCGCCCGTGTGGCGTCCGAGTCGGCGGTGGCGCGCGTGTCGCATAGCACGAGTGCCCGTATCCGGTCCGCATGTCGGCGCCACATGGCCATGGCGATATAGCCACCCATCGACAGTCCGCACACCACCGCCTGTTCGATCTCCAACCAGTCCAGCAGCGACGCGACGTCGTCCGCGTACTGATCCATGGAAAACGGACCATCGGTGGACGACTCACCGAATCCGCGCAGATCGGGAGTGATGCATCGCCCGCGCAACGACAAGGCCGTGCGCTGCTGCGACCAGAGCGAGCGGTCGAGCGGAAAGCCGTGCAGCAGCACTATCGGCAGTCCGCTTCCCTGATCATCGAAGCCCAGGGTCACCTGCGACAACGACGCGATCATGTGTCGTCTTCCGCGAGATCACCCGGATTGGGTCCGCGATCCGCTTCCGCGAGCGCGTGCTCGGCCGTGACGCGCATGCTGGCTGCGAACGACCGGAAATCGCCGGTGCGGCGTGCCACGCGAAGCAGTTCCTTTTCCCGTGCATTCTCGCGCTCGGCGATCATGCGGATGGGAACCAACACGACGGCAATGAGCGGGACCGCCACCATCAGTCCGAGGAACCCGAAGAGCACGGCCATCAGTGCCTGGCCCACCAACGTGATTGCCGGAGGCAGGTCCATCTCGCCGCGCATCAGGTACGGAATGAGCAGGTTGTTTTCGAGGAACTGTATCGCCCAATAGGCGAGTGCCACCGCCGCCGCCTTCTCCGGCGAGTCGACGAAGCCCATGACAACCGCCGGTACGGCACTCAACACCGGTCCGAGATTCGGGATGAACTCCATCAGGCCGGCAATGAAACCCAGCGCAAACGGCGCTTTGACACCGAGGATCAGCAGGACAACGGTGCACACTGTGCCAATCACGACCATCGCGATCAGCTGCGTGACCAACCACTTCCGCAGCACATTGGCAATTTCGGACAGGATGAGTCGTGCACGCGGTCGTGATTGTGCGGGAATCGCGGCCAACATCCAGCCCCGATAAACCTCGGGTTCCGCCCCGACATAGATGGCCAGAAACACCAGCAGGAAGAACGCGGCCAGCACAGCCAGCGTACTGGACACGAACGAGAACAGGTAGCCGCTGGCCTTCGCGAGCCCGTCAGCCAACTTCTGCTTGATGGCATCGCTTGGACGAGACACCGCCTTGGCCTTGCCCGGCGTTGCCGCCGCCGGCGGCGGGGCCACCGCTCCAGCCGGCACCTCGGGCTGGGTTGCCGCCTTGATCAGCGCCCCCATCGCGCCCGTGCGTTGCTTGGAATCGATCCAGTCCTGGACCTTGGAGACGGCGTCGGGGAACTCGGTCTGCAACTCCTTGCCCTGTTCAATCAGCGTTGGCGCCGAAAGCGCCAGTCCGCCACCGATGACCGCTAGCGTCCCGAAGACGATCAGCGCCGATGCCACCCCACGCCGGATCCGGTACCGCTGGAGGAAATCCACCCCGCGACCAACGGCCAGTCCAAACAGCACCGACAGGAACACAAGAAAGAAGAGCGAGCTCACCGACCAGAGGAGCTGCAGACCAAACCAGACGCCGAAGACTACCAGAGCGGCCCGGCCGACATCGCCGGTGCGCCATCGGTGCGTGTCGCGAGGCAGTGCCTCGAGCGAATGATCGTGTTCAGTATTGGTCATGGGAGCCGACTGGAAACTCTCCACGAAGGCCCCCCGGCCTGCAAGGGGCAGGCGCAGTTCCCTGAAGGGCACCCCGTGCGGCGGCGGCAGTGTACCTTTCACCGATCCATGTCCTCGTCTGCACCGCTCTATCTCGATACGGCTGACGCCGTCGATCGCTTCCTGGCTGGCCTGACCGGCGTCACGGCCATCGCCCTCGATACCGAGGGCGCCAGCTTTCATCGCTTCGTCGATCGCGTCTATCTCCTGCAGCTCTCCACCGCCCATCACGAAGCCGTCATCGATCCGCTGCCCATCGGCATCCCGGCGCGTCTCGGTGCATTGCTTGAGGATCGTGCGGTGGAAGTCATTTTGCATGACGCCGACTACGATCTGCGTTTGTTGCATCAGGACTACGGATGGCGCGTGACGAATTTATTCGATACGCGCGTTGCGTCGCAGTTGCTGGGACTGCGGGCATTCGGCCTTGCCGCGCTGCTTGAGCAGTACTTCGGCCTCAAGCTGGACAAGAAGCACCAGCGTGCCGACTGGAGCATGCGTCCTCTCACCGCCGACATGCTGGACTACGCTGCGCAGGACACTCGGCATCTGCTGGGTCTGCGCGAGAAGCTGCGACGCGAACTGGAAAAGAAAGGCCGCTGGCACTGGGCCGAAGAAGAATTTCGTCGCGCGGAAGGGACGCGCTGGGACGACGAAGAACCCAACGTGGCATTCCTGCGCCTGAAAGGCGCACGCGACCTGACGCGACGTGAATTAGCACGCTTGCGCGAACTCGCGAAATGGCGCGACAGTATCGCGGCCGAGCTCGATCGCGCGACGTTTCGCGTGGCTGGCAATGATGTGTTGCTCGAACTCTCGCGGCTTGGGCCGACGGCGCGTGAGGGACTGTTCGCGGTCAAAGGATTTCCGCGAGGCATGTCGGACGTCCGGGCGCAGGAAGCGCTGCAAGCGATCGCTCGTGGCAACGCCGTGGCCGATGCCGACCTGCCGAGATTCCCGAAAGCACAGCGCTGGGACAAGGACCCGGAGTTTGACGACCGTGTGGCTCGCCTCAAGACGGTGAGGGATGCGGTGGCGACCGAACTGGACCTGGACCCCGGCGTGTTGTGTTCACGGGATCGCATGGAAGCGGTCGCGCGCCGAAATCCTCGGCACGTGGACGAGCTGGCAGAAATCCCCGAGCTCCGTCAGTGGCAGGCCGAGGTCCTGGGCGAACGCTTCGTGAAGACACTGGCCAAGGCGCCGTCAGCCGCCTCGGCGGCGGCCGGGTCGCCCACGAAAGCGCCCGCGGCACCGGCCGATTCACCGTATAAGGAGTAGGCTGTTGCGTTGTGGCGACACGCTAGATAGTTGTGCTGACAACGCAACACATGAGCTTTGTATCGCGTTGACCAAATGTACGGCGTATCGGGTTCCAAATAGTGGAACTAGCTGGCAGGTATAGCTTTGATTGGCAAGCTTGACAATTGTGCATCGGTGGGAGACCAAGCGAAAATGCGGCATGATGAGTGCCCAAGTATGAGGTCAAGGCCGAACGATGCAGTTCGGAATTGAAGCCTCCCGCCCCGAATCGCTCCCATACAGATCGCACCGTCGACCTCAGCACTCAGCCACACCGCGACGACCACACTGGCCACCGTTGGCGGTGTACGGACGCGTTTCATGGTGTTTGCGGCCTTGGCGGCGTCAGTCGATCTGCTCACCAAGGCGCTCGCCGCTGGTCTGCTTGGGGACGGACGGGCCGTCGCACTGACTGAGCGGTTTGCCCTCATGCTGGTCTACAACACTGGCGGCGCTGGTGGAGTGACCGTGGGACCCTCACGTGGGGCCTCAATGTTCTGGTGACGCTGGCAGCGATCGCGATGGTGGTACGTATCGTGTCGCCGCTCGCTGCGGTGGATCCACGCGCCACGCTCGCTCTGGGACTATTGACGGGCGGCGCTTTCGGAAATCTGGCCAGCATGCTGACCGGCCCTGAAGGCGTCGCGGATTTCCTTGCCGTGCAACTGGGCGACAGTGCCACGGTGGTCATGAACGTCGCGGACCTGCTGCTGTGGGGCGGGGCTCTGCTGCTGGTGCCGGTCGTGGTGCGACTGGTGAGCGCTGTGCGCGCCGAACGGTCAGCGCGCTCCTAGAACCCCATGTAGGCGCGCACACGTGGTTCGATGCGTTCAGGCGTCCAGGGCGGCGACCACACGAGGTTCATCTCGACATCACCGATTCCGGGGATCGAGCGAAGCTGCTGTTCCGCTTCACCCATGATCTCCGGTCCCGACGGGCATCCGGGAGAGGTGAGACTCATGTCGATCCTGACGGTGGTCCCTTCGACCTGAATGTCGTAGATCAGGCCGAGATCGACGATGTTGAGATTCAGCTCAGGGTCTTTTACGCGACGCAATACCAGTCTCGCCTGATCGACGGTAATCCCGTCGCTGGCCGTGCCGTCGCTCACGGTCTCTTCCGTCATGTGCTCTTCCATGGTCGGAAGATAACAACGGGGACTATCGCTGTCGCCTTTTGACAGTGGGCGGCTTCTTCTTGGCCGCCGCCCCAGGGGGACGCTTGGTTGGCGCCGACTTGGCCGTTGCTGACTTCTTCACGGTAGCCCGACTGGTCGCCGACGCGCTCCGGTTGGACGCGGTCGAGCTACGACCTGCCGAGGCGCCTGCTTTTTTGGACCGTGCCGCCTTGGCTGCGGCAGCACGTCGCGCCGCTGCCCGACGGCTGGCCAGCGAACTCCGTGCGCGGCTCGACCGCAGCGGCCGATTCCAATCGGTGGCTAGATCGGCCCGAAAGCTGACGGGCATGGCCAATACGCCGCCCGGGTCATCCATGACGGCCAGCACGGCGGCATCGGCGAGGTCGTTGCGGACATCGGCAATGACCTTGCTGGGCCGCCGGGCGCGCGCCGCATGCACGCGATTGGTCAGCAGGATGACGAAGACCTGACGGTCCGGGTCGATCCACAAGGACGTCCCGGTGAAGCCCGTGTGCCCGTAAGCGCGCTCGCTCAGATGCTGGCCGCAGCCGGCACCGCCGTCGCAAGTGTCCCACCCGAGGGCACGATGTCCCGCCGCGCGACGGGTAAAGAGCGCCACCGTGCTGTCTTCAACGATTCGCACCCCGTTGTACGTGCCGCCGTCCAGCAGCATCTGGGCAAACACCGAGAGATCGGCGGCAGTGCTGAACAGACCCGCGTGCCCGGCGACTCCACCCAACGCCCAGGCATTCTCGTCGTGCACTTCGCCGCGAAGCGGGTAGCCCCGTGGCGGGGCAATCTCTGTCGGCGCCGTGCGCGCGGCGTCAATCGCCGACAACCGGTAGTGCGTGTCGTTCATCCCGAGTTTCGCAAAGACATTGCGTTCGAGAAAGACATCCAGCGGCTGACCGCTCACCGCTTCGGCGACGAATCCGAGGATGTCCGCGCCCAGATCGGAGTACTCGTAGCAATTGCCGGGAACGCACTGAATTGGCGACGATAGCACCGCAGCGCGGGCCTGAGCTGGCGTCTGGGCGATGCGCCACAATTCGCGGCCGGCCGGCAGTCCCGCCCGATGGGTGAGCAGATGCCGCAGGGTGACCTGATCCTTCAGGCCGCCCGAGAAATCAGGGAGATAGCGCGATACCGGAGCATCGAGGTCGATCCGCCCTTGATCGTACAGCACCATCATGGCGGTCGTGGTCCCGATCACCTTGGTAAGTGAAGCGAGGTCGTAGATGCTCTCCTGAACGTTCACCGGCATCCGACCGCTCCAGTCCAACGAACCGAAGCCGCGGGAAAACACGGAGAACCCCTTTCGACCTACCACCACAGACGCGCCGGGATAGCCACCAGCGTCCAAACCGCGCTGGACCACCCGTTCGATGGTCCCGAGGCGCGCTGCCGACATGCCAACGGCCGAGGGCTCCCGTTCTGGGAGTCCACCGGGCGCGGGGTCGCTGAACGCGACCATCAGAGCAGCGAGCAGAAGCACGGCCAGGAGGGCTGCGAGAAGTGGGGCGGAGGACCAACCAATGCATCTAAGACGAACGACCTCGTCCGTCAAGAGATGGAACCCGAAGGGAGTCAAAGAGTTGCACGTGTTTCCAACCCACTCCCCTGAAGAAACCACGATTGGCGTGACCGAAGGCAACCTCTGGAGAGGTTCCGGTGACAGATTCGATGGAACCCATGGAAACCGACGCTGCCATTGTCCGCCGGGCGATCGAAGGCGATGAGCGCGCCATGCGGCTGCTGTGGAACCAGCACGCCCCGCATGTCGACGCTGTTGTCCGACGACTCGCCGGAGATCCCGACCTCGCGCAGGATGTGGCGCAGGAGGTATGGATCCAGATCTTTCGCGCCCTCCCATCGTGGCGGGGGGATGCAAAGTTCAGCACGTGGGTCCACCGCGTGGCGATCAACCGCACGCTGAATGCGCTGCGACGCTCGCGACGCCAGGCGTTGATGGAAACGGGAATCGAGGAGGACTCGGCCGCAGTGGAGCAGGATACCGAGCGCACCATGCTGGCGCAGACCATCGAGGATGCCGCGCGGCAGTTGTCGCCGGGTGCGCGCACGGTGTTCCTGCTGCACGATGTCGAGGGGTACACGCACGAGGAGATCGCCACGGAGTTGGGCATCACCTCGGGTGGATCGAAGTCACAACTTTTCAAGGCGCGCGCCAAGCTGCGTCGCCTGCTCGCACCCCTGTTGGAAATGTCGACTGTGGGCCGAACGCCACGCGGGATGGAACATCGCTACATGGACGGACTTGGTGAATATGCAGAAGGCTAACCAACATCTCGATCTCGAACGCTGCGCGGCGTTCGATCATGACGCCCTCACCACTGAC
Organism: Gemmatimonadaceae bacterium; assembly: GCA_016720905.1. NCBI lineage: Bacteria > Pseudomonadati > Gemmatimonadota > Gemmatimonadia > Gemmatimonadales > Gemmatimonadaceae > Gemmatimonadaceae bacterium. The sequence continues at coordinate 218,540 of JADKJT010000002.1, read as the reverse complement.
GAGCTGGCGCACCTGGCCGGTTGCACGGTGTGTCGCGCTGAGCGACAGGCGTATGTGGCGCTGCAGGTGATGGCCGCCGGCATGGCGACCTCGTCGGACGGGCCGCGACTGACCGAGTGGGAACGTCTGGCCTCCGGGCTGCGTGCCGAGGGGCTGCTGGCCTCGCCGGCACCCATGCCTTCGGCGGCGGTGGCGTCCGCGTCCCTCACGCTTCAGACGGCACCTCCGCCGCTGCGCGCGGTCACGCCGCCGTGGCTGCGTGTGGCCGCGGCACTGGTATTCACCGCTGGTGGCGCCCTGTTGGGTCGGCTGTCCACCGGCGCAGGCCTCCTGCCGACCGCGTCGTCAATCGGCGCGGTCCCCACCTCGGCGGATGGAACCGGTGGTTTCTCCTCGGTGCCGCAAGCGTCGGATGTGCTGTATCGCGCGCAACGCGATTACGAGCGCGCCTCCCTGTGGTTGGCCGCCAACGACACGACCGTGCATTCGAGCGATGTCTACCGCGCCCGGTTGGCGGCGCTCGACCAGATGATGACGGCGTCCCGCGCCGCCTTGCGCGAAGCGCCGCAGGATCCGGTGCTCAATCACTATTTCCTCGCGGCCTATACGGCCCGTGAAGCGACGCTTCAGGCGCTCGGTGGCGCACTGCCTGTGGACAAGTCGCTGGAGCGTTACTGATGCGTGCTCACACGATATTCGCGGTGAGTCTTTGGGTGATTCCGCTGGCCGTCGGCCACGCGCAGGGTTCGCGGTCGGTCATTCGCACCACCACCGGTCGGTCGTCACTCAACGGCGCGTGCGCATCACTGACCAGTGTGCCGTCCGAACTGGCGCGCACGCCCGAGGGGCAGACGCTGTTGGCGTTCAAGCGTGAGCTGGACGGGGTGGCGACGATGTTTGCACAGCGGGGATCGGCCATGGAGGCGATGGACGCGCGGCGCATGTCGGAAGTGCAGCGCGGAGTCGACTCGCTCATGCAGGTGTTCGTGCGCGTGCGCACGGGTGATGGGACGGCGGGCAGCACCATCACGGTGCGTCGCGGCGACAGCACGATCGTGGTGAACGGCCGGGTGTTACCAGCCGGAGTGCTGGGGGAATCGATGGAGACCGCGATCAAGGCGATCCGTCCGAATGTCGACGTGACGCTGCGCGCGTTCGAACCGCAGGTGGCGGCGTTCTCGGCGATGCGCGAAGGCGCAGCGATCAAGGCGTCCCCCTCAGGCTATCTGGGCGTGAACCTGTCGGGTTCGCAGATTCGCATGGTGACAGACAGCGGCAGCTTCACGGCGCACTGCGACTATCCGATGATCGAAGCCGTTGACGTGGGTTCGCCGGCGCGCGCCGCGGATTTGCGGGCCGGCGACACGGTGGTCGCGTACAATGGACGCGATCTGGTGGCGCTGACCGTCAACTACCCGCAGTTGCTCGTGCCGGGGAAAGTGATTCGCGTGCGAATTCGCCGCGACGGCAAGTCTCGTGAACTGCCGGTCACCGTGGGTGAACGTCCCGCCGAGTCGGCGGAATTCAACGTGCGATTCATGCCGGCGCCGGGTAGTATGCTGACGCCGGTTCCGGCCAGGGTGGGACCCGGCGGAGTGGTGCGCGGAGCACCGCTGCCCACGCTCGCAAACGGTACCGTGGGATCGTTCGCGTTCGGTGCGAACGCCACCACCATGGTGTTGCTGGGCGCGCAGGTGTTCGCGGTGGATGACGAGTTCGCGCAGACCTTCGGTGTCGAGCCCGGTGTGCTGATCATGCACGTGCAACCGGGTTCACCGGCGGCCGAGGCGGGATTGCGCGCCGGCGAGATGATTCGCGCCGTGAATGGAACGCCGGTGCGTGAGTTGCCCACCATCAAGCGCGCGATCAGTGGGTCCGGCGTCCGCGACGTCAAGCTTACGGTGTCCGGTCGCGACACGCCGGTGCGCATCGTCACGGTCCGCTGGTAGCGCGGGTTAGCGCAGTCCGCCGGCGGGAACGCTGTAGAGCAACCGCACCGTCGCGCGATCCGCGTCCGTCAGTTCGCGCACGCGGATGCGCGCCGACATGATGTGATCCGGCGCGACGGCGTGATCGAGTCCCAACAGGTGTCCGATTTCATGCAGCGCGATGGCGCGCATTTGCGGTGGCGACACCGACCCGCCACCGGGGTGTGCCAGTGCGAGCTGAATGTCACTGGACACCAGCCACCACGCGTGATCTCGACTCCACACGGTCTTGCCGCTGATGCCATTGGCGAAGCGCTCGGTGAAGCGCACGTGGACGTCGGCACTGGCGGAGTCGGTGATGAACGTGAAGTGCACCGGAATGCCCGTCTGCACCCATGTGTCAAAGGCGTCACGGATGGCCGGCAGGAAGTCGCCGTTCCAGCCGGTCAGCACCTGGTCTTCCGCGATCCATACACGCAACGGCCGGGTGAGACGATCGGGCCAGCGTACGATGGCGGAATCGCGTGACGCGATGAGGTCGCTGATGTAGGTGCCCGCCGCGCCCTGGTCGAGCCGGCGACGCAGGTCGATGGGCGTCAATGCCGGCATGGTCGCGTGCGGCGCATCGCTGATACGCATCTCCGGCGCGGCGGTGCCGAAGAACTCGGCGTCTTCGGCGCTCCCGGCACGTTCCGCGGCCGCGTGCTCGGCCGCGCCGTCAACGATCGCACCCGTTGACGTCATGGCCGTGACCTGTCGTGTACCCACGATCTGCCCGCCGATGAAACAAGCGAGTCCCACGACACAGAAAGCGAGCGCGGATTCAGCGGTCTTCATAGTGTGGGCGACGATTGCCGGGCGTCGCTGGTCACGGGGGACGAAGACGGGAGACGGGAGACGGGAGACGGCCGAAACGTCTTCCGTCTCCCGTCTCCCGTCTCCAGTCTTATACGCCATGGACGCAGACGTCATTGTCATCGGAGCCGGCCTGGCCGGTCTTGTCGCCACCGCCGAACTGGCCGACGCCGGTCGGCGCGTGATTCTGGTTGATCAGGAGCCCGAACAGAACCTCGGTGGACAGGCGTTCTGGTCATTCGGTGGACTGTTCTTCGTGAACTCCCCGGAGCAACGGCGGTTGGGAATTCGGGATTCCGTTGATCTGGCGTGGCAGGATTGGCTGGGCACGGCCGGATTCGATCGCGACGAGGATGCGTGGCCGCGGAAGTGGGCCGAAGCGTATGTGCACTTTGCCGCCGGTGAGAAGCGCGCGTGGTTGCACGCGCAGGGCGTGCGATTCTTTCCCGTGGTTGGTTGGGCGGAGCGTGGAGGCTACGGTGCCATCGGACATGGCAATTCCGTGCCGCGGTTCCACATCACGTGGGGGACCGGGCCCGGCATCATTGCGCCCTTCGTGCGTCGGGTGCGCGCGGCGGTGGCCGCGGGGCGAGTCTCGTTGCGATTCCGTCATCGCGTGACCGGCCTGTCGCAACAGGCGGGCGTCATCGACGGGGTCGAGGGCGAGATCCTCGAACCCAGTGCGGTCGAACGCAGCGCGCCCAGTTCGCGTACGGTGGCCGGGCACTTCGCGCTTCGCGCGCAAGCCGTCATTGTGACCTCGGGCGGCATTGGCGGCAATCACGATCTGGTGCGCAAGAACTGGCCGTCGCGCCTGGGCGCGCCGCCGGTGCGCATGTTGTCCGGTGTTCCGGATCACGTTGATGGATTGATGCAGGGCATCACGGAGTCCGCCGGCGGACACATGATCAATCGCGACCGCATGTGGCACTACGTCGAAGGCATCACCAACTATGCGCCGGTCTGGAGTCGACATGGCATTCGCGTATTGCCCGGCCCGTCGTCGCTCTGGTTTGATGCGGTAGGTCGTCGACTGCCAGTCCCGCTGTTCCCGGGCTTTGACACCCTGGGCACGTTGGCGTACCTGCGCAGCACCGGCCACGATCACAGCTGGTTCATCTTGTCGAGAAAAATCATCGCGAAGGAGTTTGCCCTGTCGGGATCAGAGCAGAATCCCGATCTCACGGGCAAAAGCATTCGCGGTGTGCTGGGCAGAGCGAACGGCAAGGTGCCCGCGCCGGTGCAGCGCTTTCTTGATGAGGGAGCGGACTTCGTGACGGCCAACGACGTGCCCACGCTGGTGGCAAAAATGAATGCCCTCACCGACACGCCGTTGCTGGATGCGGCGCAGATCGAGCGAGAAGTCCGTGCGCGCGATCGCGAGATGGACAACGCCTTCACGAAAGACCTGCAGATTTCCGCGCTGCGTGGTGCGCGCGCGTATTTGGGCGACAAGCTGATTCGCGTGGCACCACCGCACAAACTGCTCGATCCTGACGCCGGGCCGTTGATCGCGGTGCGATTGCACGTGTTGACGCGCAAGACCCTCGGCGGATTGGAGACGGATCTTGAGGCGCGGGTGCTGCGTGCCGACGGGTCGCCGCTGACCGGGGTCTATGCGGCAGGCGAAGTGGCTGGTTTTGGCGGCGGGGGTGTGCACGGCTACCGTTCGCTGGAGGGGACGTTCCTGGGCGGCTGCATTTTTTCGGGGCGGGCCGCCGGGAGAGCCGCAGCGGCGGCCATCAGGTGAACGAGTCCGCGATTCACCAGGGGTGAATGTGTTCGGCGACTCTCCCCGTGGCGATCAGTTCGTGCAGCTCATCGCCCAATTGCGCCGACGCATCCAGCACGGTCTGCCATCGCCGTTCACGTTCTTCCGACGGGAAGGCGTGGAAGTCCCGCCGATCGGGGATCTTGCCGCCGGGCAGTGACGCCACAAACTCCGGGCTTGGCGCGATGAGCAACGCTCGCTCGAAGTTCTTGGCGCGTGCGCGGCGCCACGGCAGCGACTTGTCGAACCACCCTGGCACGACGTGCGGGTAGAAGTGCGGGTAGAGCACCAGTCCGTCGCCCGATCCAAAATCCAGATCGAGATGATAGTCCAGAACGCCGCCGTCCCAGTGCACTTCGCCCGGGCGACCGGCGATGCGCCCGCCTTCGACCAGGAGGGGAATGGACCCCGAGGCGATGAGCGCATCACGCAGGTTATCACGGGTCAGTGCGCGATGCGTGGTGGGCAAGTCGCGCAGCTGCGCAAAGGGTGACGTATCGCCTTCGCCGTGAAACACGGTGCGACGAAATTGCAGTGACAACGAGCGCCGTTGCACCAGGTTGGCAGTGACGGCCAGGGCAATGGATGTGGCGAGCACCAAACGGCGCTGACTGGTCGCCAGTCCTCGACCCTGTGCCGTAATGATGTGCAATCGGGCAAACGGGTGCGACAGAATCTCGTCCACGCCATGCGCGCCAAGGATGTCGTCGAGACATCGCGTCAGGACCTGGGTGACTTCCCGCGGTCCGGGCTTGGGCGAGTATCGCTGCGTGTAGATGTACGCGTGATGTCCGCGAGCGAGCGCGGCCACCGGGTCGCGTTGTGCCAGGCACGCCATACGCCAACTGCCGATGGACGAGCCAATGCAGTGGAGTGGACGCACGCGGGCCGGTGCCGATGCCGATGCCGATGCGTCAGTCGAAGGTTGGCGCAAAAACGTGCCAAAGAGGTAGCGGTCAAGGCCGGCGATCGCGAGCCACTTGGCCCCCCCAGACGCGCCGGGGAATATATCGACGTCGTCCAGCCGAAGGCCGCGCTCGCGGATGAGGGCGAGTGCGCGCGGACCCGCGCGCAGGGTCAGCGCGGAGGGCATGTCGACCACGTTGGAGGGAGTTGGTACACCACGATAAGATACGCAGAGGTCCTTCCCACCACCGACCGGGTACTCGACGCGCTGTGACTGACTTCACCTTTGAGACCACCCCGCGCATTGTCTGCGCCGATGGCGCTGGGACTCGCCTGGCACAGTACGCGCGCGAACATGGCATGCGGCGAGCCCTGCTGGTGACCGACCGCGGCCTGCTCAGCAGTGGTGTCCTTGGCGACGCGGTGGTCGGCTTCAACGGGTCGGGTGTCAGCCTCAGCATCTTCGATGGGGTGGAAGCCGATCCACCGGAAGCAACGGTGCTGGCGGCGGTGGCGCAGGCCCGAGTCGACGCGGTGGACGGGGTGATTGGCATCGGTGGCGGTAGTTCGCTGGATACGGCCAAGCTGGTGGCGCTTCTGGCGCGTACGCCGCAATCGTTGGCCGACGCATACGGTGTGGGTCGCGCCACGGGGCCTCGATGGCCACTCATTCAGGTGCCCACGACGGCCGGAACGGGATCGGAAGTCACGCCAATCGCCATCGTGACGACGCCCACGAACGAGAAGATGGGTGTGGTGTCGAACGTCCTGTATCCCGACCTGGCGCTGCTCGACGCGACGCTCACGCTGGGCCTGCCGGCCCGCATCACGGCCATGACCGGCATCGACGCCATGGTGCATGCCATCGAGGCGTACACATCGCGTCATCGCAAAAACCTGATGTCGGATATGCTGGCTCGTCGTGCGTTGACCCTGTTGTCGGAGCAGGTGCCGCGCGTGCTGCGCGATGGCAGCGACCTGCCGGCACGTCGCGCAATGCTGCAGGGGTCGATGATGGCCGGGATGGCCTTCGCGAACTCGCCAGTGGCTGCGGTGCATGCGCTGGCCTATCCCCTCGGCGGCCATTTCCATGTGCCGCATGGGCTCAGCAACGCGCTGGTCCTATTGCCGGTGCTGGCATTCAATCTGCCGGCGGCCGATGCGTTGTACGCGGAACTCAGTGCGACGCTGCACCGCGACGGCCGCCCGGTTTGCGCGTCACCGAGTGGTGAGGCATTTCTGCAGGGGATGACCGAGCAGGTGGCGATGCTCGGCCTGGAGCGGTCGTTGCGGGAAGTCGGGGTGACGGCGGCCGACCTGCCGACGCTCGCGGCGGACGCGATGAAGGTGCAACGTCTGCTGGTGAACAATCCGCGCGATGTCACGTACGACGACGCGCTGGCACTGTACCGCCAGGCCTTCTGACCGGCTTTCGACATGACCTTCGCATTGCGCACGGAAACCCGGGACCGTTATCGGCACCTGTCCACCGTCGACACCCGGTGGATGGACAACGATGTGTACGGGCATGTGAACAACGTGGTGTACTACAGTTTCTTCGACACGGTCGTGAACCGGTGGCTGATCGCCCAGGGTGTGCTGGACATCGCGGCCAGCCCCGCCATCGGCCTGGTGATCGAAACACAGTGTCGGTATTTCGCCCCGATCACATTTCCGGATGTGGTCACTGCGGGACTACGCGTGGCGCATCTGGGCACCAGCAGTGTCCGCTACGAGATTGGCTTGTTTCGCAATGACGACACCACCGCCGCTGCGGCCGGGCATTTCGTCCATGTCTACGTCGATCGGGCCACGCGGACGAAGACACCGATTCCGTCGGCCGTGCGCAGCGCGCTGAGCGCCCTGTGTTGAGTTCCGCACGCCGGGTGTGGAAACAGTGCCTGACGATCAGGTGATGACCGTCGGTGTGGTGCGGCCCGTGCGCACGGCGAGCTCGCTCAATGCGAGTGCCGCATTCACCATTGGGGCCAGCGCGTCTGCCACCGGCACATCCAGTCGTGTTGTGGAAGTCTCGCGCGACTCGATGTACACGCGAATCGTGGCACCTTCGGTGCCGGTGCCCGACAATCGATACACGATGCGGGCGCCGTCTTCGAACAGCACGCGCAGCCCCTGGTGAGCACTCGAGGACCCGTCGATGGGATCGAGATACGCGAAGTCATCAGCCGCGCGCACGACCCGCCCGGCCAGCAACACGCCTGGCAGTCGCGCCAATTGCGCGCGCAGATGCGCCATGACGCCGTTGGCCGCATCAACCGGCACGCCCTCGTAGTCGTAGCGCGTGTAGTAGTTGCGTCCGAAGCGCGCCCAGTGGTCACGCACAATCGTCTCAACCGACTGTCCACGCACCGCGACGATGTTGAGCCAGAACAACACCGCCCACAGACCATCCTTCTCGCGCACATGGTCGGAGCCGGTGCCAAAGCTCTCTTCGCCACACAGCGTAATGCGGCCCGCATCAAGCAGATTGCCGAAGAACTTCCACCCGGTGGGTGTCTCGAAGCAGGGAATGCCCAAGGCGGCGGCCACCATATCCACCGCGCCGCTGGTGGGCATCGAGCGCGCCACGCCGGTGAGGCCACGCGCGTAGCCAGGGACCAGCGTGGCATTCGCGGCCAACACCGCCAGGCTGTCCGATGGCGTCACGAAAAACCGCCGGCCCAGAATCATGTTGCGGTCGCCGTCGCCATCCGATGCCGCGCCAAAGTCCGGTGCATCGGCGCCGAACAGCTCATCCACCAGATCGTGCGCGTAGGTGAGATTGGGATCGGGGTGCCCACCACCGAAGTCAGGCAGGGGCTCACCATTGATGACGGTGCCCGCCGGGGCCCCCAGTCGACGCTCCAGGATGTCCTTCGCGTACGGACCGGTGATTGCGTGCATGCCATCAAACGTCATGCGGAAGCCGCTGGCAAACAGCGCCCGAATGGCTGCAAAGTCGAAGAGTGATTCCATCAACGCCGCGTACGCTTCCACCGGGTCCACGACGTCCAGCATCATGGTGCCCAACGCCTGGGTGCCGATCGTGTCGATCGAGAAATCCGGGAGGTCGGCTATTCGGTAGGACACCATGACGGCGGCACATTCGGCCACCGCGTTGGTGAACGACTCGGGCGCCGGTCCGCCATTGGCGGCATTGTACTTGAGGCCGAAATCGCCATCGGGACCACCCGGATTGTGGCTGGCCGACAAAATCATGCCGCCCTGTGCGCGCTGACGAATCAGATGGGACGCGGCCGGCGTGGAGAGCAGGCCACCACGTCCGATGAGCACACGCGCGATGCCGTTCACCGCCGCCATGCGGATGATCGTGACGATGGCTTCACGATTGAAGTAGCGGCCGTCACCACCGACCACCAGCGTGCTGTCGGCCGGAAGGGCGGCCACGTCGAACAGCGCCTGCACGAAATTCTCGAGATAGCCCGGCTGGGAGAACACGGCCGTGCGCTTGCGCAAACCCGACGTCCCCGGTCGCTGGTCGGCGAACGGGGACGTCGTGATGGTTCGAATGGTCATGCGACGGGTGCCGTTACGTCCACTTGAGATCGGCCTTGGACAAGGGAATGGTGCGCACGCGCTTTCCGGTGGCGGCGTGGATGGCATTGACCAGCGCCGGAATCACCGGCGGCAGTGCCGGTTCGCCGATGCCCGTTGGCGAGAAGGCCGTCTTGCGCCAATGCACTTCGACCGGAGGGGCCTGGCGCATCCGCAGCAGTTGATACGTGTTGAAGTTGGCCTGTTCCGCCGCGCCATTCACGAACGTGATTTCCTGCGCGAAGGCCTGCCCAAGGCCGTCCATGACCGCACCTTGCACCTGCTGCTCGGCGTGGTTCGGGTTGATGATGTCACTGCCCACGTCACCCACCGCCCAGACTTTGTCCACGGTTATGGTGCCGGCTTTGCTGACCGTGGCCTGCACGACCTCGGCGAAGTATCCGCGATGACTGAAGTAGAACGCGACGCCCATCCCAGTGCCCTTGGGCAACGTCGCCTTGCCCCAGCCGGAGACCTCGCGCAACTGCTCGAGAACACCCCGCATGCGCGCGGCGTCGAAGCCCGCCTGCTGCGGGGGGCCGGCGGGTGCACCCGCCGCCGGAGCGGCCGCCGGCATTTCGCTGTTCAGCAAGTCAATGCGGAATTGCAGCGGATCCTTGCCGGCCGCATTCGCGAGTTCGTCGATGAATCCCTGAAACGCGAATGACATCGCATTGCTGCGCGGTGCACGCAGTGCGCCGGTGGGCACGCCAAGAGGCATCACCGATGCGTCGTACGCGAGGTTGGGTACAAATCGCGCCGGAAACTCGGTTGGACCCATATCCGCGCTGTTGGCGAACCGCTCCCCTTCGCCAAAGCTCACGAAATGATCCTTGAAGGCCACCACCTTGCCGTTGGCATCGACGCCACCGGTGAAATAGTGGAAGCCACCGGGCCGATAGAAGTCGTGCTGCATGTCGTCTTCGCGCGTCCACAACAGTTTGACCGGCACCCTGGTTTCCTTGGCAATCCACGCCGCTTCGACCATGTAGTCGTTGTTGAGGCGACGTCCAAACCCCCCGCCGGCGCGAATCATGTGCACGGTGATCTGATCCGCCTTGATGCCGAGCGTGGAGGCAACAAGTCCGCGCCCGCTCTCCGGCGTCTGCGACGGTGCCCAGATTTCGCACTTGCCGTCCTTGAAGTGCGCCGTGCAGTTCTGGGGTTCCATGGGGGCGTGCGAGATGAACGGATACACGTATTCCGCCTTGACGATTTTCGCAGCGCTGGCCAGCGCCGCGTCGACATCGCCGTCCTTTCGCAGCGAACGATGTGGTGGCAGGATGGAAAGCTCGGCGGCTTTGGCGGCGAAGCCCGCGCTGCTCTGCTGCGCCGTGCTGCCTTCGTCCCAGGTCACGATCAGTTTCTTGCGCGCCTGTTGCGTGAGCCACCAGCTGTTGCCCACGATGGCCACGCCACCCAGCAGTCCAGTCAACGACGTACCCCCGTCCACTACGAAGGCATGCGTGATGCCCGGCATCGCCTTGATGGCGTCCAGGTTGGCCGTCTTCACCTTGCCGGCGTACACCGGGCACTTGAGGAACGTGGCGTACTTCATGCCCGGCACCATGACGTCGATACCGAACATCGGTTTGCCGGTGATGATGTTGCGCAGATCGTAGGTTTTCTGCCGAGTGCCGATGAGCGTGAACTGCTTCGGATCCTTCAGCGGAATCGTTGCCAGATCCGGCGCCGGCATGGAGGCCGCTGCCGTCGCCAGCGACCCGTAGGTCGCGGAGCGCTTGCTGCTGCGGTGATGCACCACGCCTTTGTCGGTCACCAGTTCGCTGGCCGATACATTCCACTGCTTTGCCGCTGCCGCCACCAGCATAGCGCGACCGGCGGCGCCGACGCGGCGCATCGGCAGCCAGTTGGTGGGCGTTGCCGTACTGCCGCCGGCGATCTGCGCCTGGTATTTCGTGGAGTCGAGATCGCCTTGTTCGATGCGTACCTGCGACCAGTCGACGTCGAGTTCCTCGGCGATCAGCATGGGAAGCATGGTCTTGATGCCCTGGCCGATCTCGGGATTCTTGGCGGTGATGGTGACGATACCATCCGGTGTAATGCGCACGTACGCGCTGAGCGCCGGATCGGCCAGTGTGGGCGTGGCGCCGAGGCGCTCAATCGCTTCCAGCGGATCGGCATAGCTGGCCAACAGGAGGCCACCGCCGGCGAGGGCCGTGACTCGGAGGAATCCGCGGCGTGTAACGGCCTGCGTTGCGTCGGGTCGTGTGGTCATTGGTCGGCTCCTCAGCGCAGGTCGGTGGAACCGGGCTTGCCGACGCTGGCGCCGGAAGCAGGAAGCGGCGCGCCGGCCTTGATGTCGGCCGCGCGATGGATGGCCTGCTTGATGCGCAAGTACGTGGCGCACCGGCACAGGTTGGTATTCATCGCCGTGTCGATTTCCGCGTCGGTGGGTTTCGGAGTCTTCGACAACAGCGCAGCGGCCGACATCATCTGGCCGGCCTGGCAGTAACCGCACTGTGGTACGTCCAGTTCCTCCCAGGCTTTCTGCACCGCGTGCATCCCATCAGGCGAGAGTCCTTCGACGGTTGTGATCTCCTTGCCGACGGCTCGCGACACCGGCGTGGAGCACGAGCGGGTGGCCACTCCATCGATATGCACAGTACACGCGCCGCACCGCGAGATGCCGCAGCCGTATTTGGTGCCCTTGAGATCGAGTTCGTCACGAAGCGCCCAGAGCAGGGGCATGTCGGAAGGCACATCAAGGGTGCGCGCGGTGCCGTTGACTTTGAGACTGATGGCCATGAGTCGGGCGGGCAGGAGGGGGGCGACCGTACGGGGACGTCGGGCCGAGCCTTCAATATGGAGACGGAAGGCGGGAGACGGGAGGCGGGAGACCTGAGACGGACACCGCATCACCGTCACGGCGCCTCAACGCAACAGCATCACCGCGGCCAGCAGCACAACCAACACCACCGCCGCCAGCATCAGCCGGGAAGCGGGGAGTACGGGGAGCAGGGCCGGCGGCGGCTGGGTCGGCGTTGGAGACACCGGCGTCACTCGCACGCGATCACTGGCCACCGCCGGCACTTCGCCCGTCTCGTTGAGCGAGGTGAGGGTCAGCCCGTCAATCACCTTCACAATGTCCGTCGCCGATTGCGGTCGAGCGGCTGGGTCCTTTTCAAGACACCGCATGACGATCTGTACGATGGCCGGCGGCAGCCCAGGACGGTGTCGCTCCAGGGGTTCCGGACGTTCGTTCACCTGGGCGATCAGCACGTCGCGCAGATTACGACCCACGAACGGCGGCGAGCCCGTCAACATCTCGTAGGCCACACAGCCGAACGAGTACAAATCGGCGCGATGATCCACGGCCCCGGCCGAGGCGATCTGCTCGGGCGCGCTATACGCCGGGGTGCCCAACGTGGTGCCGGCACCCGTCAGACGTCGCCCACCTTTGCCACCATCCTCAGCGAGGGCGGTGTCCACGGCCATCGCGACGCCGAAGTCGGTGATCATGGCCACGCCGTCACTCAGCAGTACGTTTTCCGGTTTGATGTCGCGGTGCACAATGCCGCGACCGTGCGCGTAGGCGAGGGCCAGCGCGATCTCGCGCATCAGCCGAGCGGCGTTTCCAACCGACATGGCGCCACGCCGCGCCAGCAATTCGCGCAGCGATTCCCCTTCCACAAAGGGCATCGAGAACCATGGCACACCCGAACTGGTGACCGCGCCGGCGGTCAGCAGCGGGACCAGATGTGGGTGCTGCAGCCGCGCCGCGACGGCGATCTCGCGGCGAAACCGCTCGATGTTCACCCCGCTGGTGAGCGATTTGGGCAGCATCTTGATGACGACCCGTCGTCCCAGCGCCAGTTCTTCGGCCACAAAGACCTGCGACGCACCCGCACCGCCGAGTTCCCGCTCGATGGCGAAGCCGTTGCCCAGTGCCAATTCCATCTCGCCGCGATAGTCCACGAAGGAAGCTATCAGATCAGTCCGGCAGCGCCAGAACACCGCTCCGCTTCCTGTGTGATATTCCTCACATGGAACTAGGCATTTACTCATTCGGCGAGACCGATCCCCGCACGGCCAACGACCCACAGGTGGTGGCGCAGCGCGTGCGGGAGCTCATCGAAGAAATCGAACTGGCCGATCAGGTTGGCCTCGACGTCTTTGGTATTGGCGAACATCACCGGCCGGATTTCGTGGTGTCGTCGCCTGCGGTTATTCTCGCCGCGGCGGCCGCACGCACATCGCGAATCCGGCTCACCAGTGCGGTCACCGTACTCAGCTCGGACGACCCGGTCCGTGTGTTTCAGGATTTCTCCACGCTCGACCTGATCTCCGGCGGTCGGGCCGAGATCATGGCGGGTCGCGGCAGCTTTATCGAATCGTATCCGTTGTTCGGACAGGATCTTGATGATTACGACGCGCTCTTCGCGGAGAAACTGCAGTTGTTGTTGCAGTTGCGGGACTCCGAGCTGATCACCTGGAAGGGCGTGCACCGACCGTCCATCGATGCCCGGGGCGTATACCCTCGTCCGCTGCAGCAGCCTTTGCCCGTGTGGATCGCGGTGGGCGGCACTCCGGCTTCCGTGATGCGCGCCGGCGCGCTGGGCTTGCCACTGGCCATCGCCATCATCGGTGGGTCACCTGACCGATTCGCGCCTCTGGTGCAACTCTATCGCGATGCCGCGCGCCGGGCCGGGCACGACCCCGCCACCATGCCGGTGAGCATCAACTCGCATGGCTTCATTGCCGACACACCGCAGCGCGCGGCCGACATCGCGTTCCCGCCGTATCTCGATGCGATGGGACGCATTGGACGCGAGCGTGGTTGGCCCCCACCGACGCGACGGCAGTTCGACGCGGAGATCTCACCACTCGGTGCGCTGTTCGTGGGCAGTCCGCAACAGGTGGTCGACAAGATCCTGTATGAGCACGGGCTGTTCGGTCATCAGCGCATGCTGCTGCAGTTCAGCGTCGGTCCCATGCAGCACGCGGATATCATGCGTTCCATCGAACTGTTCGGCACTGCGGTCGCACCGGCCGTGCGCGCGGCGCTGGCCGAGCGCAACCCCGTGACGGACCGGATCATATGAAGAAGTGGTTTGTGATCGGTGTGCTGGGACTGGTGCTGTTCGAGTTCGCCAATGTGTACTTCATCATGCCGTTACCCTACAGTCAGAGGGTGCGCAGCATCGATGTGGCCTATGCGTTGTACACCTGGCGATGGGCGATACGGGCAGTGCTTGGTATTTCCATGCTGGTGGGGCTGCGCCCCGTCTGGCGCGCGGGGGGTTGGCAACGGGCGCTGGTGCCGGCGGGATTGCTGATGGCCGGCGGCGTGGTGTATGCGACGAACTTCACCATGGCGGCCGATCACATCTTCCTGGTGCCGGAGCACCTGATGATGGCGGCGACGACCGCCAACACGGTCGAGAAGAATCGGCTCGTCGTCGGGGTGAATATCAACGGCGAGGCCCGCGCGTATCCGGTGCAGTTCATCGGCTATCATCATCAGGTACGCGATACCGTGGGCGGTGAGCCGATCCTCGTTACGTTCTGTACCGTGTGCCGCACGGGGCGCGTGTTCTCACCCATGCTTGATGGCCAGGAAGAACGGTTTCGACTGGTGGGCATGGACCACTTCAACGCCATGCTGGAAGATCAGCGCACCGGGAGTTGGTGGCGCCAGGCCAACGGCGAAGCCATCACGGGCGCGCGAAAAGGCACGACGCTGCGCGAGATTCCCAGTCGACAGGTGACGCTCGCGCTATGGCTCGAGATGTATCCGGCGTCGCGCATCATGCAGGCGGACTCGGTGCTGCGAGATCGCTATCCGAAGAACTTCGACTACGAAACCGGCCAGAGTCGCAGCGCGCTCACGGGGACCGACTCGGTCTCCTGGAGCGACAAGGCGTGGGTGGTGGGGCTAGCCGTCAACAATCAGTCCAAGGCGTACGATTGGAATCAGCTGCGCCGTGAACGCGTGATCAACGACGTGGTTGGCGGCACACCGGTAGTCGTGCTGATGGCATCCGACGATGCGAGTTATTTCGCCTATGTGCGGCCGGACACCACTACGCACTTCACCATGCGCGGCGACTCACTCATTGCACCCAACGTGGCGTATGGACTGAGTGGCCGCGGTGCTTCGGGTTCCCTCGCGCCGGTGCAGGCCTCGCAGGAGTTCTGGCACAGTTGGCGGACGTTTCAGCCAAAGACGCTGCGGTACTGAAGACGGGAGACTGGAGACGGGAGACGGGAGATGTCCGCCGAGGCGGGTATTGACTCACCGCCAAAGCGTCTCCCTTCTCCCGTCTCCATTCTCCCGTCTTTCCTCTCACTTCGCCAGTTCCCTTACGGCGCCCGCGAGCGACTTCACCCGCGCGGCGTCGGTGGCACGTCCTGCATCCGCCTCAAGCTGCGTCGCGAGTGCCGTCAGCGCCGACCGTCGCGCCGCACCGGACAGCTGTTCGGCGGCGGCAAGATCACGCGAGATCGCCGTGAGGCGGGCGTCGGACAGACCCTTGCCACGTGCCAACTGGTCGACAAAGGAACGGACCACGGGAAAGCTGGCCGGCCACACGATGCGCTGCTGCAACTGTGCGTTCAACTCGTCGGTCCGCACCGACTTTGCCGCGTCAATCTCGTTCTGCGACAACAGCGCGTTTGGCGTCAGCTCGAAGATGTCGAGTCCCCGGCCGATTTCCGATCCATACAAGTAGCCGTTGTACCAATACACTGACCAGAAACCGGCCAACGTGAGCTTGGGATCGATGGGGCCGCGGTCGAAATACGCCAGTTCAACGGGCTTGGACGGATTGGTGAAGTCCACGATGGAGATGCCGCCCTGATACCAGGCCTGCACCATGATGTCGCGGCCGGGCACGGGAATGAGTCCGCCGTTGTGCGCCACGCAATTCTCGGCCGCGGTCTGCGGAGCCGGCATCTTGTAATAGCCCGCCATCTTCATCTTGCGATTGGTGCCCAGCGTGAAGATCGCGTCGGCTCCCCATTCCATCTTGTCGGTCGAGCGACACCGCGGTGATGTCCCACCGCCCCATTCGTCGGTGAAGATGACCGTTTTGCCGCTATTGCTAAACGTGGCCGAGTGCCAGTACGCGAAGTTGGGATCGATGACTTCGTCGATGCGTTTCGGGTTGGCCGGGTTGGAGATGTCCAGCAGGATGCCATTGCCGGAACAGGCGCCGGCGGCGAGACCGATGGCCGGATAGGCGGTGATATCATGGCACTGATCGGTGCGACCGGTGTTCTGCGTGCCGTCGCCGTGCGTGCCGCCCTTCCAGAGCCCCGCGATGTTGCCCGATGCATCGGCAAAAATTCTCGGGGCGTTAATGACCTTCGCCTCCTGCGGGGCGGCGAGCGGCACCTTGATCACTTCGATGCGGAACAGCGACGAGTTCTGGTCTTCCGGTGCGCCGACGCAGCCGGCCAACTCGTTGGGAGAACGCACGGGGCCCGTCCCCTGCACGTACACGTACACGGTGGACTTGTCCTTGGGATCGGTTACCAGCGTGTGCGTATGCGACCCGCGACACGTCTGCACGGCGGCCACCTGTCGAGGATGATCGATGTCGCTGATGTCGAAGATGCGCACACCGCGGAACCGTTCCGCGCTGACCGTGTCGGCGACGCCTTGCGTGCCGCAATCGACGCGGCCTGCATTGTCTTCAACTGAAATGAACAGCAGGGTACCCAGCACCGACGGGTCACCCTGGCCGCCCTGACACACCATCGATGCGCGAATCTTCGGCGCGCTCGGGTTTGACACGTCCCAGGCGTTCCAGCCGTGCCAACCGCCCTGAAAGACCAGGTTCTTGCTGAAGGCGAGATCGGAATTCGCGAACCCGAAGTCGCCAAGATTCTGCGGGTTGTACCAGCCTTCGGCTTTGGGGCCATGACCGACCAGCCGCAGGTTTTTGCTGGCCTCCTTCGCGTCCTGATAGCCCCCGGCCAGCCCGACGCGAGGATCCGTGGAGCGGCCGGTCGTATCCTGCTGTGCGCCGACGGAGACGGAGGCGAGCGAAAGCAGCAGTGGCACAGCGAATCGCGACACCAGGGGCGAGGACAGCGTCATAGTGGTTGGCCTGTGAAGTGATGAGGGTGATCGGCTGGTGAATACCACGAGGTGGCGCGGTGCTATCGGCGTCGGGCCGCCGGACGGCTTGGATACTTTGCCAGCAGGGCCTGCATCCGCCGGATCTCGGCGCGTTGATCGGTGTCGACGTCGGAGGCAAAGCCAAACAGTTGCGGCTCTTGTGCCGCGCCCGGCGCGGACATGAGTTGCTTGACCATGATCAGCGCGCCTTCATGGTGTTGAATCATGTAGATCAGAAACCGGCGGTCGAATTCGGCGCCCTTGGCCGCGCGCAGGGTGTCCATTTGTCCCGCCGACAGCATACCCGGCATGAGGCGATGGTCTGGGGACATGCCGGCCATCGACGGCATGCTGGCCACCTCCGGCACGGGAAGACCGCGCACGCGGAGCCACTCCGACATCATGGCGATCTCGTCCCGCTGAGAGACCGTGATCCGTTCTCCGAGCATCGCGATCGTCTGGTCGCGGCTCTGATCGGCGATCAGGGCGGTCATTTCCAACGCTTGCCCGTGATGGCCGATCATGCCCTGCACGAACGCGATGTCAGCGTCAGTCACCTTGACTCGGGCGCCTTGGCCCTGAGCCTGGTGCCCGGGGTGTGACGCCGAGGAGGGCGGGTTTTGGGCGAACGAGTGGGCCGGGTACCCGAGCGTCCCCACCGAGCCGACACCCAGCATGAAGAGGGCGACCAGTGCTCGGGACCGGCGGCCCTCCAGCGATGGCACGAAGCGCGACACGGGCGGATCTCCTGGGAAGCCTGAAAACCACTGGAAGGGAAGCTAGCCGTTCAGGAGGCTTTGAGAAGCTGGGCCCCCGGGGCGCTTGTCCCCGCGCGGTGCCGGGTGTATCCTTCCAATCAGCGATACACGCAAAAGACCGCGTGGACATGTTCCGACCGAAACGGGCCTGCCAAAGCGAGCGGGCTCTTTTTCGTTGGTGTCGCAGTCACCATGTGGTGGCGACCGTCGTGAGGGTGATCACGAGTACGATGGGTCGGTTTCGTTTTGCATCAGGTCCCAGGGCCGTGCTCCGACTTCAGTACACCATTTTTTTTCAGGAGCATTACGATGCGCATGACCGGCACAGTTAAGTGGTTCAACGACGCCAAGGGCTTCGGCTTCATCACGCCGTCCGACGGCCAGAAGGACTGCTTCGTCCATCACTCGGCCATCCAGGGCAGCGGCTTCAAGACGCTGGTCGACGGCGAGACGGTTGAGTTCGACATGGTCGCTGGCCAGAAGGGTCCGGCCGCCGAGAACGTCTCGCGCATGAGCCGCTGAGGCAGCTGTAATGACGCTCGAGTCACCGCAGGACGCGATCGCCGATCGCGGTGACTTCGCGCCGTCTCAGGCGTTCCTGGCCACGCATCGTGGTCAGGCCGCCTTTGCGCGTGAGTATGCCCGTCTCATTGCCGCCATTGTGGCGGACGTGGGGACGAAGGCAAAATTGAAGCCGGAGCTGGCACCCATTATTCGCCAGTCACCGGAACGTTGTATCGTGCAATTGGGCCCGGTCGCGTTGACCATGGTCTGGTTGCGAAAGGGCGCCGAGAATACCGCCAACGGCGAACTGTTGCTCATTCTCTGGCGCGGCACCATCGCGAAAAGCGGCGGCGAGCCTACCGAATATTCCGCCCGACGTCGAGTGGTCATCCCGCCGACAATCTTGTGGGAGGAAACACTGGTGGCAGCGGCTGCGAGTGAAGCCACATGGTCGTGGCGATCGGGTATCGCGGATGTCGACGGCGTCAGTTCGGTTACGTTGGCCGAACGATCCGTCCGTAGACTGGCCGCTCTGCACGACGACGAAACGGATTTGCCCGTTGCGTCGATCTCTCTCGACTGAGGCCACGCATGAAACAGGAAACGCTCGAATTCGAAGGGGTCGTGAACGACGTGCTGCCCAGCGCGATGTTTCGCGTCGGACTCGACAACGGCCACGAACTGCTGGCCACGGTGGCCGGCAAGATGCGCAAGTATCGCATCCGCATTCTCGCCGGTGACAAGGTTACGGTTGAGGTTTCGCCGTACGATCTGGCCCGCGGCCGCATCATCTTCCGGCACAAGTAGGGCGCCGGCCGGCTACTGCGGATGTTGCACCGCGGTCGTGTCGGCTGAGGTGATTCGCGTCCGTCGTTCGACGCGAACGCGAGGCTGGCAGAACTGCACCAGGCGCGACGCATAGTGAACCGTCGCCTCCATGGTCCCTTGTACGGGAAAAGGCTCCGAGGCCTGTAGCAACGCGTCCACGCGTTCGTGCCGATCGCGCCGCAGGTTGGTGTAGTTCGCCTCGCCATCAAGGCGAACGGCGTCGCCCGACTCGTAGTCGAGAACGAGGAGCGCAAATCTCCTGGATCGGCGAAGGTTCCCGGTGCTCACGAACATCCCGTCGCCCAGATACTCGGTCCAGTTGATGGCGCTGTTGACCGCGTCATAGCGGAGAAATCCCGGCTGTCCACCGCGATGGGATACATCGGCGACGCCCTCGGGCGTCACGGTCACCAGAAAGGCCGTTTCGCCGCGAGCAATGGTGTCGACGACCCATTGATCATCCGGCGCGCGACGTTCCTGAGCCGTCGGACCAAGATGTCGGGACGCGCCGGTGCTGCTGGTAGGCGTCATGTACTTGCGACAATTCGTAAACGCGACGCCACACGGGACTTCCACGAGCGAGCCATGCAGCTGCGGATGACCGGCAACCCGTGAGCGGCGCGCGGTTGCGGGATTGATCACGATGCCCCCCCACGGGCGTTCGATCGGCAGCAAGTCGACCAGCGCACTGGTCATGGATACCGCGATCGCGCCCGCATGCCCGGCCGCGGACACGAGCGGGGCGGGCCCGGAAAGCGCGGCGACGTGCAGTGTGTCCGGCGTGGCGCTCGCCAGCACCACCAAATCGGCCTCGTTGGCGTAGTCGACTACCGGTCCAACCCACGTCGAGAGATTGTCAGCGCATTGAACGGAGTTCGCTTCGCGCTGCACATCACGCTGCCCTTCATGGTAGAGGAACGGGTGCATGGCTCACTCCTGGTCGGGCGTCTGCGGTTCGCGCGCCTGCGATCAATCTCAAGACGATGTGGGCCAGATGCACAAAGCGCAATCCGGACCCAGATTCCGCCCATGACCCATTCCCGCCGATTCGTTTCTCGCGCCGCGACCGCGTGGCTGCTGACGAGCATGGCCGTCCTCCTTGGCGCGGACGCGTCGCGCGTTCGGGCGCAGGCGGCCACGCTTCCGCGGGCTACCGTGGACTGGCCCGCGTACGGCAACGATGCGGGCGGCCTCAAGTATTCGCCACTCACCGACATCAACCGCGGCAACGTTGCGTCGCTCGCCGTGGCCTTTACGTGGCGAAACAATGAGGAGCCGATCGCGGCGCGCGAAGGGCAAAAGGCGGCGCGCGCGGGGCAATTTCAGGCGACGCCGCTGGCCATTCATGACACGCTGTTCTTCTCCACGCCGTTCAATCGCGTTATCGCGCTTGACGCGACGACGGGGCGCGAACTGTGGGCGTTTGATCCGCAAGCATGGAAGACGTACGGTCAACCCAGCAATGGCACGGGCTTTGTGCATCGTGGAGTGGCCACCTGGACCAATGGCCGCGAGCGGCGCGTGTTCATCAACTCGCGCTGGAGACTGTTTGCCTTGGACGCGGCCACGGGTCGTGAGATTCCCGGGTTCGGCGACCACGGCATGGTGGATCTCACGGCGCAACTATCACGTCCGGTGCGCCCGGAACACTACACCAACACGTCACCTCCCGTGGTGTGGGGCAATCTGGTGATCGTCGGCAATGGCGTCGGTGATCGGCTGGTGTATCGCGGCGATCCGCCGGGCGACGTGCAAGCGTACGATGTGCGCACGGGGAGACGCGTGTGGCGCTTCCAGACCGTGCCGCGGCCCGGCCAACTGGGCAATGACACATGGCGCGACAGCGCCTGGGTGTACGAAGGACACACGAACGTGTGGGCGCCGTTCACCGTGGACAGTGCCCGCGGACTGGTGTATCTGCCGGTGGGGACGCCCAGCAACGACTGGTACGGCGGTGAACGCCAGGGGGCGAATCTCTTCGCCGAATCCATTGTGTGTCTCGACGCGCGTACCGGCAAGCGCGTGTGGCACTATCAACTCACGCATCACGGGCTGTGGGACTATGATTTGCCAGCGCCTCCCAATCTTGTGACGATTACGCACAACGGGAAGCGTGTGGATGTAGTGACGGTGCCAACGAAACAGGGATTCGTGTTCGTGTTCGACCGCGTCACCGGCGAACCGGTGTGGCCCATCGAGGAGCGCGCCGTGCCACCCAGCGACGTGCCCGGTGAAGTGGTGTGGCCGACGCAGCCATTTCCCACGAAGCCCGCCCCGTTCACGAGACAGGGATTCACCGCCAACGACGTCATCGACTTCACGCCGGCGTTGAGGGCGGCTGCGTTGGAGGAACTGTCGAAGTATGTGATTGGGCCCTTGTACACCCCACCGTCGGTGAAGGGCACGGCGGTGAACCCCGGCGCCATTGGCGGATCAGGATGGGGCGGCGCCGCCGTCGATCCGGAAACGGGTTGGTTGTACGTGAAGGGTACCAACTCCCCTGCGCTCTTCGCGCTGCGCGCGCGCACCACTGGCAGCGACACCGTAGATGCACCATACATGGTCGATCTCGCCAACTCCACGCTGGGCGTGACGTTGCGCGATGGTCCGGAAGGCACGGCTGGTCGTGGTCGCACCTTACCGATCAACAAGCCACCGTATGGCAATCTCACCGCCATCGACCTGAACACCGGTGAACACCGATGGCAAGTCACGTTGGGCGATACACCGGCCTATCGGCAGCACCCGGCGCTGGCGGGCGTGGCGCTTCCGGATAAACTGGGTGTGGCGGGTTCGCCGGGCGCGCTGGTCACCAAGGGCGGCTTGCTGTTCATCAGCGGCGGTGGTCGCGTGCTGTACGCGATTGATGCGAAAACCGGTGCCACGGTATGGGAGCATGATTTGGGCCAGATTGCCTATGCCAATCCCATGACCTACCGCAGTCGCGCCGGCCGTCAATACGTGGTCATCGCAACGGGTGCTGGTGCGCAGGCGACGCTGGTGGCGTTCGCGTTACCGCAGTAGCCCGGCCACCCGTCAGGTCGCGCGCGAGAACAGGTCGATTTGCGGTGGCTGAGTAGGGAGTCCGAGGCACTCCAGCACGCGCAACGTCCAGCCATCGCGATCGGCCGGATCAAGAAATTGCACGGGCACATCGAACGCCGTGATCAACTGATCGATGATCACATCGATCTCCAGCTGAAAGCTTGGACTCACCGCGCGCTTACCGTCAAACGACGGTGCGCCGAGTATCGGCACCTTGAACAGCACGTCGTAGCCGCGCACCCAGTCGGCCACCAGCGCGTCGAGCTCGGAACGGCGCCCCACGCGGGCCACCAGATACGCGTAGTTGTCGAGTACCGAACGGTCGCAGACCACCACTTCGTACGCCGCCGCCGCCTCGATTTCCTCGGCAATCTGGGTGTGCAGAATCCACGCCTGCGCGTCGTAGGTGGTGCCTTCGTTGATTGGCAGCGGACAACGGCGCGCCACTTCCTTGACGATATCCACCCCCAGGTCGAGTCGCTTGAGTTGCGCGGCGAGGTCGAAGCAGAGCGTCGTCTTGCCGACACCATGGGTGCCGACAAACGCCACTTTCACGCGCCGACCTTCAAGCAGATTCGGTGAATTGGTCACTGACGTCAGGCCTTCTTGAGGAACTCCGTCTTGAGCACCAGCCCCTTCACCTTGTCGGCGTTGCACTCGATTTCACCTGTGCTGCCGGTGAGGCGGATGTTCTTGATGAGCGTACCCCGCTTGAGCGTGACCGAGGTGCCCTTGACCTTGAGATCCTTGATGACCGTGACGGAATCCCCGTCGCCGAGCAGGTTGCCATTGCTGTCACGCACATCCATGACGCGTACTCCGTTGGGGTGAACACGGGAATCTAGTAATTTTCCCCCGCCCATGCCTTGCTCCCTGATTGCGCCACGCCCTTGCGGTCCAAGCCGCCGGACCCACCAGCGTCTGCGATTCGCGGTGTTTTCTGCGGCATGGTGCGCCGTCGCGCTGGTCGGATGCCTGCTGTCGACGGCGGCGGCCGCATGGGCGCAAGACGTGCCGCAGACGTCAAACCGCGGCGTGGTCATCACCCGCGAATGGTGGACGTTCGGCGCCTTCGCGCTGGGCGTGGTGGCTGCGGCACCGTTCGACTCGCGCTTGGCCCGACAGTTCGAACGCACATCGTTGCATGAGAGCCGTACGGTCGACAGGACGGCAGGGGCGATTCGCGCGCTTGGTGATCCCGGAACCCTGCTGCTGTCCGTGGGATCGTTTGCCGTGGGCCGACTGGCGCACCGACCGACATTGGCCGACGTGGGCTTGCATGCCTCGGAGGCCGCGCTGTTCAGCGGTGCCACGTCGGCAGTACTCAAGCAGCTGGTCGGGCGCGCGCGTCCCAATCTGGTGCGCAACGACGATGCCGATGTGTTTCGTCCGGCCAGTGGTGCCTCGGGCTACACCTCATTCCCGTCGGGTCACACCACCGTCGCCTTTGCGGCCGCCTCGGCGGTCAGCGCGGAACTGGCGCGCTCGGTATTGGCGACACGTCATCCGCGCGTAGCATATGTCGTTGCCCCAATACTGTTCGGTAGCGCCTCCCTGGTGGGAATCTCGCGCATGTATCACGATGCGCATTGGGCCAGCGACGTGGTGGCGGCGGCGGGCATCGGGACCGTTGCGGGGCGCATGGTCGTGCGACGGCACCATGACGGACCGCGCGGGCGCGTGGAACGGTGGCTGTTGCCGGCGCAGGTGGTGCCGACGGCGGGCGGTGGTGCCGCCGTGTGGAACATTGCCTTTCGCTGACGACCGTTCGGTTATTTGATTCGCACGACGTCGGGTGCGACGGTCCCAAACCGCGCGAGCACGGCCGGGTCGTGCCCCGGCACAATGAGTCGCGGCGACGAGGCCAGTGTCACCATTCGACGTTGCGCGGCGAGGTTTGACGCGGCGTCCAGCGTCTGCGCAATCGGGACCTGTCGATCGAGGTTCTCGTACAGGTACATGTTGTCCGACGCGAGGATCACCGTGCCCTGTGCCGTGTGCACCCCAACGTACTGCGACTGGAACGTGTGCTTGCCACCCGTATACACGATGATACCGGGCAGGATCTCCCGGGCGTCGCCATCGACATACGCCACGCGCCCGGCCGTTCGCAGCATGTGCAGCATGGCCGCATCGGGCCCGTCAATGGCGCGATCGAGCACCTTGCCGGTCGAGTCTATGTGATGCTCCACTTCGTCACGCTGGATCCAGATCTTCGCGTTGGGGAACAGGTCGGCGCCGTCGAAGTGATCCCAGTGAATGTGCGAGACGATGACGTCAGTGATGTCGCCGGCGTTGACGCCGGCGCGCATCACCGCCGAGTCGGGTCGAACGTAGTTGGTGGGTTTCCAACGCGCGATGAGATCGGCGCGCTTGAAGCCGGCATCAACCAGTACCGTGCGGCCACTTGGGCCTTTCAACAGCCAGATCATGCAGTCAGCGTCGATGCGCCGGGCGGTGTCGGCGCCGGCGACAAGTCCCGACACCCGGAACGCCGGCAATGTGGCGTAGCGAATGGCGTACGCCTCCCAGCGCGGAGCCGATTGCGCGCTCGCTGTCATCGGTGCAAACGCCACTGGCGCGAGCGCCAAGGCGACGGCCGCGAAGACGCCCCGACGCGTCACGGGATGCTCGGCGGCATGCGGCCAGCGTCCATCTCGGCCGTTTCCACCGGATTCACCTTGGCGAGCGTCTTGTTGAACAGCAGCAGCAAGGCGATGGCGATGGACCACTGCAGAATGATCGTGCCGATGTTCTCGATCCCGAACGGATCCAGCGCGCCGGGTCCACGCACCTGCCACATCCACCAGGCCATCAGCGCAATGGCTTCGAACGGCACCAGATAGCGGATACACAGATCCCACCACGCGCCCACACGGATATTGGAGTACTGGTGATTGATCTGCTCGGCGCGGAACTTTGCCGGCCCCATGCGAATGACGGCGATGGCAAAGAACAGTCCGGAGAGCATGAGACCGACGCCCCACACCCAGTCCTGGTTGTGCAGGAAGTTCAGTGAGAATGCGGACGGCAAGCCGATGATGAGTCCGAATGCGCCAACCACCCACACGGCACGTGCGCGGGTCCATCCCATGTCGAGCAACACGCGCGTGCCCAACTCCACCATGGAGATCAACGAGGTGAACGCCGCAAAGAAGAGCGCGAGGAAGAAGAAGGTCATGAACAGGCCACCCGCCGGCAGGGTGGAGAACAGTTTCGGAATCCAGATGAACGTGACCCCTTCGTTGCCCGCACCGAAAATCGTGCGCTGCACCAGATCGGCATTAAGGGCGGCGCCTTCGGCCACCGCTTTCTGCAGGTCGGGGAAATCGGCCAGTGCCTGCGGGTTGCTGGCGATGGACGAGACCAATTGCGGGATGACGGTGAACACGGTGCAGAACACCATCATGCCCGCGCACAACGACACCAGATTGTTGGCGGCCGGGAGAATGAAGGCGTTGAGTGCCGTATCCTCATTGTGGCGCATGTATGCCGCGTACGTCAGGACGAGTCCCCAGCCGGCGCCGGTGTCCCAGGCATTCTGGGTGAGTGCTTGCAGCCAGATGTTCGCATCGCTCAGGCGATGCCAATCGACGCCGTAGAAATAGTCGAGGCCCGCGCCGGCGCCTGGCAACATGAGCGCGCGAACGGTCAGGATCAGGATCAAGCCAATCAGAATTGGCATGAGGATCGTCGTGGTGCGCTCGATGCCTTTGACGCCTTTGGCCACAATGAACGTGGCGCCAAGAATGGACAGGATGTGCGGCAGCACCGGCGCCGTGGTGGTGGAGAATGTCCGCCAGAAGCTCACCGAGTTCTCGCCAGTGAGTTGGCCCAGCCCCGCGGCCAGTGCATAGCGCAACGTCCATCCGGTGACGACCGAGTAGTAGGCCATGATGGCGATGGCGACAAACGCAATGAAGCCGCCCATCCACGCCGATTTCCGGCCGAGTGTGCGCACGAAGGCGCCAACCGGGCCGAGTCGTGTCATGCGTCCCATTCCGAACTCAATGAGGATGAGCGGAATGGACCACGTGAAAAGACAGATGACCCACGCCACCAGGAATTCACCACCGCCGTTGTTGGCAACGATGCGGGGGAAGCGCCAGATGTTGCCGGTGCCGACCGCCATACTGAGCATGGCGAGCATCATCGCCCAACGAGAGGAAAAGCCTGGGGACTGGCTCACGAATGCTCCGAACGGCGAATAGGGAGAGCAGGCGGCGGGAAGGCGTGCGCGCCTGCGGATCGGGCCGAAACTACTCGCCGGACCGCCAGCGCCCTAGGGGCACAAGCCGACCGACTCGCGGGTCAGCGATTTCTACCCAGCCATGCGATCGCGGCGAGAACGACCGGATCGCGGTCCAGTTGGTCGAAGTCCCACCCGCGTACCACCTGGTCCGGCGCCACCGTGCGTCGCACGACCACCCCGCGCCGATCAACGAGGAATTCGGTGGACAGATTGAGCGTGACATCGGCGTCTATCGGAAACCACCCATTCGCCGTGCTGTACCCTGGCTCGGGTGACTCGCCAAGAAGCGCTGTTCGCGGTCTTCCCCGAAAGGCCGCCGCAACCGCCTCGCCCGAACTGATGGTCAGCGGGCCAATCAATACCACGACAGGCAACGTTGCCGCTGCCGGGCAGTCTTGCCGCAACCCTGTGCGCGCGGCACCGGCCTGTTCGAAGTTCCCTCCGACGATAGTCCAGGACCGCACCATGCGCCCCGTGGCATCGACCTCGCCGCCGATAGGCCCATCACCGAGGAGCGGACCCAATCCACCCAGCATCGGATACATGTTGCCGCCGGTGTTCAGCCGAAGGTCCAGGATGACACCACGTGGACGTTGTGCGACGAGCGTGCACAACGCGCTCCGAATGGCTGCGGCGACGGGCGCGGCGTCAGCGCCCGTTGGTGCCACATGATGCAGTCGCACGTACGCCACGTTGGACAGCATTTGCGTGTACTGCGGCGAGGCGACAGATTGCGCGCGTCCCATGAGCTGTCGCAGGCTGTCGCCGCGCGCACCATCCATGGCGTGATAATGGCTGTAGGACCGGCCGCTCACGATCAGCGCGCTATGCACGTCGTCCAGCGACACGAACAACTGCAGCAACGCATCGATGGAATCGGCGCGGGATCGCGCCCGTCCGACCGCCGCACGGACGCCGCGTTCGACGGCGGTCCAGTCAGTGCTGTCGCGCAGCACGTGTCGTTCACGAACCAGCGCCAGGACGCGGTCGACCGGCAGCGCCGCAGTCGATTGCGCGTGAGCCGGTGCCGACACCAGCAGCGGAACGAGCGCGATGAGGCGCAACAGGCGTCGCATCACGGTGGCTACCGCCGAGTCCCCAAGGCCCGTTCACGCCGGGCCCGGAACTCCGAGCCCGCCTTCCATGTGGGCCATACGCTGCCGTCCGCCACTGTACTGGCCACGCGAAACGTGAGGCGCGTGTCCTCCACGATACCGGCCAGATCCCAGTCGGCTTTCACGTCGTCGCTTGGCTTGTGGTAGTCGCGTGCGATGTAGTCGCCGCGCACCTTCTGCTCGTAGCCCGCAGGCTTGTCGAGATAATCGGTACCGGGGAACAGGAACGACAGCGCGGGCACGCCCTGGCGCGCGAATTCGAAATGATCGGCCCGATAGAAGTAGCCCTTCTCGGATTCCGGATCGGGCTTCACCACCCGCGTGTCGTTGGCCGCTTCCTGCGCCAGGATGTCTTCCAGCGATGATTGGCCGACACCCAGACTGACAATCGCCTTGGTGCGGCCATACGCGTTCATCGCATCCATGTTGATATTGGCGAGTGTCTTCGCGAGCGGGTACAGTGGATGGGCGCCGTACCAGCGGGACCCCAGCAATCCCGACTCTTCGGCGGTCACCGCGAGAAAGATGATCGTGCGCCTGGGTGGCATCGTTCGCGCCTTGAACGCGCGCGCTTGCGCCAGCAGCCACGCCACGCCGGTGGCATCGTCGAGGGCGCCGTTGTAAATGGAATCGCCGTTGATGGCACGGCCGATACCGTATCCATCCCAGTGCGCCGACATGACCACGTACTCGTTCCTGACCGTCGCGTCCGCGCCATCCAGGCGCGCCACCACATTGCGCGATGCCATGCGTCGAACGGTGTTGTGCACCGTGATGGCCGCGGTGCTGCCAAGCGTGACGGGACGAAACGCACGCGTCCGTGCCGTCCGCTCCAGCGCCACAAAGTCCTTGCCGTTCTCGGCAAAGAGGCGCTTCGCCGCATCGAGGTGGATCCATCCTTCCACCTTGGCATGCGCCGGACCGTTGGCAATCTCCAGTTTTTCGCGCGCATTGCTCTGCACGGTGGTCCAGGGATACCCCGCCGGACCTGTCTGATGTACGAGGAGGACCGCGGCCGCGCCGCGTTCGGCCGCCATTTCGTACTTGTAGGTCCATCGACCGTAGTACGTCATGGCCTTGCCGCGAAACATCGTGCTGTCCAACTGCGTGGTATCGCGGACATCGGGGATGGGCGGATCACCCACCAGCATGATCACCACCTTGCCGCGCACATCAACGCCCTTGAAGTCATCCCACTGGTATTCCGGCGCCACCACTCCATAGCCAACAAAGACGATGCCGGTGGACTTCACCGACACCAGCGATTCAGGGTGCAAGGACCAGGCGACAATCTCGTCCAGCGGCTTGAGCGTCTTCGTGGTGCCCTGCGTTGTGACACGCGCGTCGATCATCGACGTCGTCCCGACGAGCGGCACCCGCTGGATGTAGGTGCCATCCGGATTGCCGGGCTTGAGTCCGATACCTCGGAACGCACGCTGCAGAAATGCCACACTGGAGTCCTCGCCGCGGGTACCCGGTGAGCGCCCCTCGAAGGCATCGGACGCGAGCATGGCGATGTCTGCCAGCATTGGCGGCGCCATGATCGTCGACGCCGCGCGCGCAACATCGGCGCGCATGCCAGTCGCGCCGCGATCGGGTTGCGCTGAGAGCATGACCGGCGTGATTGCCGCGAGAGTTGCGATGCGGACTACGGTCAACAGGGTCATGGGGCTCCACCGGAGTTTGCGTCGGCGCTTCGTGTTGCCGCCGAGTATGCCATACTGAAACGGGTCGCGCCATGGGACAGCTTCCTTGACAGTCCGCAATGAACCGGTATCGTTGCCGCACTCCGCTTTCATCGCCCGGTCACCCGCCACGACCTTTCCATGCATGCTCGGACTGTGCGCGCGTCGCTCGCTGTCTATGGCTTGCTGCACTTCCTGATCGACGCCATCGGCGCGGCGACCGTGTTTGCGATACTCGAACGCGACGGGCGCTCACCGGGGACCCCGCTGCTGCTGGCCTACGGGCTGATTTCGTTCGCGTCACGCCCGCTATTGGGCCTGCTCGTCGATGCGCGCGACTCGGCGCGGCACGCGGCAATGGCCGGCAGCGCGCTGGTCGCCTGCGGATCGGTGCTTTTTGCCGGCCGCCCATTTGAGGCCGTAGTCGCGCTGGGGATTGGCAATGCCCTGTTTCATGTTGGTGCCGGCAGTATCAGCTTTCGCCTCATGCCGGGACGCGCGGGGCCGAGTGGGCTCTTTGCAGCGCCGGGGGCGCTCGGTGTGTTTGCGGGAACGACCCTGGGATCTCACGCCCTGACGCATTCGTGGATCGGCGGGAGTGCGCTTCTGGTGCTTGCCGCCGTGTCGTCCACCCTGTCGGAGCCACCACGCGACGTGGACTCGTCGAATGTCGATGCGCGTGATACAGACGCCCCGGTATTGTTTGTCCTGCTCTCTATCGCGCTGGTGTCGTTTGCCGGCTTCGCGCTCCGGTTTCCCTGGCAGTCAACGCCATCACTGGCCATCGTGGTGGTGACGGGTGTGGCGATTGGCCGCGCCGCAGGTGGCGTGCTGGCCGACACATTCGGATGGCGACTCATCGCGTTGGGTGGACTGCTGGCGGCCATTCCGTTGCTCATGAGCGGCGCAACGCATGTCATACTTGGCGTGTTTGGTGCGGTGTTGCTGAACCTGGCGATTCCGGTCGCCTCCACCGTCACTTTCAACAGACTTCGGGCACATCCGGCCTTCGCCTTTGGCCTGGTGTCGCTGGCGCTGATTGCCGGGGGACTCCCCGCACTGGTGGGCGCGTCCGCGTCCACACTCCCGCGCAATTCAGGCCTGCTGGCGTTACCATTGGCCTGCGGCGCGCTCTATTTCGGATTCCGTCGAGCGTCACTGTTAACGACCGCAGCACTACGGCGCGTGCAGATCGCCTCGCCAACGTAAATCACCGGGCACGGAGGATCGCTTCATGAGAGAGAGGCGTCATTGGTTGCCGGCGGGGATCACCTGGGGATGTATCTCGGTGCTTGCGCCGCGTGTCGCACGCGCTGACGTGGTCGCCACACCGTTTGACCGGGGTCTCAGTCCTGCGGAGTTGGTGGTCGGCGTCGCGATCGTCTTGGTCGTTTCAGGCCTCTCCTGGCTGGCGCTGCGGGCTATCCGGGCAGGAAAGAAGTGATGGGCTTCCTATACTATGCCGTGGCCTTGGTGGGCACCATCGTCATTGAGGTGCCCATTGCCGCACTCTTCGGATTCCGTCGCCGAGAGGAGTTGGCCGCCGTCGCGCTGGCGAGTGTCTTCACCTATCCGATCTTGTCGTTTGCACTGGCGGCGCTGGAGGTGAGAGAGCTGGAGCGCGGCTGGTATCTGGCCGCTTTGCTGGCGTTTGAGACCGTGGTGGTTGTGACCGAGTGGAAGCTGCTGGTGTACGCCCTGCGCCGGGACCATCGCGTGCTCCTCACGTCGGTCGTGATGAACGCCGTGTCGTTTCTACTCGGGCTGTTCCTAATGGGCCCGCAATAGCGTCGATGACCGTCTCGATGCTGAGTTCCCGCGATCTCGAATTCCAGCTGTACGAGGTGCTGGCGGTTGATACGCTCACCAGCCGTGAGCGCTATGCCGATCATTCACGGGAGACGTTTGACGCCGTAATTGCCACCGCGCGCGGGATCGCGGAAACTCACCTGCTGCCGCATCGTCGTGAGAGCGACGAGCAGGAGCCGTTCGTACAGGACGGCCGAGTGGTGACGCCGGACGCCGTGCAGCGCGGAGTGGCCGCCATTGCCGACGCCGGCTTCATTGCGGCTGCGCATGACTACGCCGATGGCGGCATGCAATTGCCGCATGTGGTGGCCACGGCTGCGATGCTCTGGTTCGATGCGGCGAACGTCGCCACGTCGTCGTATGCCATGCTCACCACGGGCGTAGCGAATCTCGTTCGCACCTTTGGCACCCCGGCACAACGCGAACAGTATCTGGAAGCGCTGCTGACCGGACGGGCCTTTGGCACGATGGCCCTCACGGAGCCCGACGCGGGGTCGTCACTGGCCGACCTGCGCACGCAGGCGACGCCGGCCGGTGCCGGGTATCCCGCCGACAGTTATTGCATTACGGGCACCAAGATGTGGATCTCCGGCGGCGAGCACGAAATGTCGGAGAACATCGTGCACATGGTGCTGGTGCGCCTCGCCGGCGCTCCGGAAGGCGTGCGCGGGATTTCCCTGATGCTGGTGCCACGCTATCGCGCGTCTGCCACCGGCGAGCGGATCGCCAATGGCGTGGTATTGGGCGGCCTCATTCACAAGATGGGGTGGCGAGGGACCACCAGCACGATCCTGAACTTCGGCGAACACACCGAGTGCATCGGGGAACTGGTGGGCCAGCCCCATCGGGGCTTGTCGTGCATGTTCCAGATGATGAACGAAGCGCGGATTGGCGTTGGCCGTGCCGGAACCGCCATGGCCTATGCGGCGTATCGTCACGCCTTGTCGTATGCGCGCACGCGTATGCAGGGGCGATTGGCGGGCGAGAAGGATCCACTGCGTCCACCCGTGGCCATCATCGAGCACCCCGATGTACGCCGCATGCTGCTGGCGCAGAAGAGCATCGCCGAGGGGGCCTTATCCTTGATTCTCGAGTGCGCACACCTGGTTGATGAGGAGCGAACAGCCACCGATGACACGGCGCGACACACCGCCGCCGCGCTGCTGGAGATGTTGACTCCGATCGCCAAAGCGTGGCCTGGTGAAGCGGGGCAGGAGGCCATATCGTTGGCAATGCAAACGCTGGGCGGCTACGGCTTCGCGCGCGAATATCCCATTGAGCAGTACTATCGCGACAATCGACTCAATCCCATTCACGAGGGGACAAACGGCGTGCAGGCGCTCGATCTCCTTGGCCGGAAGGTGCGACAGGATAACGGCACGGGATTCCAGTCCCTCCTCGCGCGCATGCACGAGGTGGCCGCGGCGACCGCTGCCGATCAGTCGCTGGCGGCACTCGGCATGCAACTCTCCGATGCGGCGACGCGGCTTGAGCGCGTCACGGCCGCGTTGCTCGTGGTCAAGGCGGAACCGGCCCGCGCGCTCGCCAATGCCAGTGCGTATCTCGATTTGGTGAGTCGCACGGTGATTGCCTGGCTGTGGCTGCGTCAGGCGGTGGTGGCGACACGCGCGCTGGCGTCGTCGACACATGCCGCTGACGACGCCTTCTACCGCGGCAAGGTGCAGGCCGCGCGCTATTGGTTTGGCTGGGAGCTACCGCGAACGGTGCCGCTGGCCGACTTGCTGGAGCGGGCGGACGCGATCCCGTTCGACATGCAGGACGCCTGGTTCTAGACGTCCTGTACGCCGCGTCGTCCTACGAAACTGACGCTCAGGGTCGCGCCGCCATCCGTGCCTGCATGGCGCGCGTCAGGTGCGGCACGATGCCCATCAGGCGCTGGGCCAGCATCAGCTGCGCGCGATGGTGCATCTCGTGTTCTTTGGGCGACAACAATCCTTCAAACCGCGTGCGCGGGTTCGCTCCTGTGTGATCGCCGTACGTTTCGTCCAGGAATTCCGGTGACAGCGACTCCAGCCACGACGCGAATTGCTCGCCTTCGCCCTTGAGGAGCGCGATGATGTCCTCTTTCGAACGCGGCTTCTGCTCTTCGGCCGCGAGCGCGCCGATGATGGCCGGGAAGTCGTAACCTTGCAGCGTGGTCAGGCGACGCGTCCGATGGAAGTCTTCCTGGAGCTTTGCCGTCATCGCGATGTGCGTCAGGAGCGCACCCACTGAGCGCAACCCTGGTGCCGGTACGAAATCGTACTGGTCCGCCGGAATGTCCTCGGCGATCTGCAGCGTGTTGTTCCGCACAGTGCGGAACGCCTTGGCCAGTTCCTTGCCTCCATACCCAGACATGCAGTTCCCTTTTTCGAGGTGAGCGTTGGGCCCGCGGCCTGTTGGCAGGGCATCCGGCGGACCGAGCGGAAACATAGCGCCGCGATAGGCGGGCCGTCTGGGCTACGACCCACCAATGCGCTACCGTCCCAGCCAGTAGCTGGCCTTGATCAGGAAGACGTTCTGCGGTCGCTGCGCCAGCACATCGTTCCATCCCGGCTGCAGGCCGAAGTCGTTGGGGCCATCGGTGAAGGTGTCTCGGCCCTGCGTCCAGACAAAGAACAGCACCGATCCTGGACGATATTCCCAGCGCACGACATTGTTGCTGCGCAGCTGGCCAAAGCGGAATCCATCGGGTGCTCCGCGTGACGTGTACGGGCGGAATCGTCTTGCCTCGTCAGGCGAGCGACTATCCTGCAACGCGCGCCAGTCGGTGTACTCGCCCACGCTGACAAACGGCTGCAGGTAGCTCTCCAGGCTCAAGGCCGGGGTGATGGTGTAGTTCAGTCGAAAGGTGACGGAGCTGGTGGACTGGTAGAAGCGCGCGAAGGTGTACGACGTCGTTCCGGCATCGGTGAAGTTCCCAATCCATTGCTGATCGTCGATGTTGCGACCATAGCCCAGCTTCACGCTGCCATTGAGTTGCTCGCCCACGCGGAACTGTGCACCGGCACTGAGGTTCCAGCTGCTGCCGAGGCCGTCCGTGCGACGCCCGCCGCTGGCATTCAGGCTTGGAGCGAGTGACTTCCGACTGTCGCCCTCCACGCCCATCCACATCTGCAGGCGACGCGGGTCGAAAACGGCGGGTCCGCCGCGCGCATCCCGATCGGAATAGGTGGCGAACGCGTTGTTGACGCCGGTGCCGATATACCCGTTCCAGAAATTCAGGAACTGCCCGTTGGCGTTGATATTGCCACCGTTCCCGATGGACAGGCCTTCGGTATTGAAGGTCGAGTACGCATTGAAGTTGAGACCGCCCCGGCGAAAGATGCTGAAGGGCTTGTTGGGTCGGATGCCCATCCATGCGGATGCGCCCGTCTCGTCAGCACGCGTGCGGAACCCGAGGTCGTTGATCTCGAATCCCGGCGTGAGATACCACGCGCTGCCGTTGAAGCGCACGATGCCGCCGCCCTGCTTGTTGATGGACATCTGCGCCAGTGAGCCGGTCATCGAGGTGCGGGCACTATCGAATTGCAGGTGCGCGGCGTCGCTGCGTTGATACAGATGCACGTTGGAACGTTGCGTGCGCGCGATTGCGGCAGCCGAGCCGGTGACCCGACTGCCCGCCAATTGGCCCGAGAGTTCCCAGGTGTTTCCGGCAAACCGGTGCCGGGCATCGAGGCCTCCGGTCCACGCGCCGCCGCGGAGGACATCACGCGTCCATTCGTCCAGTTGTCGCGAGGTATTCGTGAGCATCAATCCGATGCCGGAGTTTCCGCCGCGCAAATCCTGCTGCAAACGAACGACCCCGTAGTTGGTGCGAGGCTCAATGGTGCGCGATTGGTTTCCACGAACGCGATCGGTGACGGTGTTCAGCAGGCCGATGGAGAGACCCTTGCTGAGCCGACCGGTGACCTTGGCCGCGCCCAGAATGCTCGACTGCTGGGGCGACGACGCGTCGCCGTAGCGATCGCCCAACTGCGGCGACCGCCCGATACGACGGGAGTAAAACAGGCCCGTGCACTGCCCGTCATTGCAGTCGATGTCGTAGCGGAAGATGCCGCTGCCCTCAAGGAAGAACGGGCGTTGCTCGGCAAAGAACTGCTCGAACGCACTGAGATTGAGCACGCCGGGATCGGCCTCGACCTGGCCAAAGTCGGGATTGATGGCGGCGTCAAGCGTGACATTCGAGGTCAGTCCCACCTTCAGGTCGGCGCCGAACTGGGTGCTCGGGGCGTTGCGTGGCGTGCCGTCGCCGAGGGGTTTGTAGCCGTATCGTGCGACACTGTATGGCATGATTTCCGCACGGCGCGGGGCCGAGAGGCCGCTGAAACCCGGGATGTCGGCCCATTGGCTGACGTGGCCGGTTTTCGAGCGGCGAAACACCGGCCACGCCATTCGCTCGCCGCGTCGCGCGACCCGTCGGGAAATCAGCACGCCGAATGTATTCACGTCGCGCGGCACATAGCGTAGCTGACTGAGGGGAATACGAAATTCGGCC
Source organism: Gemmatimonadaceae bacterium (assembly GCA_016720905.1). Taxonomy (NCBI): domain Bacteria; kingdom Pseudomonadati; phylum Gemmatimonadota; class Gemmatimonadia; order Gemmatimonadales; family Gemmatimonadaceae; species Gemmatimonadaceae bacterium. The sequence goes on along the minus strand of JADKJT010000002.1, from coordinate 182,942 downwards.
AGCCACCCGAGGGAATCCACGCGGGTGGCACCCTGCCAGACCGCGTTCCACCCCCAGTCCTCCTCTCCATCGTTGAAGATGTAGCCGTCCGCCATCGTGCCGGCCGCGGTCAGCCGGAAGAAGTAGCCGGTTCGCTTGTCGTTGTACGAGTCGATGCCGATGATGATGTCGTCGGCGAGCGCCAGCCCGTCGCGGCGTTGCAGCACGGACAGGATGCTGTCCGGGCGCGGGTCGAAGCTACGCACCAACACGTAGAGGTTGTGCGCGTCGTATGCGATGCGGGCCTCGGTGCGCATCGTGGGATCGCCGTCTTCGGTTGGATCGTATTGACGAAACGCCGAGATGACGGGAACGGTTTGCCAGATGTCGTCATTGTCGCGGCCATCAATCTGCGGTGCACGCGGTGCGATTGACGGGCGATAGGCGGGTGCGTCGGGTGCCGTCATCGCCGCCCGTCGCGTCGTCGTTACGGACGGCGGTGTGGACGGACTGGCGACGGCCAGTTGGAACAGGAGGGTAGCTATGAGCATGGGCGCTGACGCGGAAACGGTGGCGAGGCGCCGGACGTCGGCACGACTCTTAGAGTCATGAAACGACGGAAGGGTTGGAGATTGGTTTCACATTGATGGGAGAGGGACGAGGTGCGGGACAGAGCGCATATTAGTGAGACGAAAATCCCTTCCCCGAATCCTGGCGCGTACATGACACGACTGAACAGGCGAATTACCGCGACGATTGCACTCGCGATGCTGTCGCAGGCAACCGCTTCGTTGACCGGTGCGCAGACCGCCTTGTCGTCCGGCGCGTTGCAAGTCGCACTCGACAAACGGGGCGTACTGACCACATTCCGCAATTCGGTCTTGGATGTGAACTTCCTGATGGCGGAGCACAACGCCGCGCTGCTGACCTTGGTGAGTGACGCCAAGCGTTACGCGCCCACCGCGATGAGGGTGGCGTCATCGCCAAGCGGAAAGACGTTGACGCTGCAGTACGCCCCGACCGGTGTGCGCATTGTCGTTCGTGTGCGCGAGGAACCCACGCATCTGGCGCTGGAGATCGTCAGCGCGATCCCGGAAGGCAAGATCGACGCCGTGGTTTGGGGTCCGTATGTCACCCCTGTCACGCAGACGATCGGCGAGGTGATTGGCGTGGTGCGCGACGGTCGCGTGGCCGTGGGGCTGCAAATCCTGAACATGAAGACGCTGGGCGGCGACCTCCCGAACAGCGAGGGGAGTACCTGGGCGCGGGGGATCGCCGCGGTGGCCGTGCCCGGAGGCAGTGCGCTACAGGCGTACTCCATCAACCGCCATCGCGCTCGACGGGTGGATGCTTGGGGCGGCAATCAAAAGGACATGCCCGTGCCGGCCATCGTCGGCGAAACGGTCGTTGGCAGCAGCATTGCGTTGTTCACCTGCGCGGAATCGGAGACGTTGGACGTCCTGGAACGCATCGAGGTCGCCGAGCGGCTGCCGCATCCAACCATCGACGGTGTGTGGTTCCGGAAGTCGCCGCTATTCGAGAAGTCGTACATGATTTCCTCGTTTGGCGAGTCCGATGTTGATGAGATGATCGGGTATGCCAAACGTGCCGGGTTGTTCTCGCTGTACCACGAGGGGCCATTCGCGAGTTGGGGGCACTTCGTGTTGTCGGAAACGCAGTTCCCCAACGGTCGGCAGGGGATGAAGGTCGCGGTCGACAAAGCGCGCGCGGCCGGATTGCATTTTGGGGTGCACACGCTGACGAACTTCATCAACACCAACGATCCGTACGTCACGCCCGTACCGGATGACCGGCTGAGCGTGACCGGATCGTCGACACTGGTGAGCCCCATAGATGCCGGGCAGCGCGAGATCGTCGTGGCATCGCCCGAGTACTTCCGCGAGGAGAAGGAGAATCACCTCCATACCGTGAAGATCGGGAAAGAGCTCATTCAATACCAATCGGTCACCCTTACCAGACCGTTCACGCTCCTGAATTGTCAGCGTGGTGCGTTTGGCACCACCGCGTCGGCGCACCGTGCGGGCGACACCGTGGGGAAGTTGTTCGATCACAGTTACAAGGTGTTCTTCCCGAACTTCGCCATGCAGCGCGAAGTGGCGCGCAACCTTGCCGACTTCCTCAATGACACCGGCGTCGACCACATTGATTTTGACGGCCATGAGGGCGGCTTGGCATCCGGTCAGGGCGATTATGCCCTGGCGGTGTTCGCCAAGGACGTCCTCGACCAGACGCGGCATGATCTGATCAACGGCACCAGCACCAGCAAGACGTTCTACTGGCACATCGGCTCGTACTACAATTGGGGTGAGCCCTGGTATGGCGGTTTCAAGGAAAGCATGCAGCAGTATCGTATCGACAATCAGGGATTGTTCGATCGCAACTACATGCCGCATATGCTGGGCTGGTACCTGCTGACCGAAAACACCACGCTGGCCGAGATGGAGTGGATGCTGTCCCGTGCGGCGGGTTATCGGGCGGGCTTTGCGATGGTGGCGCGTCCGCCAGCGCTGCGGAAGAACCCGCTCACGCCGGCGCTGCTGGATGCCATCCGGGAATGGGAGCGTGCGCGCACGCAGCACGCGTTTGATAGCGCACAGGAATCCCGTCTCAAAGACCCGAAGAACGAATTCCATCTTGAGTCCGCCGGAGACGGCCAGTGGAATCTCTTCCAGTACGCGGTGTCAGGGGTGTTCATACGAGAGAAGCTGGAACGACAGCCGGGCGAACCCACGCACACCATCTGGGAGGTGCGGCAGGAGTGGACTGAACAACCGCTGCAGTTTCGCCTGAACGTGCAGGGCAAGTCGGGGTCGGTGCGCAATCTCAGAATGCAGGTGGATCGCTACACGGAGGTCGTGCTGCCAATCGAGTTGGCGAACGGCGAAAGTCTGGTGTGCGATGGCACGACGACCGTGCGTGTCTATGATGCGCTGGGGAAACCGAAGTCGAGATATACCTTGGCCGCGCCACTCCCGGTCGTTGCCGCTGGTGCCCACACCATGACCATGGACTCGGAATTCACTGGTGCTGAGGCCCCCAGCATCGAGGTGCAATTCAAAGGACTGGGTCGTCGCGAAGTGGTACGGGCGAGGCGGTAATTCGGACACACGTGTGCGGAGTGAAGCGCGCCATTGCGTTCGCTTCAGGCGCACGCGAGCATACTTGTATTCGGAATACCTGTTTCAGGCTGGCTGATCCGTCGGTCACTGATCGCCTCTTCACACGGTCTTGCGCCATGCGTTCATCTCGGGTTTTCAGCGGAGTCGCGCTCCTGACCATGCTGGTCAGCGTGGCGTCGGCCACCACGCTCGATGCGCAGGGATCGGGCGCAAGGCCGCCCCTCGCCGACTCCGTCGCGCCGTCCGATCCGATTGCCCGACTGCAAGCGCGCATCAACTCCGGTGACGTGGTCTTCGCGCGCGACTCGACGTTCGGGTATCTGCCGGCGCTGTTGAAGGCGTTGAACATCCCGCTGTCGTCGCAAGGGCTCGTGTTCTCGCGCACCAGCCTGCAAACGGACAAGATCGCGCCGTGGACTCCCCGCGCGATTTTTTTCAACGACGACGTGTACGTCGGGTACGTGCCGGAAAGCCACTTCCTGGAGATTGCGGCGGTGGATGCGAAGGCTGGCGCGGTGTTCTACACGCTGAGTCATGAGCCGCGTGCGCGACCGACGTTCTCCCGTGAAACGACGACGTGTTTGATGTGCCACCAGTCGAAGGCGGCCACGGGCGGCGTGCCGGGGTTCATGGTGCTGTCGACATTGGCTGATCGTTATGGCTATCCGATTGTCGGTGCGCATGAAGGGACCACGACCGACGCCACGCCGGTGAAGCAGCGCTTTGGCGGGTGGTATGTCACGGGCACGCACGGCACGACAGGCCACTCGGGAAATGTGTTTTCGCCGAAACTCGGCCACGAAGTGTACGACAAGCAAGAGTATCGCAAGCAGTTCAGTCTCACCACCGAGAGCGCGCGCAAGGATCTGTCGGACAAGTTCGACCCCTCCATTCATCTCACGGGGCACAGTGACATCGTGGCGTTGATGGTGTTGGTGCACCAGACGACGGTGCACAATCTCATCACCATCACGCACGACGCCGCACGTGACGTGCTGCGTTTCGCGCCAGCGGCGGATGGCGCACGCACCGCGACGGCCGACGATTACTCCACGGGACCGGCGGCGCGACTCAAGTACGCGGTGGATCGTTTGGTGCGCGCGATGCTGTTTGTCGACGAGGCGCCATTGGACGGCGTCATGCGCGGCACCACCGGTTTCACGGAGGATTTTGCGCGACAGGGTGTGCGCGATCGCACGGGTCGGTCGCTCCGGGACTTCGATCTGGAGCACCGATTGTTCAAGTATCCGCTGAGCTTCCTGATCTATTCGGAGAGTTTCGACGCGTTGCCGGATGTGGCCCGCAGGGAAGTCTACCGGCGCCTGTGGGTGGTTCTCGGAGGAGCGGACGCCAATCCGGATTTCCAGCGATTGTCGGACGTCGATCGCACGGCCGTGCGGGAGATTCTGGCCGCGACCAAGCCCGAGTTCGCGGCGATGCGCCCGCGCTGAGCGCGAGGAGCGTCGAAGGATGTCAAGATCGTGTACGAGGAGTTCTTCTTCTCCATCTCATAACGGCGGAAACGCGCCTACGGCAAATCAAGTTGCCGGGCGATCTCCAGCAGCATTTCGTCATTCCCGCGCGCGGCGATCATCGACAGACCCAGGGGACAGCCGTTCCACGTGGCGAGGGGCAAGCTCACCTGCGGCAGGCCGCCCAAGCCGGCAATGCACAGCAAGGCCAGTGATCGCTCGCGGAACGCGACCGTCGCGTCGGGTGGTGACTGCAGCAGGGGGGCGATGTCCGGCATCGTGGGCAACAGCAGCACCGCATTGTCGGCCAGCAGCGCATCCAGATGTGAGACGATGTCGGCTCGCGCCAAGCGCATGCGAGCGATTTGCTCCGGATCACTCTTGGCAGCGGCTTCGAATCGCGGTTTGATCTGTGGTCCAAACGTGGGACGAACGCGCGTGACCCAGTCCCCGTGCGCGTCCCATATCTCGCCAAACTGCAGCACGCGAAACACCTCGAACCACACGGCCAGCCCTGCGTCGCTCACGGTCACCGCCTGCGCGGCTCCCAGGCATGCTTCAATACGCTGCACGGCCGGCTGCAGCGCGTCGGCCACGCCCGGCATCGAGAACGCAAATGCGTCTTGGGCGAGCAGGAGTCGCCCTGGCATTGCGGCCGCCCCGCCCAACAGCACGTCACCAATACGGACCAGCATGTTGGCGTCGCGGGCAAACCATCCACACGTGTCAAAACCCGGTGCCAGGGGGCGGACACCATCAAGCGGAATGCGCCCGTGCGTGGGACGAATGCCATAGATACCGCAAAAGCTGGCGGGGGCTCGCACCGAGCCACCCGTGTCACTCCCAATGGCAAAATCCACCAGCCCACCGGCCACTGCCGACGCCGACCCGCTGGATGAACCGCCGGGGACTCGATCAGGCGCCGCCGGATTGACCGGCGTCCCGTAATGCGCGTTTTCTCCGGTCAGACTGAAGGTCATTTCCTCAGTATGCGTCTTCCCTGCCAGGGTCGCTCCGGCGTTCAACAACCGTGTGGCGACCGAGGCCGAAATGCTCGCGGCGTCATGGGTGGCCAGCCAGTCGGGGCTGCCAAACCCCGTCTTATGTCCGGCAATGTCGAAATTGTCCTTGAGCCCGAAGGTCACCCCGGCCAGCGGTCCGATTGGCGCGCCAGTAAGCGCCACGTGGGTGTGACGGCAGAACGCGTTCAGGGGGTCATGATCGAGGATACTCATCTGCAGAGTATGGATCGGCAACCGGGCCGACGCCATGCGGCAGTGGACGCCGGGCTGTAAATTCCTTGTTTCACCCGTTCGACACGCTACGGTCCTGCCCGAACCGTCCGACGCAACATGCCCAGCACACGATCCTTCCTCACTGGTGTTGTCCTGAGCGCCAGCCTTGTCGGCTGCGCACACGCCCCGGCATTTCAGACAGGCTTGGCGGGCGCAACGGCGCGTGCCAAGGCCGACAGCCTGCGGTATCCGTACACGAAGGCGGACATCGATTTCATGAGCGGGATGATTCATCATCACGCGCAGGCGATCACCATGTCCCGCTGGGCGCCTTCCCATGGCGCCGACGCGGCGGTGCAGCGGTTGACGGCGCGAATCATCAACGCGCAAACGGATGAGATCAAGCTCATGCAGTCGTGGCTGGAAGATCGCCGTCAGACGGTTCCCCAGGTCGACTCGACGGGAAAGGTCACCATGGGGTCGGGCGGTCAGTCGATGCCGGGACACGACATGAGTTCCATGCCCGGCATGTCAATGCCCGGCATGGCCATGCCGATGATGCCCGGCATGTTGTCCGACGCGCAGATGAAGGAGCTTGATGCGGCGCGTGGCACCGAATTCAACCGCCTGTTCCTGACCTACATGATTCAGCACCATCGCGGCGCCGTCGCGATGGTCAAGTCGTTGTACGCCAATGCCGGCGCCGCGCAGGACGAAACCGTATTCAAGTTCGCCAACGATGTTGAGGTGGATCAGTCCACCGAGATCAAGCGCATGTTCACCATGATGCTGGAGATGGGGTTCGTACCGCCCACCGAGTGAGGTCTGCTCCGTCTTGCCCAGTGTCTCCCGTCTCCCGTCTCCCGTCTCCCGTCTCTCCCGAGGACCTCGCATGTCAGCTACTCCACCGTTTCGCGTCATGACGCGCGCCGCATTCGCCATGGCGACCCTTGTCGGCGTGGCCGCGTGCGCGCCCGCCAAACCCAAGACCACACCGGCGCCCGCCCCCGCGGCCGATCCGCGCAATAACCTGAAGGCCGGTCTGTACAACGCCGAGGAGTACACGTCCAATCTCAAGCTGGTGGCCAAGGCGGTGTCACCGCCGGGCTTTGCGGGCATCACGAATTCCGATCTGGCGTTCACCGGTAACTATGTCATTCAGGGCAACTACAACGGCCCGGTGATCTGGGACATCAGCAATCCCGCCAAGCCGCAACTGGTGGTGGCGTACGAGTGCCCGGCCTCGCAGAACGACATCTCGGTGTACAAGAACCTGATGTTCATGTCGGCTGAATCGCAGAGTGGTCGCGTGGACTGCAAGCCCGGTGGCGTGAAAGAGACCGTCAGCAAGGAGCGCATGCGCGGCGTGCGCGTCTTCGACATCACGAACATCAAGGAACCCAAGCTCGTGGCCAACGTGCAGACGTGCCGCGGCTCGCACACGCACACGGTGCTCGAGGATCCGAAGGACAAGCAGAACGTCTACATCTATGTGTCCGGATCATCCGGCATTCGTTCGGCAGCAGAGCTTCCCGGCTGCGCCGACGCGCCGGGCACCGATCCGAGCACGTCGCGCTTGCGCATCGAGATCATCAAGGTGCCGCTGGCCAATCCCAGTCAGGCCGCGGTGGTGGGGCGCGCCAACATCTTTGCCGGACTCACTGAGCCCGCGCGTCATGGCCTCTCCGACGCCGACAAGGAAGCCGCCGTCGCGCAGTTGGCGGCCGCGCGGACCAACGGCGGATTCATTGCCAGGAATCCGCAGTCGGGTGCCGACCAGATCGTGCCCCCGCAAATCGTGCGGCCGATGCTGGACAGCGTGATGAAGGCACGCGGTGGTGCCACTCCCAACGGTGCCGACAACACCGCCGTGCGCGGCCTGGTGCAAGATGCGCTCAACCGGATGTTCGCCGCCGCGCCAACTGGGGCGGCCCCCAGCAACGGCGCGGTGAGCGAGCGCTCACAGTGCCACGACATCACCGTGTACCCGTCGCTTGGATTGGCGGGCGGTGCGTGCGAAGGGCACGGGCTGTTGCTGGACATCAGCAACCCCATCGCGCCGGTGCGTCTCGACGCCGCCGCCGATTCCAATTTCGCCTACTGGCACTCGGCCACGTTCAACAACGATGGCACGCAGATGCTGTTTTCCGACGAATGGGGCGGAGGCGGCGCGCCGAAGTGTCGCGCGGGTGACAAGCCCGAGTGGGGTGCCGACGCCATCTTCGCCATCGTGAATCGCAAGCTGGTGTTCAAGAGCTATTACAAGCTGCCATCGTACCAGACATCCAACGAAAATTGCGTAGCCCACAACGGCTCACTCATCCCGATCCCGGGACGCGACGTCATGGTGCAGTCGTGGTATCAGGGCGGCATCTCGGTGTTCGACTGGACGGATGCGTCGCATCCGCAGGAGATCGCCTCGTTCGATCGTGGACCGGTGGATGCGACCCGCATGGCCAGCGGCGGCTCATGGTCGGTGTACTGGTACAATGGCAGCATCGTGAGTTCCGAGATCTCGCGCGGGTTGGACGTGGCCGAGTTGGTGCCGAGCCAGTACATCTCGCAGAACGAGATCGACGCGGCCAAGACGGTGAAGTGGAGCCAGCTGAACGCGCAAGGACAGCCGAAGATCGAGTGGCCGGCCAGCTTTGCGTTGGCCAAGGCGTTCACCGATCAGATCGAGCGGAAGGGCTGCGTGAACGCCGCGCGCATCGGCGAAATTCGCGCATCCATTTCGAGTGCGGAGAAGGCGTCGGGGGCCCAGCGCAATGCGGCGCTCACCAAGCTCAGCGCGCAGCTGGACGGCGACCGGAGCTGTGACCCCAAGAAGACGGACTTGTTGAAGAAGGCGCTGCAGGACCTGATGACGACCGTGATGTAGTGTGGCTGAACGCCGGCGACGGAGCGCGCCTACGGTGCCCTCCGTCGCCGGCGCTCCCATCTCCCCCAACCCACTGTACCGATGGCGATCGAGTCAAAGCCCAGCAAGAACGAGGAAGAATATTTCGCGCGCGTCGACGCGGAACTCCGCAAGGCGCTGCGACAGAAGGCCGACGCGGAGCGTGCGGAGCGTGTAGCCGCCGAACGCAACAAGTGCCCACGCGATGGTGCCACGCTGGTGGCCAAAGTCACCAATCATGTCACCATCGATCAGTGCCCGCAGTGCGATGGTATCTGGTTGGACAAGGGTGAACTCGAGATTCTCGCGGCCGGCAATGCGGAACACACCGGATTTGTCGGCTCGCTGCTGAACATTTTCAAGTAACGAGACGGCCCGTGCGCGAACGAGTTCTGCGGTTGATCAGCGTGGCGATGCTGGTGTCACCACTGGGGATGCCGACGGGTTCGACCTGCAGATCAGCAACGCGACGAGGGCAAATCGCACGGTGCGTCGAGTGACAGACATCGCCGTGGTACTCCGCAGTACGCTGCGTTGCCCGGCGTGCGGATTTGCTGAAGACCTTGAGATGCCTACGGACGCCTGTGCATTCTTTCATGAATGCACAGGTTGCCATACGCTCCTGCGGCCACTGGCCGGTCACTGCTGCGTGTATTGCTCGTATGGCACGGTGCCGTGCCCGTCCATGCAGGACGGAACGTCGGCCTGTTGTGGGCGCGTTAGCGCTCCGGTGTTGCTGTCCACGGAGTAATCCACGCGCGCGCGGCCAGCTCGTCGCGCACCCGCGCGAGGTGCGGCAGCTCCAACTGCGCACGCGCCGCCAGCAGCGGATGCTGCGTGCCGCTGGCGGCCAGGCTGGCGTTCACCACCCAGCCATACGGCTCAATCCCAGCGCGTCGCAAGTCATCCTGCAAACGTGACGCCTCCTGCACCGGTGTGGACTCGGCGAGGGTCACCAGCAACATCTTCGTGTAGCGCGCATCACGCAGTCGCGGCAGCAACGCGCGCACTTCCTCCGGCACGTGAGATCCCGCGGTGCGCGCGACTTCACGGTGATAGCTCTCGGCGGCGTCCAGCAGCAACAACGTGTGTCCAGTGGGTGCGGTGTCCAGCACGACGAACGCATCTCCGGCCTCGGCCACGGTTCGTGCGAACGCGCGAAACACCGCAATCTCCTCGGTGCATGGAGACCGCAGGTCTTCTTCCAGAAGTGCGCGCTCATTGATATCCAATCCGCCAACTGCGGCAGCGGCCATGTCGGCGGCGCCGATCACGTCGGCGCTGTATCGCGCCGTTTCGACCACTGGATCGATTCGACTTACAATAAGGGCGGTCGGCACGTCGGCACCAACGGCTGCCTCCACATGGGCGGCGGGATCGGTGGTAGACAAATGCACGCGACGGCCAGCGCGCGCCAGCGCCAGCGCCAGCGATGCGGCCAAGGTGGTTTTTCCCACCCCACCTTTCCCCATGGTCATCACCACCCCGTGGCCATCAGCGGCGATCTGCGCGACAAGCTCGCGGAGTTGGCCGTAGCCTGCGATTGCCGAGTTGGCAGTAATGTCCGTGTCGATGCCAGTCGAACCGGCAGGCGCATGCGTCACCGGTGATGGCGTTGACGTTGAACGGCCTGACGTCAACATCGTTGCGTTCGCGGGCGCAGACGCTGGACTCAGGGGCGCCATCATCGCGGCCGCGAACACTCGCAAGGCGTCGAGTCCCGTAAGGTTGCTGGCGATGAGGGGCACATGAATGGTTGGCAACGCCACCAATCGCGAGGGCATCGTGGTCAGTGCGTCGCTCTGTCGGCTTGCGTAGGCCTCTGCGACAGGATCACCGCCCGGATCGTCAGTGAGGACGCCGTTCACTACCAGACGCTGGCGCGAAATGCCAAGTGCCGCGAGTTCATCGCCGGCTCGGGCGGCCTCGCGCATGGCGCTCATCTCGGCGCGCGTCACCAGTACGACGGTGGTCGCGTTCGGATCGGCCAGGGCATCGACCGTGGCCGAGTACTGCGCCCGATGCTGCTCGAGTCCGGCCAGCGGCCCAAGGCAGCTGGCGCCACTGCTCGACGTGTCGAGAAACCCACTCCATGCACTGGGCAGGCTGAGCAAGCGCAAGGTGTGTCCGGTGGGCGCGGTATCAAACACCACTCGATCAAACATCGCGGTCAGCGTCGCATCGGCGAGCGATGCCGTAAACTCGTGGAACGCGGCAATCTCGACCGTGCAGGCACCGGAGAGTTGTTCTTCCATGCTGCGGATCGCGGCATCGGGCAGCACGCCACGATACGGACGTACCATGTGCTCACGATATGCTGCCGCGGCGGCCTCCGGGTCGATGTTCATGATCCAGAGAAACGACACACCAGGCACCGACGTGGGGGTCGTACCGGCAGCCATTCCGAAGACATCGTCGAGGTTCGATGCCGGATCGGTGCTCACGATGAGCGTGCGGTATCCGCATTCGGCCAACTGCAGTGCCGTCGCGCTTGCCACGGTGGTCTTGCCAACGCCACCCTTACCGGTGAAGAACAGGTGGCGCGTGGTCATGTCGTTCAGCGACATCCGGTGCCTGGTGCGCGGCCGCCGCTGTCATCGGCTTTCGCGTTGCTGGCATGTTCAAGCGCTGTTGCCGAGAGTCCCTTCACCAGTTCGTCGCGCGTAGCATAGCGACCGTACACCAGGACGTCGTCATTCACGAGCACCGCCGGCAGTGCGCCGTCGCCGAATGCCTGCATCAGTCCGGTGATCTTGGCGTTGGCGACGAACGCCTGCGGCTCCTGACCCAGCCCGGCGCGATGCACCCTAACGCCCTGCGCTTCCAGCCAACGCAGATCACGCGCTATTGTGAGCAAAGCAGGATCCACGCCGGGCCCGCAAACGCCGGTGGCACAGCACATAGCCGGATCGAACACGGCAACCGTGCCCGACAACGTGTGCTTGCCGACGGAAGCAACGGGCGGCATGGCGATTGAAAGTGACGACTGGACTGGGAGCGAGCGAGTCACGGTATTTCCTCACGGTTTGACAGATCATATGTGCATAGACAAATTATATGTGCCTAGGGCAAATATGAAAGACTCAAACCACCATTTTATGACCGCCTGCGCGACTGCTGCTGATGATCACCTGATGGACGGGCCGCCCGGCGCGGTGGACGATCTGGACGCGCTGTTCAAGGGGTTTGCCGACCCGACGAGGCTGCGTTTGCTGAACGTGCTCGCAGCGGGCGAGCTCTGTGTCTGCGACCTCGTTGATATGCTCCAGCTGCCTCAGCCCGCCGTCTCGCGTCACTTGGCCTACCTGCGCCGCATGCGATTGGTGGAGGCCACGCGGGAATGGAAGTACGCGCACTATCGGCTGGCCGAACCGGGAAACGCGGTGCACCGCAATCTCATTAACTGCGTACGCTCGTGTTTTACCGGCATTCCATCGCTGGATGCCGAACGTGCACTGGCCGTGTTGCGTGTGCGCGACCGCCTCACGGAGCCGTGCTGATGACGACGCGTGTACACGCTCCGGGACCAGAGTCAGTGATGACTGATGACTCCGACGCACCAATCCTCAAGCGCCTCTCGACACTCGACCGCTTCCTGCCGGTATGGATTTTCGCGGCGATGGCGCTCGGACTGCTGCTGGGTCGCGTGTATCCTGACCTGGGCGCGGCGCTGGATCGCGTACAGCTGGCCGGCGTGTCGGTACCCATCGCGATTGGCTTGCTGTGGATGATGTACCCGGTGCTGGCCAAGGTGCGATACGAAACCATCGGGCAGCACATTGGCAACACCCGGTTGCTGGGCACCTCGCTGGTGCTCAACTGGGTCATCGGTCCCATCGTGATGCTGGCACTGGCGTGGATATTCTTGCCCGACCTGCCGGCCTATCGCAATGGGCTTGTGCTCATCGGGCTTGCCCGATGCATTGCCATGGTGCTGATCTGGAACTCGCTGGCCTGCGGATCGGGCGAACTGGCGGCAGTGCTCGTGGCGCTCAACTCGGTGTTTCAGATTCTGACGTATTCGGTGCTCGGATGGTTGTTCCTGACGGTGATTCCCGGCTGGTTTGGCGCCGATACGGCCACGCTGCATGTCTCCATGGGCGAGATCGCGCGCAGTGTCGGTATCTTCCTCGGTGTGCCGCTGGTCGCGGGGTATCTCACGCGCAAGACGTTGGTGGCGTCGAAAGGCGCCGCGTGGTACGACGGCGTGTTCATGCCGAGGTTCGGTCCCACCGCGCTGTTCGGATTGCTATATACCATCGTGCTGATGTTCGCCATGCAGGGGAATCGCATTCTCTCGCTGCCGCTGGACGTGGTGCGCATCGCGATGCCCATGCTGGTGTACTTTGGCGTGATGTTCGGACTGGCTTTCTGGTTGTCACGTCGGCTGGGATTCGACTACGACACCACGGCATCGCTGTCGTTCACGGCGGCGGGCAACAACTTTGAACTGGCCATTGCCGTGGCGGTCGCGACCTTTGGCATTGCGTCGGGCGAGGCGTTGGCGGCTGTGATCGGGCCACTCATTGAAGTGCCCGCCCTGGTAGGACTGGTGTACGTCTCATTGTGGGCACGGCGACGCTACTTCCCGTCGCCGGCAACGCTCCGACCGCGGAGGACGGCCTGATGCGCTACGCGCTGATCTCCGACATTCATGCGAATCTGCAGGCGCTGGATGCCGTGCTGGCCGACATTGATGCGCGCGGGGATACCAACGCGACGTATCACCTGGGCGATCTGGTGGGATACTCCAGTAACCCCAATGAGGTCGTCGCGCGACTGAAGGTGCGTGGCATACACGGTATCGCTGGCAACTATGACTCCACTGTTGCGACGGACTACAAACACTGCGGTTGCCGGAGTGAGACGCCGCGTCAGGAAGAACTCGCGCACCTCAGCTACGAGTACACGCGCGGCACCGTAACGCCCGAAACCAAACGGTATCTTGGCAGCCTGCCATTCTCGCTCGACGTGCGTCCCCTGGGTGGACATGCGGCCGGACCCCGATTGGTGTTGGTACACGGCACCCCAACGCTCAATACCGTCTACTGGACCGCCGATCGCGCCGACGACTTCTGTCTCAAGATGGCGGCCGGTATGGGGCTCACACGCGGCGACGTGATGGCGTGTGGCCATACGCACAAGCCGTGGCACCGCGAGGTGGAGGGGATCCACTTCATCAACACCGGCAGCGTGGGACGCCCCAAGGACGGCGATTGGCGCGCCGGCTACGTGCGGCTTGAACTGGGCGGTGCGGCGCCACGCGTGGAGTTCGTACGAGTCCCCTACGATGTGGCGGCCACTGCGCAAGGAGTGATTGCCGCAGGACTTCCCGAGGAGTTTGCCGAATTCCTGCGCACCGGTGGAAAGCCGCCCAGCAACGCTGAATAGTCGTAGATTCTGCCCATGTCGAACGCGCCCAACGCCATTCCAGATCTCGAGCAGTACTTCGCGCCGTTCCGCGCCAACACGATCGGCGACGACCTCACCTTTCTGACGCCCTATGGTGAGCAGCGACTCGTGTACGCCGACTGGACTGCCAGCGGCCGCCTGTATCGGCCAATCGAATCGGCGCTGCGCGAGCACTTCGGGCCGTTCGTGGGGAACACGCACAGCGAGTCGTCGGTGACTGGTTCGGCGATGACCATTGCGTATCATGAGGCGCACGCGCGGCTCAAGCGGCATGTCAACGCCGGACCCGACGACCTTGTGCTCACCAGTGGCTCGGGGATGACGGGTGTGGTGAACAAGCTGCAGCGTCTTCTGGGACTCAAGGCGCCGCAGGGATTACGTCACTTCATCGCGTTGCCGCCCGCCGAGCGGCCGGTGGTGTTCGTGACGCATCTCGAGCATCACTCCAATCACACGTCGTGGTACGAGACCATCGCCGACGTGGTGGTGGTACCACCCGACGCGTCGGGCACGGTGGATCTTTCTGCCCTCGAAGCGCAGTTGCACACGTATCGGGACCGGGCTGTCAAGATTGGTGCCTTCAGCGCCTGCTCGAATGTGACCGGGGTCTTCACGCCGTACTACGAGATGGCGCGACTCATGCGCCGGGCCGGCGGGATCTCGATCATCGATTTCGCGGCCTCCGCGCCCTACGTGACGATCGACATGCATCCGGCTGGTGATCCGGAGGCCGCGCTCGACGCCGTGCTCTTTTCACCGCACAAGTTCCTGGGTGGACCGGGTGCCTCGGGCGTCATGGTCTTCACGCGGGCGCTGTACCACAACACCGTTCCGGATGAAGCGGGCGGCGGCACGGTGGCGTGGACGAATCCGTGGGGACAGTATGCCTTTCTCGACGATGTCGAGGCGCGCGAGGATGCCGGCACGCCGGGGTTCCTGCAGGCCATCAAGGCGGCGCTCGCGGTGGACCTGAAGGACGCGATGACCGTGGAGGCGATGCAACGGCGAGAGGCGCAGATTGTGCCGTACGCCATGGATCGGTTGCAGTCGATCCCCGGCGTGCATGTGCTCGCGCCTGCGGTGCGACACCGCCTCGCGATGCTGTCGTTCTGGACCGAGGGACTGCACTACAATCTCGTGGTGCGCCTGCTCAACGACCGCTTTGGCGTGCAGGCACGTGGCGGATGCTCATGCGCCGGGACCTACGGCCACTTCCTGTTGCACGTGGATCCGTCGCGCTCGAAAGCGATCACCGACCGTATTGACCGCGGTGATCTCTCGGAGAAGCCGGGCTGGGTGCGGCTCTCATTCCATCCAAGCACCACGATGGCCGATATCGACCATGCGCTCGATGCCGTCGAGTCCGTGATGCGACATGGGGCCGCGTGGGCGGCCGACTATGCGTACTCGAACGTCACGAACGAGTATCGGCACCGTGATGGCGATGCGGCGCTGCGTGCAAGGGTGGCCGGATGGTATGCGGCCGCGCTGACCTGAACGGACCGCGTCGCGGTGGCGACGCCGTGACATGTCAGTGTGGTGACGGCGATGTCAGCGGCTTGCAGCAATCGTCATCCAGCAATTCGGTTTCGATCTGCAGCGTCGGGTGGATGATTTCGAATTGATCATGGAGCGCCTTGGAGGCCGCCACGATAAATGCGGACCCTGGATATCCGGCCGGCATGACCAGATGCGCCGTGAGCGCCGTACTCGAGGTGCCAGTCGCCCACACATGCAAGTCGTGAACACTTTCGACACCGGGCAGCGAGCACAGATACCGATCCACGTCGCGCAGGTCGATTGTTTCCGGCACGCCGTCAAACAACAAATGGAGTGATTGACGGAACAATGACCACGTGCCAACGACAATCACGAGCACGATGGCAAACGTTACGACCGGATCGATCCACATCCATCCGCGCCAGACATAAAGTGCGCCGGCCAGCACAACACCCACCGAAACCAGCGCGTCGGCGGCCATGTGCAGATAGGCCCCCCGCAGGTTGAGATCGGAGCGACTGCCCGCCATGAACAACCAGGCCGTCACGGCATTCACCAAGACGCCCACACCGGCCACCAGCATGACCACACCGCCTTCCATCGGCGCGGGCGTGCGCAGTCGCTGCACGGCAGCCAGCGCCAACGAGCCCATCACCATCAACAGGATCACGGCATTGGCGAAACTGGCAAGAATCGATGCCCGTCGCCAACCGTACGTACGCCGCTCGTTTGAGCGCAGCGTGCCGACGGCAAGCCCGGCCCACGCCAGCAGCAAGCCGCCCACGTCGCCGAGGTTATGTCCCGCATCGGCGACCAGCGCCAGCGAATGCACGCGCCAGCCCATGAGGGCTTCCACCAGCACGAACGCGACATTGAGTGATACGCCAATGGCGAAGGTCCGACCGTAGTTGGCCGGTGCATGCGAGTGGTGATGGTGAGCAGGCATGGGTGTCGCGAACCTCCGCTCGCTATGCCACCATCGCGGGTCGCTCCGGCACTACTTCCCGAGCCCGATCGACACGCCGAACCGCAGCACCAGATTCTTGCCGCTGCCGGATGAGCCGTTCACGGTCACCGTGGCGCCGGCCGAGTTGGTCACCACCACGTCTTCGAAGTTGATCGCGCCGAACGTCGCGCCGATATCGAGGTTCACGCGTGGCGTCATCCGCACCAGCACGCCGCCTCCGCCGTTGATCTGCGTGCCGTTGGCCGTCAACGTGTAGGTGTCGCCCAGATCCGTGATGTCCGCCTGCTGCGTGAGGTACGCCACACGGGCCGCGAGATACGGCGCGGCGCGGTCACTGCCGATATCCAGCACAAAGCGCGGCTCGACAAACGGTCCGGACAAGTCGACCGTCTTGAAGCCCTGCACGTTGAGATCGTGCACCGAGGACTGGTAGCCGACGCCAAGCGAGAACGCACTGGGATTGTAGCGCACCTGCGCCTCGAAGCCGGCTCCATTGGAGAGTCCCGTATATGCGTCGCCGTACACCCCCACGTACAGTCCGGACGCCTGTAGCGACCAGCGATGGGCGGACTGGGCCGACAAGGGCGCCGAGGCCGCAACGGCGGCGCAGAGCGACAGGATAACGGTCGCAGAACGACGAAGCATAAATGTGATCTCCTCAGAGGCGACGAGGGAGTACGCGCACACGATGTTGGCTCGTTTGAGCCCCATGATCTCGAACGGTACGCAAGGGCAATTCACGTGAAAGAACATTGCACCGCAACGCATCCGCCGCGCAAATGATCCGTTTTCGTCCCGATTTGCGCATTAGGGACAGGAACCGTTGTACGCACCTCAAACATCATGCCCCCGGGGGACCCCCGGGACCTTACCGTCACCGGAGGTCGGTTGCCATGGAACGCGTCATCCTGCGTCATCTGAAGGGGTCGAAGGCCAGCCAGGTGGAGGAGTTTCCACTCCAGGGCTTCGCCGAACTCGTGCTTGGACGGGATCCCAACTCCGGCGTTCGGTTTGATCCTGAAAAGGATGATCTCGTTGGCCGACAGCACGCGCGGATTGCTCGCGACCCGAATGACCCGCACCGTTTCACCGTTTCGGATCTCAACACGCGCAACGGGACGTATCTCAACAAGCTGCGCGTCGTTGGTACGATGCCGGTGCAACCGGGCGACATCATTCAGCTGGGTGCGGGCGGCCCGGAGCTGCAGTTCGATATCGATCCGCTCCCGGCGCAATATGTGAAGGCCACCCGTATGGCGGTGGGATCACCGGTGGGTGGCGTCAACGAAACGCGTGTCGGCGCCACGGCGATGGGCGGTGGCGGCGCAGCGGCCACGGCCGGCGCCGGTGCCACGTCAAACGCACCGATTGGCGGCTCGGCCAAGGGAGCCAATCAGGTTGGCAAGGCCACCGTGGAGCGCATGATTGGCCAGACCAAACAGGAAGGCCGCAAGCACACCATCATGGTAGGTGTCGCGGCATTGGTATTGGTGGCGGCGGTTGGCGCCTACTCCGTGAAGCGGACCAATGATGCGGAAGCGGCAGCGGCGGATTCCCTGAAGGGTCTCGCCGGCAGCACCGCGCGTGCGCGTGATCTTGGCAAGATGCTGACGCCGGCCGAAGTCGCCGCGCAGTTTGGTGGTGCAACGGTGCAGATCGACATGGCCTGGAATCTCATCTACGCGCCAACGGGTGCGCAGGTGTACCACGAGACCGTGGCCAACCAGTACACCGCGAAGAACGGGCGGAAGACGGCCATCATTCCGGGCGGTGAAGCCCGTCTCAAAGCGTATGTGCGGGTTGATGGCGGCGCGCTGGAACCGTCCCTCACCATGAGTGCCGGCGATGGCGCCGAACGGATCGCGGAGAACGGGCACGGCTCCGGCTTTGTGGTGACTGCGGACGGGTTCATTCTCACCAATCGGCATGTCGCGGCCGGCTGGCGCGCACCATTCGGACTCGGCGATCAACCGGGAGTGTTGCTGCAGGACGGCAAGATCGCGCTTGACGAACAGGGAGCACCCATCGTCGTGAATCCGCCCGGCGACTACATTCCCTCGGAAACCAAGCAGTACGGTCCCAAGCGCGAAACGGACGTATTCAAGGGACGGCAGGAGTACATCTTCGTGCGCTTCCCGAAGAACACGACGCCGATGGAAGCGCAGGTGACACGCGTGTCGGATATCCACGACGTCGCGCTGATCAAGATCAGCAATCCCGGCCCGGTGCCCGCGGTCACGCTGCATGACAGCTACGACGCCACCAAGGTGGGCGATGAAGTCATTGTCATGGGCTATCCGGGCCTGTCCAACGAAGTGCGGGCCGTGTTCAAGTCGCGCGACATGTTCAATCGCGACGCGCAGAGCCGCGTGGTTCCCGATCCCACGCTGTCCGTGGGGAACATCGGCAAGATCATTCGGGCCGCCGACGGACCGGTGGATCAGGTGCTGCAGACCTACTCGCCCAACGGGGACACGTACCAGCTGACGATTTCTTCCACCGGTTCCGGGAACAGTGGCGGCCCGATGTTCGATGCCTATGGCCGTGTCATCGGGCTCTTCTTCGCGTCGCGAGCCGGCTCGGGAAATCAACGGATCACGTTTGCGGTGCCGATCCGCTACGGCATGCAGTTGATGTCGGTGACCGGCAACGTCAAGTAGTCGTGAACACGCGGGGTCGTTCGCGAACAGCGGGCGACTCCGCGTCGTGTCACATTCCTTCTCCCGTGCTTCAGAGTCTTCACTGATGTCCGCCGGCGACTTCGCGAACACGACAATCGGACACTACCGGCTCCTGGACTTCATCGGCGCCGGTGGCATGGGCGAGGTGTATCGCGCCGCGCACGTGCGAACCGGGGAGATCGTGGCCGTCAAGCTGCTCCTCAACGCGCAGGGAGCGGACATGCTGCAACGCTTCCGGAACGAAGCGCGCATTCATGCCGCGTTGCGGCATCCGAACATTGCCGCGATGCGGGAGTTCATCGAGTCCGACGACGCGCCGGCCATCGCCATGGAGTACATCGAAGGCGATTCACTGGAAAGTCGTATCCGACAGCGCGGTGGACTTTCGCCCCGTGAGGCACTTCCGCTGTTTGCGGCCATCGTTGATGCCGTGGGTTACATGCATCAGCGTGGCGTCCTGCATCGCGACATCAAGTCGTCCAACGTGAAGATTGCGCGCGACGGATCGCCGCGATTGCTGGATTTCGGCATCGCGAAGTCAGCCCAGAGCCCCAAGCTGACGGCCGCTGGTGCCGTCATCGGCACGTGGCACTACTTGTCTCCGGAACAGTTGCGGAGCGGCATCGCCGAGTCCCGCTCTGATCTGTGGGCGCTGGGGGTGTTGCTCTACGAGATGCTGACCGGGCGCCTGCCGTTTGATGGTGGCGGCGTGGCGCAGCTCACGGAACGGATACTCGCCGCCGACTACTCGCCGGCATCGCGGTCGCATCGCAGCGTCTCGCCCGCCGTGGACCGCATCATTGCCCAGTGCCTGACGGTGCGACTGGAAGCGCGCTACCAGACGGCCAGTGCCATCCTGAGTGACCTGCAGTCGATCAGCGCGCCAACGGTGACGCCGGCTGCGGCACCACGTGCGCCCGCGCGGGCGATGTTGCCGGTGCCCCTGCCCCTGTCGCCGATGCTCGCATCGTTTCGCGCCAGGGCGGCGGCGTGGGGCATCAAACCGGAGCGTCGTGAACAGCTCCAAATGTTGTCACGGCAGCATGCGTCGACCGTGACCGTCGTGCTGGGACTGGCCACGGTGGTCGGTCTGTTCGCGTATAGCCTGACGCCGCGCGACATCAAGCACTCGGATGCCGACACGTTGGTTGGCCGTGACACGGTGGCCGTGGTGCCTGGCCCGGTGGAGTTGGTCGTGCCTCCCACCGTGTTCGACTATTCGCCCACCCCGGTCACCGACAGCCAGACCGTTTCGGTGAAAACACTTGAGCTGCCGGCGGAGGTGTGGATTGAAGGGCGGAAAGTTGGTACGACGCCTTTTACTGTGACCCGGCAGATCGGGAGCGAAGTGCAGCTGATTCTCAAACGTCCCGGCTACCGCGATTCACTGGTGAAATTTCCCGTGCTGATTGGCAAGCCGGAGTACTCCTACCAACTCGAGCGTGTCGTGCACGAAAACCTGCCGGAGGACGGAGCGACTCCGTTGGCACGCGAGGCCCCGCCAAAAGCGCCCGCGGTTCCCGCCCAATCACCTCTCGACGCGCCCCCGTTGGCCTTGGCCGGCGCCGCGCTGTTCTTTCGCCGCTTGTTTGGCGGCAACGGTTCATCGGGCGCACCCGCGATCAAGTCCACGCAGGAGTTGACGGCCGTTGATGCGTCCGGCGCCCGCCCGGTGCTGCGCAGCGAATCCGGTATTGCCACTGATACCGGGTGCGTGCGGACCGGTAACGAAGACGCCATTCGCGTGATTCGGCCCGACGCACCGGACCAGCTGGCGAGCGTGGGCGTGCTGGCCGTGGTGTGCGACGGCATGGGTGGACATGAGGGTGGTGAAGTGGCGAGTCGCCTGGCGATTGACGCCATCGAGCAACATTTCCGCGAGGACGCCAAGGATCCGGCGGCATCATTGGCGCGCGCAGTCGAAAAGGCCAATCGCACCGTCTACGACGCATCCCAGCAGGATGAAAAACTGAAAGGGATGGGCACCACGTGCACCGCCTTGCTGGTGAAGGGTGACCAGGCCTACTGCGCGCACGTTGGCGATTCCCGACTGTACCTGGTGCGGGACCGCGACATTTTTCTGATGACCGAGGATCACTCGGAAGTGATGGAACTGGTGCGGCGCGGGATCATCAGCCGCGAGGAAGCACGTCATCATCCTGACAAGAACGTCATTCTGCGCGCGCTCGGCGTGCGACGCGATGTCCAGGTCACCAGTTGGCCGCAGCCGTTTGGCGTGCGCGCCAACGACCGCTTCCTCATCTGTTCGGACGGATTGTACGACCTGGTGGAGGACGCCGACATCCTTGGGGCCGTGCTGTCGTACGGCACGCAGGAGGCGTGCGATCGACTGGTGTCGCTCGCCCGCGACCATGGTGGGTTTGACAACATTTCCGTCGCGGTACTGGCCATGAGCGCCTCGTCCAACGGGAGCGCTCCGGTGAAAGCCACTCGGGTCGTTGAGGTGACGCCGTGATCGGGACGGTGGTGGGCAATTATCGCATTGTCGAGAAGCTTGGCGACGGCGGGATGGGCGCCGTGTACCGCGCGGTCGACGAATTGCTCGACCGTGAAGTTGCGCTGAAAGTGCTCCGCAGTGAACTGGCGGGGCAAGCCAGTCTCATTGAGCGCTTTCGCGCCGAAGCGATCGCGCTGGCGCGCCTCAATCACCCGCGAATTGCCACGCTGCACGGACTCGAACGCAACGGCGTCGACTACGTGATGATCATGGAATACGTGCGGGGCGAGACGCTCGAACAGGTGGTGGCGAGGTCTGGCGGGCTCTCGTGGGTGCGCGCGGTGGAGATCTGTGTCGAGATCTGCGATGCGCTTGACCACGCGCATGACAAGGGTGTCGTGCACCGCGACATCAAGCCGGCCAATGTGATGCTCTCCAGCACCGGCCTGATCAAGGTCATGGATTTCGGCATTGCGCGCGTGGTGGGACGTGACCGGCAGACACAATTCGGTCACGCGGTGGGCACCCCGATGTACATGGCGCCCGAGCAACTGCGCGGTGAAGACGTGGATGGACGTGCCGACCTGTACGCACTGGGCGCCGTGTTGTTCGAACTCATCACCGGACGCATGGCCTTTGAGGCGGACAGTGACTATGCGCTGATGATGAAACAGCTGCACGAGCCGCCGACGCCGCCAAGTGCCATCGTGAAGGATGTGCCGGACGCCGTGGACGCGATTGTCCTCAAGGCCATGGCGAAGGCGCGCGAGGATCGCTTCTTCAATGCCGCCACCATGCGCGCGTCGCTGCGCGACGCGTTGCAGGCGGGGCCACGAAAGGTCGCCCACGCCGCAGTACCGCCTACGCGCATTGACGTCGAGTCGCGCGAGTCGGCGGCCGTGGCCACCCCGGCGGCCGCACCGGTAGTGGCATCGGTGGCGGCGGGCATGCCACCCACCCGAGTCGCGTCGAGCACGCCCGCTGCGTCGGACGGCATGCCCGAAACACGGTATGCGGCAGCTGCTGTGCACGACGTACCCGCAACGCGACTGGGATTGGAGGCGTCGTTCACGACGGCCGAATCGCCGACCGTCCCGACGGGTGGATGGTTGGCACGCGAAGGGCGGAAGTGGCAGTACGACCGGCGGCGCTGGCTGACCGGTGCGTTGCTGTTTGTGGCAACCGGCGCGAGCGCGCTCAAATACATGTCGGCTGGGCCCGATGACGGCAACGACAGCAAGACGCCAGTGGGGGGAACTCCTGTCCGAGGTAGTTTGGGAGACACCACTCAACGGACCACGCCTCAGGGCGGCGGCGTAGTGGAACCGCCGGCGCGAGGAGGTGTGCAGATCCCGAAAGTCGGCGGCCTTCAGGACGTGGGTGGCGGAAAGCCTGTTCCGACGCCTCCCACCATTCCCCCCAGTGGAGGGCGGGGTCGACGGCCGGCGGACACTCCCAAGGTGTCTCGGCCACAGGAGCCTCAACCCGTCGTGCCGCACGGGGAAGCGCCGCCGGAAATTATCGCTGTGCCGCCAGTGGTATCCAAACCGGCCGAAGCGGTCTCGCCTGAGGCAGGCTTTCGCGCCGAGGTCGCGCGAAAGGTCGAGTTCTTCGTGCAGGCCATTCGAGACCGCGATGTGGCAACCGTTGAGCGACTGCTGCTGGCATCCGGAACCAATCGATCTGTTCACGATCAGCTGATCGCGCTGTTGCGAGCCGGGCGGGTGGAAGTGTCGGACGTCAACGTGACCAACCGGTCTCGAGCCGAAGGCGGTGGGTCGGCGCAGTTCGACGCCACGCTGAACTTCCGGTCACCGTTTGGCGCCAACCGGAAAACGGTGGCGCAATTTGCGATCGATCTGAGTCGCGATGCCGGGGACTGGAACCTCGTGTCGGCGCAGGTGATCGGCTCACCGAAGTTCCGGTAGCCCGGTGGACTATTTCACGCGCACCGCCGCCCCGTCGTCGACGGTCACCACAATCGGAATCCCCTGACGCACGCTCTGCGACACCGTGCAGAAATTCTCGAACTGCGAGAGAATGCGGTCGAGCTGATCGATTTCAGCACCGGGTTTGCCAAGGGTAATCGCGACGGTGATTTCCTGGACGCGCAATCGCTTCTCGTCGTTGCGTTCGATGCGGGCGCTGGCCGTGGCCTGAATGCCGCCAGGGTCCTGCTTGAACTTGCGCATGGCGAAGAGCAGGCTGGCCGTGAGGCAATTCGCGACGGCGGCCAGCAGTAGCTGGCTGGGGGACGGTCCAAGACCGGTCCCCAGCGGGGCGGGCTCGTCGGCCAGGAGTGACGGAACGGCAGTGCCGAAATCGACGCGAAACTGATAGTCCTGCTGCTGCGTGACCGTGACGAGGGTGCTCATGGGGACTCCGGGGTCGGCTCTTGTAAAATCAGCGTTACAATATAATGATATAGTCATACTATAACGAATTCGAGTCCCACCCGCCAATCATGTCCTTCTGGGATCAGCAGTTCTCTGCCGCTGAATTCAAGTACGGCACCTCGCCAAACGCTTTCTTGCGCGAACAGGCAACGCGCCTGGCACCCAACAGCACCGTGCTGGTGCCCGGTGATGGTGAGGGCCGCAACGGGGTGTGGCTGGCCGAGCAAGGGCATCGCGTCACGTCCGTGGACAACTCGACAGTGGGACTTGCCAAGGCTCAGGCTCTTGCCAGCGAGCGCGGGGTGTCGATCGAAACGGTGTGCGCCGATCTGGGGCTGTGGAGGCCAACGGCGCGAAGCTCTTACGCGTTAGTCCTCGTGTACGTGCACTTTCCACCATTGGTGCGCACCTCGATCCATCGGCAGCTGCTGGCGGGCCTTCGTGCGGGTGGTGTGCTGATTCTCGAGGCGTTTCATCCCCGCCAACTCGGTCGTGCCAGCGGCGGTCCCAAGGACGTGACCATGCTGTACACACTGGACATGCTCCGCGCAGACGTCGCCGGCGTACCCGATGCGGTGTTCGATGAGTGCGTCGCATGGGAAGGGGAAACCCACCTCGATGAGGGCCCCGGACACCGCGGGGATGCGCACGTGACTCGCTTCGTGGCACAGCGCGTATGATTATCGGCGGACCTCTACTCGCGGCTTTTACCCTTCAACTTCAGGTGGTGTACGATGCAGGCAGCCTCAATGGCGCGGTCAACGCTGCTCGTGGCACTTGTATGGTGGGTGCCGGTTGCCGTCTCGGCACAAGCGATCCCGGGTCAGCAGCCATCCGGCCCCGTCATCCAGAGCACGGGCATGTCGATCAAGGTCGACAACCCGACGTTTGTGGTGCCCGAGGGGCATGTGTTCAAGGCCGTCTTCCTGATTGATGCCGGCGGCAGCGACTCCGTGAGAGTGAATGCGCAGCTCACGACGGTGGCGCGCTTCTACAACCTCCATGCACGGCATGGATACTCCGAGGATCGTATCCGCACTGCCGCGGTCGTGCATGGCAGCGGATGGCAGGCTCTGCTGACTGACTCCGCGTTCGCCGCCCGGTTCGGCGGGGCGCTTAACCCGAGTCGGCGCCTGGTGGAAGAGCTCGTGCAGCACGGCGCACAGCTGGTGCTGTGCGGACAAACCGCCGGGTCGCGCGGAATCCGTCGCGAGGAACTGATTCCGGGCGTGAAAGTCGCCATCTCGGCGATGACCGCGATCAATGTGCTGCAAGCCGACGGCTATCAGTTCAATCCGTGGTGAGGGGCGAGCCACGGTGGCGGTTGTTACCGCTCGTAGGCCTGCCGAGCCTGCGTAATGGCGCCGGCGTCTGTCACGCGACGGTAGCCGAGTGACGTGAGCGCGCTGGCGGCAATCGCCGAGCGCGCGCCGCTCGCGCAATACACGAGAATACGCGCGTCCTTGCCGATGTCAGCGCGTTTGGACATGGCGTTGGCCAGTTTGCCAACCGGGATGCACACGGCGCCGTCGAGATGCCCCAACCAGAATTCGAGACGGGAGCGGACGTCGATGACGAGGTCGACGGGCTTGCGGCGATATGACGGCATGTGAGGTGGCGGATCAGGGTGTGGACGGCATGAACACGCTGTACACGCCGCGCAAATCTCCAACGCGAAACCCGTACGCGCGATCCTGCTGGTAGTTCTCGACGACAAACGCGGGGCGGGTGGCTTTGTTTCCGTGACAGCGCAAACAGGATGACTCCACGGTAATCCGACGCAAGTACCGCACACCCGGCCGACCATTCATCGTCGTGTTGAGCAGCACGGCACGGACCAGCGGATCCAGTTGGAAGCGGCGCAGTTGGGCTTCGGCTTCGGGATCCGGAGCGTTGGCCGGATTGCGGAAGCGAGTTGCGAGTTGCCGCGCGGTCCATCCGTTGGTTGCCGCGCCCTGCTGCATGGATTGCCCTACAGGCTTGCACACCTCGCCAAACGACTTCTGATTGGCCGGCGCGCCGGACTGTGCGAACGCGGCCGCGAGTGTCGAGCGCAGTGCGTCAAGTCGTTCCATCTCCGCGACGGCCTTGCCGAGTGTCTCCCCACTTTGGGCCTGGGCCAACGACGGAAGGGCAAATGCGAGCAATGTGAGTATTTTCATCCTGGCAACATCCTGACCGAAGTGTACGGACGCCCGGCACCGATAACCGAAACCTCGCGGCACCGGCCACGCGGCGCGGTCGGGTGGTCCTGTACGCGAGGGTGCGGAAACCCTCACTGCGCTCCTTGTCTTCAGACCATGGGCATGATGCATCCACGCCGATTGAGTAGACGAGCGGTTCCCGCCGCAGCCGAGCGCCAGCGGCGCCACCAATGGCGATGGGTGAGCGCCGCGGTGATGTGGTCGGTCCTGCTCCCACTCGACGCGTTTGCTCATGGCGTTACCGCCGGCGACAAGGGCTACATCCAGGAGACGTTCGGCACCCGCATCATCCCGTTCATGTATCTGGGCGCCAAGCACATGGTTACCGGTTACGACCACCTGCTCTTTCTGCTCGGCGTGATCTTCTTTCTGTATCGCCTGAAGGACATCGCGGTGTACGTGACACTGTTCGCCGTGGGACATTCGCTGACGTTGTTGTTCGGCGTGATGTCCGGTGTCAGTGTGAACGCGTATGTGATCGACGCGATCATCGGGTTCAGTGTCGTGTACAAGGCGCTTGATAACCTCGGAGCCTTCCAACGCTGGCTCGGGGTGCAACCCAACACCAAGGCGGCCACCATGATCTTCGGCCTATGTCACGGGTTTGGTCTGGCCACCAAGCTGTTGGACTTCGAAATGGCTTCGGAGGGGCTGGTCCCGAATCTGCTGGCGTTCAACGTGGGTGTGGAGATGGGCCAGTTGCTGGCGCTCAGCGCCATCCTGATCGTCATGGGATACTGGCGTCGTACGGCGGGCTTCATGCGGCACGCCTACGCGGCCAACGTGGTGATCATGTCGGCGGGTTTCCTGCTCGTGGGATATCAGCTCGCAGGTTTCTTTGTCACTCGTCGAGGTTAGGAGCGACGCATGCATCAGGTCACGCCCGATTTGGATGCGCTGCCTTCATCACGCGCGCTGCTGCGCTCGACCGTGGTGGCGCTGGCGGTCGCGGCCGCGCTGCTGGTCACGGTGGTCCTGCCTGCAGAATATGCCGTCGATCCGACGGGCATTGGGCGGATGCTGGGACTCACGGAAATGGGTCGGATCAAGATGGCCCTGGCTCGCGAGGCTCAGGAGGCATCGGCGGTAGAGAAGGCGTTGGTGTCGGGCGCAGCAGATCCGCGTGGCGCCGTCATCGCTGCCGTGCCGGCCGATGGGTGGCGCGACTCGATGACCGTGACCCTCGCGCCGGGCAAGAGTATTGAACTCAAGCTGGCCATGCGCCTCAATCAGCGAGCGACGTACGCGTGGCGGGCCAGCAGCCCTGATGTGACGTACAACGCGCATGGCGAGCCGCCCAATGCACCCAAGGGATTCTCGCACAGTTATGGACGCGGCATTTCCGATGGAGAGCAGGGTGATCTGGTGGCCGCGTTCGACGGCATGCACGGGTGGTTCTGGCGCAATCGGTCGGAGGGCATGGTCACGATCACGCTGAAGACGCGCGGCGAGTATCAGGAGTTGAGAGAGATCAAGTGACGCGCCTGACGCGCTCACCCGCACCACCACTCAAGGAGACGACGGTGAAGCGAAGCATGATTGTCGGCACGATGCTGCTGGGCCTCTCCTCGTCACTGGCCTATGGACTGGTCCGGCGGCACGTGGCGTGGGACGGCATGGTGATGGGCAAGAACGGATCAAAGATTCGTGGCGTGATTGCCATGGAAGCGGGCAAGACCGTTGGTACCACCAGCGCCGTGGTGAAATACGCGGGCGACATTGCCGGCGCGGTGCGTCCCTGGCATGTGCATGTTGGCAGTTGTGCCAAGGGCGGTGCCGTGCTGGGCGCGGCGACCGCCTACACGCCGCTCATCGTGAATACCAAAGGCGCGGCCGAGGGCAACTCCGTCTTGCGTCTGGCGCTACCGGACAGCGGGGAGTACTACGTGAACATTCACGAATCGGCAGCGAACATGGGCAAGATTGTCGCGTGTGGTGATTTGCTGTTGGCGGAGTGAGCGGTTCAAGGAATCCGTGCCGCACCGAGTGGACGCCGCTCAAGCACGTCGTCCACCTCGCGTTGGGCGTCGGCAAGCCGGCTCAGGTCGTCGCCGAGCAGCCGCGCGGCACCAATCAATGTCGTGAGGGGGGCCAGATCGTTCGCGCCCGCATGCAGGCGCAGCAGATCGAGTCGGATGCCTTCCAATGCCCCGACGCTCGCGGCCAGATGCGCGGTGGCCGTGCTCCGTCGACGCACAAGCGCCTCGGCGTTGCCGGACCCGTGCGGGGCAAGTGCCGCCAACACCTCAAGCTCCGCTCTCGCCTCGGCCGCATTGGCCTCCAGCGCCGCGACGGTCGCGGGTAACTCGGCGAGTTGTTCGCGGAAGGATTTCGGCAGCGCCGCAAAGAGCTCCGACGCGGCGACACCAAGGACCGCTTCAGTGGGCCGGAATACACCGCCGCCCACTGCGCGCGATTGCTCCGGGGCCCCGAGACGTCGCGCGAGCCACCTTCCCGCCCCGCTGGTCCAGAGACGCTCACGAATTCCCGCTTGCCATCCGTTGCGGATCGTGGCGGGAATGAACTGCACATCGAGTGCGTTGCTGATCGCACCAAGCAGCATCGTGCTGAGCACGGGCGCGAAAATGAACGCCGCTCCCAACGTCACGCCGAAAACTTTGGCCCCACGCCCATTTTCGTGGATGACACCACCAAGGAGCAGCCCGAAGCTGACGGCAAGCCAGCCCGCCGAGGCCATTGTGCCGACGCGCAGGAGTCGCCGGGCGGTGCTTTGCCCTGTGTCTCG
Source organism: Gemmatimonadaceae bacterium (assembly GCA_016720905.1). Lineage (NCBI taxonomy): Bacteria > Pseudomonadati > Gemmatimonadota > Gemmatimonadia > Gemmatimonadales > Gemmatimonadaceae > Gemmatimonadaceae bacterium. The sequence goes on along the minus strand of JADKJT010000002.1, from coordinate 153,853 downwards.
GGTAAGTGATTCGGTCTCTTCCCGCTCACGGCGCGCGATTTCCAGTGCGGAACGCAAGTCAGCGAGCGTGTGTCCGGCCTGGAACTGTCGACGCGCTTGATTGAGGTGGAAGCCGACGATTGGGAGCAGCGGCAGTGACGCGATCGCGGCAAGAACCACGATGTCCGCTGGCCCGGCGGGTCGGTTGCCAGTCACCCAGGCGATGAGGTTGGCGAGGGTGAGGGCGCCGAATCCTCCTGACCATCCCAGGTAAGGGACGAGGAGGGGATTCCGTGCACCAAGCCAGACGCGCAACATCGGCGGCAATACTGGCCGTACGTCAGGCGTGGGAGCGAGCGCCGCTGCCAAGGCCTCGCCGTCTATGAACCGACGCGTGGGGTCGCGGTCGAGACATCGATCGATGGCGGCGGCAAGGGTCGGCGGCAAACCGGGTGCGGCACGCACGACTTCAGGTGACGCCTCGGTGGCCTGACGCGCGAGCAGCGCCGGTACGCTTGTTTCGTTGAAGGGGAGTCGGCCGCTGACGGCGAGATAGCCGACCACGCCGAGTGAGTAGAGGTCGCTGCGCCCGTCGACCGGGCTATTGGCCGCTTGCTCGGGACTCATGAAATGCGCCGTCCCCATGATCATCCCCGCGCCGGTTGCCTCACGAGCCTGTGCACCGCGATGCGCGATGCCGAAGTCGGTGACCAGTGCTCTGCCGGTGCCGGCCTCCAGCAGGATGTTGTCCGGCTTGATGTCCCGATGGACGATGCCGCGGCCGTGCGCGTACGCGAGTGCCCAGGCGACTTCGCGCAGCACGCGGGTGGCGTCGGCCGGCGACAGCGGGCCGCGCGCGCGGAGTCGCTCGCCAAGCGTCTCGCCGTCCACGTAGCTCATGACGAAGAACACAAAGCCGCCCGCTTCACCGACGCGATGAATGGGGACGATGTGGGGGTGTGACAGTCCGGCGGCCGTACGGGCCTCACGCACGAAGCGTTCGCGCGACTCGGCCGTAAGCGACAGGTGCGACGGCAGCACCTTGATGGCGACGTCGCGATCCAACTGCACATCGCGCGCGAGATAGACGACGCCCATTCCACCGCGACCGAGCTCGCGCTGGAGCGAGTACTCGCCGGCCAGCGCGGTCTGCAGGTCGAGGAACTCGGGGGAGGGATGTGTCACGTGAGAAATGCCCGCTGCGTCGCCGATACCGATCGGAGGATTCAGATACAAAAGTACTTACCGGCAAAGTAGGCGACGAGGTCTCTCGTCGGCCGCCCACCAGAAGGATTGTTGATGCTATTGGAGGCGTAGTGCGCAGAATGGCCGATCGTCACACCAGCGGATTGCGCACATCGAGCGCAGGGAATCGGCTGAAGTCCCGATCGGCGCTCAGGAAGGTTGACACGCCGTACGCCAGGCAGAGCGCCGCCACCCGCGCGTCGTGGACACGCGGACCGGCGATACGCCCGCTGATCAGCAACGGCTTGAGACTTGGCCAATGGGCGTCCCGATCCTCGCTCAGCAGCCGTATCGTGGGCACCTCAAGCCAGGCGTCCACTTGATCACAGGCGGCAGTGAGCGGGGAGGGCGTCCGAAAGATGCGCGGATGGGTCACGATGGCCAGGAACTCGTGAACGCACGGCCAGGGAATGGCCCACGGTGATGGGCCGGCTGCCAGCTGCTCCAACGTGTCTTTGGCCGCCCGGTGGAACGGCGTATCCTGTCGATGCGCTTGCACGAGGACGTTCGTGTCCACGGCAATCACCGGGCGGCCTCGTCGTAGATCAGCGCGCGGACCTGCCCCCAGTCGCCCAGCTCAACGCCGTCCACGAGGCCGTCGCCCGCGACGCTGGCGTCCCGAAGTGCATAGCGGGCCGGTGCGACACGATGGGCCTGCAGCACGGCGCGCAGCCCCTCCTCAATGAGGGCGCGCATCGTGCTCCCTCGCCGTGTGGCCAGTCGCCGTGCACTCTCAAACAGTGCGTCGGATATATCAACCGTGGTTTTCATATGGGTGAACCATACTCGATCAGGCGACGGTTGGCAACGCCTGGATGGGCGGGCGGTCATTCGGACAACCCCGAGAACCACCCGGAGTATCGCGGGACATCGCGCGGGTCGACCAGACGTACGTACACCTGATAGCGGGTCTGCGCCGCGTGCTGCGAAATGGCGCTGAGGGCGTCGTCCAATGCGCGGTCTTTGCCGTCGGTGCTCGGCGAGTCGCCGGTCGACGCTGGATGCCATTCGCGGAACAGTGCGATGTCATGCTCGACATCGGCATCGAGCGCCGCGATCTGTTGGGCGTCGAGCCCCTCGTACGGATCCAGGTCGTCAATCCAGGGGGCCGGCCAATAGTGCCGGTCCTGCAGGATGATATCCCGTGTCGCCAGTTCGGACCCGTCTGCGCGATGCAGCGAGAGTACGAAGTGCAGACGCGCCGCGATAGCCGACGAGATGGCCTCGCACTCGGGGGAAGTCGGGAAGTCCGGCAGAATGAGGGGGACTCCCTTCGGGGGCGACTCGGCACGCATCAGCCACCAGTCTATCAGCGGGTATCCGATCGATATCAGATCGAGCTGGCGCTCCGCGCCGGGCGTGGGATGGAACCAGCCGGAATGCTGGCCCGGTACAGGGGGTTCGAACTCGAGTTCAGTCGTGCCGAGTACACGACCTTTGCAGCGAACGGTGTACAGCATACGAGCCTCCAGGTGAAGGATTCACCAAGGATGGCGTCCGCCCGCGCACCGTGTGTCATCGAAATCGTGCGTGTCAAACCGAAAGCACGCCTGAGCCCTGCCTGATGGCCGCAGCGGCTACAATAGCCGAAGTCGCGGCACGTGACGGGCCCCGTCACTACGTTGTGGTAGGGACCTGATGCACCGGACTCAGCATGGTTCCGCGTTCACGACCGAACACTGATTACCCTCACAGCCTTGCCCCACCACCACTCCACCGCGGCCCGCACGCCCGAAGACGTTCTGCGCGACGTTTTCGGCTTCGATGAATTCCGGCCCGGACAGCGTGAGGTTATCGACGCGGTATTGGCCGGCAAGGATTGCATTGCCCTGATGCCAACAGGCGCCGGCAAGTCGCTCACCTATCAGTTGCCGGCGCGGCTGCTCGATGGCACGGTGCTGGTGATTTCGCCGCTCATCTCGCTGATGAAAGATCAGGTGGACGCGGTGGCGGGGCTGGGATTCTCGGTAGCGGCCATCAACTCCACGTTATCACCCGACGAACGCCGCGCCCGCATGGACGCATTTCGCGCCGGCAAGTACGAACTGGTGTTCCTCGCGCCTGAAGCGCTCGACGGCTACCTGGGCGACTTCGTACGCGGGTGTCCCATTTCGCTGCTGGTGGTGGATGAAGCGCACTGCATCAGCCAGTGGGGGCATGACTTTCGCCCGTCGTATCGGCGCCTGCAGGGTCTTAAGGAACAGCTCGATGTGCCGGTGCTCGCGCTGACCGCTACCGCCACTCGGCGCGTGGCGTTGGACATCCTGCGACAACTCGGCATGCGTAAGCCCGCCGGATTCAAGGGATCGTTTTTTCGCCCCAACCTGCAGATTGCCACGCGCAAGAAAGGGCAGGGCGGTAACACGCGCACGGAAATGCTCGCACTCATTCGCGCGCATGCCGGCGAGAGCGGCATTGTGTATTGCCAGAGCCGGAAAGGCGTGGAGCAGACCGCCGAGTTTTTGACGTCGCAGGGCATCCGGGCGCTCCCCTATCACGCCGGTCTGGAGTCCGATGAACGCGCGCGCAATCAGGAGGCGTTTCAGCGCGATGATATTGATGTGATTGTCGCGACGGTGGCGTTCGGCATGGGCATCGACAAGTCGAATGTTCGATTCGTGATTCACCGCGACATGCCAAAGGACATCGAGTCGTGGTATCAGGAGATCGGCCGCGCCGGGCGTGATGGCTTGCCCAGCGACTGCGTGCTGTTCTATTCGTGGGCCGACGTGAAGCTGCACGAACGTTTTTTGGACGGACTGGACGACGAAGACGTCCGCGCGCGCACCCGCGCGGCGACGGTGGCGCTGTTTGACCTGGTGGAGCGCACGCGCTGCCGGCATCAGGCGCTGGTGGCGCACTTCGATGAGATTATCACGCCCTGCGGGAGCGCCTGCGACGTGTGTACCGGTCAGCGCATCGACGTGCGCATCGCCGAGCTGGTCGAGTCGCAGGCAAGTACGGTGCGCGGACGGCGCGCTGCGGCGAGCGGGGGCGTGAGCGGTCGGACGTCGCGCGGGCCTGATGCCGCAACGCTGGACGACGATGAGCGGGATCTGTTCGAGCGACTGCGTGTCGTGCGACGACAGCTGGCCGATGACGCCGGCGTTCCGGCCTACATCGTGTTCGGCGACAAGGTGCTGCTGGAGATGGTGGCCCGGCGGCCAACGTCCCGGCGCGAGCTATTGCAGGTGCCGGGCGTTGGTGAGGCCAAGCTGGAGCGGTATGGCGATGAGTTCCTGCGCGTGCTGCTCGAGAGCTGACCGTCCATTCCCTCGCAGTCACGGCGTGCGTGGCTCACTCAGAGCGCCGGTCGGCGCGCGCCGTGATTCGTCGCCTGTTCAAACGCGTAGGCCATCTGCAACAGTCCAAAGTCGTTGCGCGGTCGTCCGACAATCTGCAGTCCGACCGGCAAGCCACTGGCCGTGAACCCGCCGGGCACCGAGATGCATGGCGACGCCATGAACGTGACGTACCAGCAGGAGCGCATCCAGTCGATGTATGTGGGCATCGGCACGCCGGCCACCGAGGTAGGATACTCCGTCGTGATATCGAACGGCTCCACCTGGGTCACGGGAAGCACGAAGTAATCGTACCGGTCAAAGAAGCGGCTGACGTCCAGGTACATCTGCGCCTGTCGCGCGGCCGCCCGCGCCACGTCCGCACCCGAGTTCCGCTCGCACTCGGAGATCTCCCACTTGACCGTGTCCTTGAACATGGTGGGATTTTCGCGCGCTTGTTTCGCATAGCGCGAGTGATACGACAGATGTCGCAGAATCGGGAACGCCTCATCGACGCCCGTGAAGTCTGGTTCGGCCTCCTCGACCACGCAGCCGAGGTCGAGGAACGTCTGCCGATTGGTGCTGACGACACGCGTGATCTCGGACTCGAACGGAATGCCGCCAAGGTTCTTGTACCACGCGATCCTGGTGCCCTTCACATTGCGCGCGAGCGGTGCGCGGAACGTGGCGCCCGTTTCATCGAGGCAGAGGGGATCGGGGTTGTGATGCCCGACCATGCAGCTCAGGAACAGCGCCACATCGGCGACGGTGCGGGCCATTGGCCCGCCGGTGGAGAGCGGCGACCACGAGCCGTCGTCATCGGGGACGCGACCGAGCGACGGGCGGAATCCCACGATGTTGTTGAATGCCGCCGGATTGCGGAGGGAACCACCGGTGTCGCTCCCGCCCGCAATCGGTACCATGCCACAACGCAGTGCGGCGGCCGCGCCGCCACTGCTGCCTCCGACGGTCTTGGCGGTGTTGTAGGGATTGAGCGTGTCGCCGAACACGGCGTTGAAGGTGTTTGAGCCGGCACCCCATTCGGGCGTGTTGGTCTTGCCGAGAGTGATGGCGCCAGCGGCGCGCACCCGCTGGACAATGAGGGCATCGACGGTGGGCACGTTGTCGCGATAGAGCGGAGAGCCGAACGTGGTGCGGATGCCCGCGGTGTTCACGAGGTCCTTGTGCGCCACCGGGAGCCCATGCAGGGGCCCGAGCACGCCGCCGCGCGCCTGATGCTCGTCGGCCTTCGCGGCATCGGCCATGGCGCGATCAGCGACCAACGTGACGATGGCGTTGATGGTCGGGTTCACGCGGTCGATGCGCGCGAGATGCGCGGCCATGACGTCGCGCGCCGACACCTGCTTGCGGCGGATGCGCGCGGCGAGATCGACGGCGGTGAGGTCGCACAGTTCATCGCCGACCGCGGGCGGCAGGAGAGCGGATTGTTCGGAGGTGTCCATGGGGGATGACGCTACACCACGCGCCGCATTCGGCAATGCGCCGGTGAGTGCGGCGGCGCCGAGCAGCTGGCTGAAGGCGCGACGACTGAGGCCGTCGGATGGCGTGTCGTTCATCGGCAGTTCCGGTTCGTCGTGCGTGTGGTGTTCAGCGCTTCACGGACACTCTGGCCTTGGGCCCTCGAAGAAGTTCCGCACTCCGAACAACGGCAGGATGTGCGGGTGCTGCAGGTTGGCCGTCGTCCTGATCTCGGCCAGGCAACGCTCGGCGCCGAGCACGGCGGCGAGTTCGGGGTGCAGCACCTTGATGGCCACCTGCCGCGCGTGGCGCACGTCGCGCGCGAGATACACGGTGGCCATGCCGCCGCGGCCAAGTTCGCGGTCAATGACATACCGATCAGCGAGCGCGACAGCGAGTCGTTCGGGAACTGTACTGGTCATTCGGCCGGGGGCATGGATTCGCAAACGTACGGGCAAGACACGTGGGCTGCCAGTCTGCGAACAGACCCGTCGAACGTTGCGCTCGCCGACGCCACCGTCAGGCCGTTCTGCACGAGCTGGCGCATTCTCGCACACCTCTTGCAGGCGCGTCATATTGCTACCCATGCCATCCACAAACGTCTACGCACTCGCCCTGCTGATCTCGGTGTTCCTGTGCGGCTGCTCCAAGGCCGGCGAGCTCGCCGAACCCTATCGCATGGCTGTTGCCAGTGTGTCAATGACGCCGACGACCACATCCATTCCGGTGGGGCAGACGCAGCAGCTTGCCGCGCTGGCGCGGGCTGCGGACGGGACGGCACTGCCCGATCGAGTGGTTACCTGGGCGTCAACCGACGCCACGATTGCAACCGTGTCCGGTACGGGACTGGCAACGGCGGTGCGTCCTGGACAGACCACCGTGATGGCCACCAGCGAAGGCAGATCCGGTATCGCCGAGGTGACCGTCCTCGCGGCGCCGTCCATCAGTTTGCAGATCTCCGGTTTGAACACCTACCCGGTTCGTGGCGATACGGCCACTATCTCATGGCAGGCCAACGATGCCAACGGGTGTGATGCGTCAGGTCGGTGGTCTGGCGCTCGACCCGCGACCGGCACCGCCCGGGTGCTGCTCGATACTACTGGATCGATGACGTGGAGTTTGCGGTGCACCGGAAGCGGTGGCCAGGGCACGCAGACCGTCAGCGCCGTCTCTCATATACCGGTGGCACCGACGTCGTACGATAATTTCAAGAGTGCAGGATGGTGGCCCACGGTGTTCCCGTACGGGGCGCCAGCGCTGGCGTTCGGCGATTTCCTCGGCAACGGCACGCTCATGCTGTTCACGGCCCAGAGTGTCACCAACTCCTCCCGGCCGATCGCCGAAGCGCGTCCCGGCAACGCGGATTGGTGGTCGCTGCGCGCCGACTCATCATCGCAGCCGCTGACATCTCCGAACCGGAATTGGGCGCCCACGTCCGTGAGTGTCTCGGTCGACGCGCCGAACTGTATCATTACGCGCAAGGCTCTCGTCGCCGATATCAATCGCGACCGACGTCCAGACATCGTCCTCATTTGTCACGGGTACGACGCGCCGCCGTTTCCCGGCGAGCGTAACCTGATTCTGCTCAGTCAGCCGAATGGTTCGTACGTGCAACGTCAGCTCGGTACGCCCGTCGCGTTCGGTCACGGCGGCGCGCTCTGCGATCTCCACCGGACCGGCGGCATGAAGCTCCTGTTGACAGACGGGACCGGGATTCGCGTGTTCGATATCAGTGTCGAAGGAGTCGCCACTGCGGATGCGGCGTCCCCATTGTCATCTGTCACGGGATCGTACTACTCGGTTGAATGTGTCGATGTCGATGGCGATGGCTACCTTGACGTCGTTGCTGGAGGACACGAACCTGCGGTCAGCTTCGGCAATGCACCGACGACGGTGTGGTTCGGCTCCGCGGCGAGGACGTTCACTCCACGGGTGATTCTCGCGGTGCCTGGGGAAGGCGTGGTGCTGGACTTCACCGTGACTGGCGGCGGTGGCACGCGCACACTTTGGCTTATGCGAACGGCTGGTGGCGGGGGCGACGGCGCGTTCTATCAAGGCGCCACACTACAACGTATTGACGTGGCGAGCTTCGCCAGCAGTGTGGTGGTGCGGGATCGCGCATTGCAGGGCTACGCTTGGTTGATCCCGTACGTCCGCGGAGGCGTGCGCACGCTCGGTAACCCGATTGCGGGGCCGTACTGGTCGTACAGCTATTCGCCGTGACGTAGAGCGAACGTCCACGCCGCGTGCGTTCGCACGATGTGGTCACGGTTCGACGGTAGTGCCTCCAACAGAGGCAGATCTTCCGCGGTTCCGACGTTGCCGAGTCATCTGGATCTCGCGCGCCGTACACGCCGCCGCCGCCCGTGCGAGCGCCGCAATCGATGTCGGCACTACGTACGCACATCGACTTTTGCGTGGCCCTCGCGCTCTGCAATCTGTGCCCATGCCCATGCCGCGTGCTCGCGCACAAGTGGCTCGTCGTGCCTCAGTCCCCCTTCAAGCGCAGGCATGTCGTCGCGTGTACCAATATTGCCCAGCTCGACGGCTGCATTACGCGCCAATTCCTGCCCGGGGCCCCCGGCCAGCGCGCGCTGAACCCCGCCCCCCGGGGCCCCGCGCGCCCATGCGAATCCCTCGCGCCGAGAAGGCAGTTGCTGGGAGTTCTTGCGCGAAGGACAGGTTCCACGGACACACCTCCTAGGACATCTGTCGGCAAAACCGTTTTCTTGTCGAACTCCGGACAGGCTCTTTAACCCTAACAAAAACAAGGGTTTAGCCGCTACTGATGCTCGTCGCGATTGTGGACTCCCGTCGGCTTCGCTGGCGTTACGCGGCGTGATCAGGATCGTCTTGAGACGTACGGATGCCATACGGACGTTGACGTCGGCACTAGGTTTATGTAGTGTACGGACAGCGCCCGGACATATCGGGCGCATTGTCAGTCGCGATCACAAGAGGGAGAGAGGAACATGACATCCGCCGCACAAGCGTATCTGGCGCTGCCAGCGGACGAGCGGTTTGAGACCAGGATCTCGACCGCGCTCAAGCGGCATGCGGAGACCGTCGCGAAGGCCAAAGGCGAGAGTTTGAGCGAGTACGTCCTCGAGATGCTCGCCGAAAAGGTGGCCATGGACATTGTGGCGACTCAAGAGCTCACGCTCACCCCGACGGAGCAAGTTGAGTTGTTGCGCATCTTGGCGTCCCCGGCAGTCGTGACGCCGGCGCTCGAGCAGGCCACGGCGTGGGCGGACACCCTGTGGGGTGCCGCGTCAGATCAGCCCGGCGCTCGGTCGGCCGTATAACAGAGACAGAGGCGTCGAATTCTTCCTGCTACACAAATCCCAATGCAGCAATCGTGGAAGCTGATTCGACTTGATGCGAACCACCCTGTGGCGGCGTTCACATGCGGGACGCGCCCCGGCGCTTCCGAGATCGACCGCTATCTCCGCGAGCAGGCACTGATTGAGCAAGCCGCACGACTGTCGGCGGTGTGGGTCGTTGAGGACACCAACGCGAACGCGCTCAACGACGCCATCGTCGGATTTTTTACGTTGTCGCCCGTCAGCGTACGCCTGTCGCCATTGCTCATGGAGCGCATAGGCGTCCACGCGCCGTACCTATCTATCGGGGGATGGCTGCTCGGAAAGATGGGCGTCGCCGTGCAGCACCAAGGCCATGGGCTCGGTGCGCCGCTCGTGGCCTCGGCGATCGCACAGGCAAGGGCGCTGCGCGATACGACCGCTGGCCCCCTGCTCGTGGTGGATCCCAAGAACGAGCAACTCATGCACTGGTATCTGGGCCTCAACTTCGGCTTAACTCGGCTCGCCCCAACGGATCCGAGGTCACTCCGCTTGGCGATGAAGTTGTAAGCGGCGCTGCTGCACCTGTGCCATCGCCCACGCCGCCTGTTCGCGCACGACCTCGTGCTCATGCGCCAGCATCGCCTCGAGCACCGAAACATCGTCGGTGGTACCGATGTTCCCCAGCACCACACACGCGTTCCGCTTGAGCATCCACAGCTTGGCGCGCTTGATCGCGCCGCCCTTGAACGCCGCCGCGTAATCTGCGGCGTCCATCGTCAAGATCTCGCGCGCCAACGCCCGCGTGCCCTCGCGTGATCCCGCATCGAGAAACATCTCGCGCGACGCGAACGCCGGCTCACGCAGCTCCGTCGTGAACGTCACGTTCCACGGACACACCTCCTGACAGATGTCGCACCCGAACACCAGCGCCCCCATCGCCTGGCGTAAATGCTCCGGAATGTCCCCCTTGAGCTCGATGGTCAGATATGAGATGCACTTGCTGGCATCAAGGTCACGTGGTCCCGCAAACGCGTCAGTGGGACAGGCGTCAAGGCAGCGCGTGCAGGTGCCACAGCGGTCGGCCTCGAACGGCGCGTCCGGCTCCAACGGAAACTCCACGAACAACGACGCCAGGAAGAAGAACGACCCGATGCGCGGACTGATGAGCAGCGTGTTCTTGCCGAACCACCCCAGCCCTGCGCGCCGGGCAAGATCGCGCTCCAGTATCGGGCCCGAGTCGACGTACGGGCGCGCGTTGATGGTCTTTCCTGTTTCGCGTTCCAGCCAGTGATGCAATTGGCGCACACGCTCACGCAGCAACTCATGGTAGTCGTCACCGCGCGCGTACCGCGCGATCGGACCGCTGGGTTCACGACCGCCATACGACATGGCCACAACCAATGCATGCGTGGCGCCGACGTGCGGCCGTCGCGCATCGCGGCGCAATTCCGCGCCGTCGCCATCGAGATACGCCATTTCACCGTGGTGTCCAGCGGCCAGCCACGCATCAAACCGATCGCGCGTGGCCGGTTCACCCAACTCGGCGATGCCGGCCAAGTCGAAGCCCAGTCCGTAGGCCTGCGCCTTGAGACGCTCCGATAACGACCGGCGATCTGCGGAAGTGACCACCGCGCCTACGGCTGCCGACCCACCCAACGGGCAAAGGCGATCACGTCCTCCGCGGGCGGCATCGCCCCCTCATCGCCGTAGGCCGTATACATGCGCCACCGGAGATAACTCTGCGCCGGCAAGGGCAGGAACGGAAAACGCCGGTACCAATGCCGATGCCGGAACCGCCACGCCACGCGCAGCAGGTCGATGGCGAGGAACGGGTTGAGGAGCGCGCGCAGGGTCAGCACGCCGGTCAGTCGCAGCCAGGGCATTTTGGAATGTACATTATTGCCCCATGAACATGAACGAGTATCAGGAACTGGCCGCCCGCACCCTGGGCCGCGATCGTACCCATGAGCAGCAACTCGCCAACGCGGCGTTGGGGCTGACGGGTGAGGCCGGCGAGACGGCCGAGATCATCAAGAAGCACCTGTTTCACGCCACGCCGCTGGATCAGGATGCGTTGGCCAAGGAGCTTGGCGACTGCCTGTGGTATATCGGCGCCTTTGCCACGGTGCTGGGGCTGTCGTTGGATGACATCGCGCAGCGCAACATCGACAAGCTGCGCAAGCGCTATCCCGAGGGGTTCGATACCGAGCGCAGTCGCAACCGGACGGAGTAACCGACGGCGAGCGCCGACGGCATGGCCCGCGTCGTCCCGCGACTACAGGTAGCTCCGCCCGTCGAACGGCACCGACCCCGCATCGATCCCCAGCAGTGCCAGCGCGCTCGGCACCACATCGGTGGTGCGCTGCGGCAGCCGCGCGGGCGGCGCGTCCAACAAGAGCGGCACCAGCATCTGCTCCCGCAGCAGCGCCCCGTGAGTTGAGACATGAACCGTTGGTTCGAAGCGCGCGCGCAAGTCCCAATCGGGCGCCGCGGAGATCACGATATCGCCGCCACGCGGCGTTGGCACCAGCGACGCCAGTTGCACAATGGCATCGGGATACGGTGAGTCGGCGCACGCGTGCCAGGCGGCGTTCGCATCGAGATCGGGCAGTGAACCGCCAAGCTGCAACGGATCACCATCGGACGCTTGGTACGACCAGCGCGCGTCGTGCCCTTCGTGGCTTCGTCGAATCTCAGCGGTACCGCGGCGCGCGTGATGCACCTGCACGGTGTTCGCATCGATCGCTACGGCCGCGAGGTCGACGGACGGGCGCGTCAGCAGTCCGTCCAGCACCCGCTGCCAGCGCAAGGAAAGCTGCGGCCACCAGTGTCGGGATCGCTGTTCGAGTTCGAGATACACGTGCGCCATGGCGTTGCCACCCACCATCAACGCGATGTCGGCGTTTCGCACGTGCATGTGCGGGTGCGCGAGGACACGATATCCCAGTCCATCCAGCCAGCCATGCAGGTCGTCGTGGTTGTCCACCGACGCGTGTCCGTGATCACCCACCACCCACACATGCAGTGTGTCGCCCCACCCGCCCGATGCCGCCACATGGCGTGCACGCGCAATGGCGGCCTCGATGTCCTGCAGGCTGTCGCGCACCACGCCGGAGTCGCCACCGTAGGCGTGCGCGAGTTTGTCGGGGCTCAACAACCCCAGCATGGACAGACGCGGCGGGACGCGTTCGAATCGGCGCATGAACTCATTGACGGCCGCCTGCTCCACCCGCCGCCACCCTTCAAGGTCTCCTCGAAAATGAGCATATGCGGCGCGAATGGACCACCCCACCCCGCGCCCGATGCGACCCTGCGTCGCGCCTCGCGCGATCATCATCAGCCCCGCCAACGAGGGTGTCGCCAGATCGTACAATGTCGGTGCCCGAGGGTCGAGGTCACCGTCGACGTGCCAGATATCAATGCCCGAGTAGCTGCGCGCGCGAGACCAACGCAGTGCCCGCGCGCGATCGTACCAGCGCAGTCCCGGCATGCCTACGTGCGCCGGATGCCGTCCCATGACGAACGGTGCATAGGCGGGACCCGTTACCGACGGGAACGAACTGCTGATGTGGTGCATACCACCCGCCGCTCGCAGTGCGGCAAGGGCGGGCAATCGTCCGCCGTCCATTTCGTCGGCCAGTACATCCGGGCGCACGCCGTCGGCCACTACCACCAGCAAACGCGGCGTCCGGGCGGTATCATGCGCAGTAGCTCGCGTTGTCATCTCCCGGCCCTGCTGCCGGGAGCGCGCTGAACACCCTCTTGCGTCCTCATGGCGAAACCACGGAAATCCCAACCGCGCACGGCCACCGGCAAGAAAGCCTCGCCGGATTCGCGCACGCGCGCCGAACACGAGTCGCTGGAAGGGCTGAAGGAGCGTACCAGCGAGGGGCATCGCAAGGCGGGGCGCCTGCCGGATGAGTCGGCGCTGGTGTCCAGTGGCGCGCGCAAGGTGCGGCGCATGGACCCACGATTGATTGACCAGGACATCCGCGACCGACCGATGCTGACGGAGGACGAGAAGCTGCTGCAGTCGCCGCAGTCCGACCTCGGCTTGTTCACCACGACCGATCCGTGGCGTGTCATGCGCATTACGTCGGAGTTTGTCGAAGGATTCGATGCGCTGGCCGGCATCACGAAAGGCGTGACCATCTTCGGGTCAGCGCGCACGGGCCCGGACGACCCGCAATATGATGCGGCGCGCGAAACGGCCAAGCTGCTGGCGGAGAAAGGATTCTCGATCATTACCGGTGCGGGTCCTGGCATCATGGAGGCGGCCAACAAGGGCGCCAAGGAGGGCGGCGGACACTCGGTGGGATGCAACATCGAACTGCCGTTTGAGCAGGGCGCCAATCCGTACGTGGATACGCTGGTGAACTTCCGGTATTTCTTCGTTCGCAAGACGATGTTCATCAAGTACTCCAATGCGTTCATCATCTTCCCGGGCGGCTTCGGCACACTGGATGAACTGTTCGAGGCCCTCACGTTGATCCAGACCGGCAAGATCTATCAGTTTCCGGTCATCCTGTTCGGCCGACACTACTGGGCGGGACTGGTGCGGTGGATTACGTCACGCCTGGTGGGTGAAGGGAAGATCTCGGCTGGCGACCTGGACTTGGTGCTGCTGACAGACGATCCGGCCGAGGCAGCACAGGCGGTGATTGATGCGCATGCGGCGCAGGAGGCGTTCAAGGGGGTGGTGCGGTGAGCTGCGTCCGGCGGTGTCGGCGGGGCGAGAGGCTTCTTACCGCGAAGTACGCCAAGTTCGCGAAGCCCGATCTGCGACTTCCGTTTTCGCCTTCGCACACACTTCGCGCACTTTGCGGTAAAATCGGTTGGGGCGAATGGGAGTTAGGGGTGGGGACTGAACATTGCGCACTGGTTCATCGAATTGTCGACGGTGCGCTGGCGGTTCGGGCCAACGCGCCGCGCAGCACCTGCGCCAACCGGATTGCATCATCGTTGGCCCAGAAATGCATGAAGAACAGCCGCGGCTCATCATTGAGCAGATGATTGTGCAGCGACGTCACTTCAATACCACCGTCACGTAACGCGCGAATCACCGGATTCACTTCCGCGGCGGTGAGCACGAAGTCGCCCGTAATCGCCGCCTTGCCATCGCCGGTGGGTTGGAAATTGATGGCCGTCCCCAGTCCCATGATGGCGGGGATGACCACGCCGCCGTCACGAATGACTTCAGTGCGCGGCACGGTTACCTGGTACACGCCACCATTCACGCGACCCGCGTACCCGAGGGCACGCACCAGGGCAATGGTATCGAGCGGGAACGCCACGACGGTGGCCGACGCCGGTGCGGCTGCGGGAGGAGTAGCCGTGAGTGCGACGGCGTCGTGGACGGCACGCGCGATGGCAACCGGATTGCCGTGCCCGTGGACGTGCACATAGAGCACGCGCGGCGACTCGCGTATGACGTGATGGTGGATTGCCGTCTGTTCGATGCCACCCGCCTGAAGGCGCGTCAACACCGGTTCGATTTCATCGGCGGTCAGCACGAGGTCCCCCATCGCCATGACGCCGTCGGCCACCGGTTTCATGGCCAGCCAACTGCCCAGCGCGAAGGACGGCCGCAGCACGACACCGTCAACCGTGACGCGCAGATCGCTGCGCGGCATGTTGAAGCGGTGCACATTGTCCGACTGCGCAACGCTGGCGCGACCCATCGCCGCGTCAACTGCGGACCAGTCAACGGTGGCGACAGGTGCCGCTGCGGTGTGTGCGCCGCCGGGGTGTCCCGCACACGCGGAGAACACGGCGGTCGCCAGGGCAGGGGCCACCACGGCGCGGATCAGGCGGGACAGGACGCTGGGCATGGGGTACTCCGGGAAGGGACGTGCATCAATCTACCGATCGCCCATGCTGCGAGGAGGCGATCGGGGTTGAACCCCACCCTCTCCATGCCATATTTGAAGGAACCAGCGCGCCCGGCCCGGAAACGGCCGGGCGCTCGCCGTTTGTCCGGACCACAGCACACCCGCGCATGTTCCAGGAACTCATCGCCAAGATGGCCCGTGAAGTTGAGAAGCTCTCGTACGAGCTCAACGTCACGTTGCCGCACGACATCCGGAAAGCCGTCGAACTCGGCGACCTGAAGGAGAACAGCGAGTACAAGGCCGCGTTGGAGCGCCAGCAGTTCGTGCAGGCAAGACTGGGACAGCTCACGCAGCGCGTGACCAAGCTGGCCAACATCGACATCGGGCAGATTTCGCCCGACAAGGTTGGATTGGGCTCGCGCGTGGTGGTGGAAGACGAAGCGACCAAACAGCGCGAAAGCTACGAACTCGTATTCGGTGACGCCGGCGAGTTGCAGGAAGGGCATGTCACGATGTCGTCGCCGATTGGTAGTGCCTTGCAGGGGAAGGGGGTCGGCGAGAAGACGATCTTCAAGCTGCCTACGCGTATCCGCCGTCTGGTGATTGTTGAACTGGTCACGATTCACGATCGCAGCGCCGACGAACTCGGCTGAGGAGTCCGCCATGCAACGAGCGCAATACGCGTCGCGCGGCCCCGTGCCGCAGGATGCCATCGAGTGTGTCGAATTCACGTTACCGCCGTTGCAGGCGGGCGAGGTGCTGGTTGAGGTGCTGGCGTCGCCCATCAATCCGTCCGACGTGCTGACGCTCACGGGAGAGTATGGCATGTTGCCGCCGCTTCCCGCCGTCGGTGGCAACGAGGGCATTGGCCGCGTGGCAGCGGTTGGCGAAGGCGTCGCACTGTCCGTTGGGCAGCGCGTGGTGCTGCCGGTGGGTTCTGGCACGTGGACGTCGCATCTCGTGGCGCGCGCCGAGGCGCTGATTCCACTGCCGGCCGAGGGTGACATCGTGCAATTGTCGATGCTGTCGGTGAATCCGGCCACGGCATCGCTGTTGCTGTCCGAGTTCGTGACGCTGGAACCGGGTGAGTGGGTCATTCAGAACACGGCCAACTCCGCCGTGGGCCGCTATCTCATCCAGCTGGCCAAACGACGCGGTTTGCGCACCGTGAATGTGGTGCGTCGGGCAGAGGCGATCGCGTCGCTGGAGGCGGCGGGCGGTGATGTGGTCCTTGTGGACGGACCCGACTTGCCGAAGCGCGTGGCCGAGGCTACGGCGAAGGCCAAGATCCGTTTGGGGATTGATGCGACGGGTGGATTGGCCACGGATCGTCTGGCCCGCAGCGTGGCCATCGGCGGCATGGTGGTGACGTACGGGGCCATGAGTGGCGAGGCGTGCAAGATTGCCCCGGGTTCGTTCGTGTTTCGCGACGTCACGCTGCGCGGCTTCTGGCTGGCGTTCTGGTTTCGCAAGGCGACCAAGGCGCAGCAGCAGGCGCTGTATGGTGAATTGGTGCAGCTGATCGCGCAGGGCGCGCTGTCGGCACCGGTGCACGCGACGTATCCGTTGTCGCAGATCAAGGAGGCGGTAGCGGCGGCGGCGGCCGGCGGGAGAGACGGGAAGATTGTGGTGGTGCCATAGTCACCGTATTCGGCTACTGACATGTCGGCGATACGCCTGGTCACTGGAGTCGCCTGGTCGGCGGCGATCGCGTCGGTAGTGTGGGCGGCGACTGTCATTGGTCAATTTGATGCTGCGGTTGATGCGGAAGTGGCCCTCGCGAAGGACCGCGCCGGCTACATCTGGCGAAGTCAGGTCGCCGCAGGACGTAGCACGGATTCTGCCAGTGCCTACGTGCTTGAGGTGACGAATCGCGAACTCGCCGGGGGATATCGGGAGTCAACCACGCGACTCCCGTTTATCAGCGCCGTAGATCCCGAGGCGCTCTGGGTTGCATACCAGCTGAATCCGATTGTGGCTCGCGGAAAAACGATGCCCCGCACGGCAGCCGAAAGTCTTTCGTTGCGTGTGGCGCAGTCGAAATTCCACCAACTCTTTCGCGCCAACCGGCCGACCTTCGAGCACAGTGTCCGCAAGCGGACCCTGTCGGTGACAATCCTCTCCGGAGGGTTGCTGGTGTTGGCCATGCTGCTCACGTGGCTCGGCCGGAAGCGTCCGCTGCCACTGGTGGCGCTACCCGCCGTGCTGATCCTTGTGCTGGTTCCGCACTCGAGGATCCGGGCCCAGCAGTCGGCCTTCGCGATACGCGGTGTCGTGCGCGCTGCAGGTGACGACAAGCCGTTGTCTGGTGCGATCCTCGAGTTATCGGGCACGCGATTCACGCGTCAGGTGCGCTCCGACGAGACGGGGCAATTCAGCATTGGCGCGGTTCCGACCGGAAGCTACCGGCTTTCGGTGCTGCGTCTGGGCTATCAGGCAATTGTACAGGCGGTTGCCGTTGGCGACAGGGACGCGCAGCTCACAATTCGCATGACCGCCGATCCGACAGAACTGCGCGCCATTGTCACGCGCGCAAACGTCACGGCCATCTATGGTGGGATCGGCGCCGTGGGTTCGGGGCGAAATGCCACTGGCGAGCGGGAAATGTCTGCAGTCGCGGATGCGAAGATCCACGTTATTGGTTCACGAAAGTCCGCAACCGCTGATAGCGTGGGACGGTTCTTTCTCGAGCTCGACAAGCCCGGGCTGTACATGGTGCGCGTAACAAGCCCCGGACTGGCACCCCAGCTGTTTCCCGTGGAGGTGCCGCGCAACAAGGCGGTCGAGGTGTCGCGCATGATGGACTCGGCGCGCATGACAGCGCCGTCCGGACGCGAGTATATGTTCGACGAGATGGACCGCCGCGTGGGATGGCGCGCCATGAATTCCGCGCTGGTGACGGGATCGGAATTGCGCGCCGCTGGCGGCGCATTGAGCGACGCGTTGGTGCGATCGAAGTCGATGACATTGCGGGGACTTCGACTGGGTGTCACGACCTGCGTGTTCCTGAACGGCATCCCTCGACCAGGGATGCCGTTGGATGCCATTCAGATTGAAGAGGTTGAGGCGGTGGAGCTGTACGGCGCGCGCGGCGATCCGACCGGGACGTTGGCGAGTTCGTGGCCAGCGGGCGCGCAATGTGGGAGCGCGTCACGATTGCCACCGCCGCGCAGCGGCGGGATTGCTCCACCGGACGCCAAGTGGGCCGCAATCTGGACTCAGCGCTAGGCGTTGTGCGCACGTGGGGCGCGCAAATAGGCAAACGAATACCGTTCGGCGTACCCAAAGGCCCACCCCCAGCTATCTTTCAGGCATGATTGACTGGTCCTCCTGCCCCCTGGCGTCACCCTCGAGCGAGTGCGCGCGGTCTTGGAGCACGCGGCTCGCAGTGGTCTGAGCGCCGCGTAAGTGCGTGTCCTGTTCGATCAGGGCACCCCGTCACCGTTCCGCCGCGGGCTCCTGCTGCGTGCGGTAGTGACTGCCCATGAGCGCGGGTGGTCGACCCTGCGAAACGGAGCATTGCTGCAGGCAGCCGAGGACGCCGGATTCGAAGTGATGATTACCACCGACCAGCACCTGCAGTATCCGCAGAACTTGGCTGCGCGGCGCATCGCGATCGGGAAGCTCGCTTCGCTTGCATTGATTTCGTCCGCTCGCACCTGGACGCCACGTCGTAGGCAGCACCGTGAATCGTCATTCCTGATCGTCAGTTTGTCTGTCGCTACTCGCTGGTCCACGCGTTGGAGGTCGTAGATGCGCCTCGGGGTCCGTGCTACCCTGCTCCTCACATGTGCGGCCGCGTGTGCGTCGGTGGTGCGCGCGCAGCAGCCATCCCCCGTCCGAGCGCGCGATCTGGGGATTCCGTTCATCGGCGTACCGGGGCGGCACAACGCCATCACCGACGTGCCCGGTGTTGAGGTCGGGTATGCAACGCTGATCCAAGGCACCGGCGCGTGGAAGCGAGGCGCAGGCCCCGTCCGGACGGGGGTCACAGTCGTACTTCCTAAGGGCAAGACCGACCTGTCGTACAACGCGGGCTACTTCATCTTCAATGGCGATGGGGAGATGACCGGACTGCCTTACATCCACGATTACGGGCGCAGCGGGGGCCCGATCGGGATCACCAATACGAACAGCGTCGGCGTGGTCCGCGACGCGATTGGCGTCTGGCTTCACCAGCGATTCGGCGCCGGCAGCCCGTCAGACTTCTCGTTCGGCCTGCCGGTCGTGGGCGAGACCTGGGACGGCTTTCTGAACGAGATCAACGGCGCCCACGTGAAGCCGGCGCACGTCTTCTCCGCACTCGACGGCGCTACGGGCGGTCCGCTGGCCGAAGGCAGTGTGGGAGGGGGCACTGGAATGATGTCGTACTATCTTAAGGCGGGAACCGGCACCGCCTCGCGGACGATTACGATCGGCGCCGCGACCTACACGGTGGGCGTGCTGGTGCAGGCGAATCTCGGCCGCTTGGAAGACCTGGTGATCGCCGGCGTGCCCGTGGGGCCCGAGTTGGCGGATCTGGAACCGATTGAGAAGCCGACGGAAGACGGGTCGATCATCATTGTGATCGGCACCGATGCGCCGCTGTCCGGGGCGCAGCTGAACTTAGTGGCCAAGCGAGCCGCATTGGGTATGGGACGAACGGGCACGCGCGGTGAGAGCGGTTCGGGTGATCTCTTCGTCGCGTTCTCAACCATCAGCGGGGCGTACGACTCCACCACGCGGACAACGACGACCCGGACGCTTTCGAAGCAGAGTCTCAATCCGGTGTTTCGTGCAACGGTCGACGCCACCGAAGAGGCCATCGTCAACAGCCTCGTCGCGGCGAAGGACATGGACGGCCTGAATGGGAATCGGGTCTTTGCGCTGCCCCATGAGCGGCTGCGAGCGGTGTTGCGCAAATTCAATCGACTCACACGATAGGCCGCATGCCGTCGTGTGAGCGTTAGTGCTGCCTGACAGTCCTCATGAGTGTATCGCCCTGCCGCAGAACGCGAGCTTGCCCATGACCGAAACTATGCCCACGAATCGCAGTCTCAGGGTCGTAGGAGTGTTGGGCGCTCTGGCGCTTGTCATCTCCATCGGCGTGTTCACGCAGTCGTTTCTGGCCTGGCGCGCCGGCGTCGAGGGCTGGCGGCCGGGGGCGAACATGAATCAGATGCGTTCCTCTGGCACAACGATCGCCCTCGTGCTCGGTTTTCTGTTCTTGTCGAACGCGGCGCGGAATCCGGCGGCGCCGAAGGCCTGGTACCGATATGCCGCCGCATACGGGCTGTTCGCCGTTGCCGTCGCGCTGATCGTGCTCCAGTTCCGGTGGCTGGGCCAGCGATGAGTCGCGTCCGGGCCGCCTGGATGGTTGGCGTTGACAGTCACTGTATGGTCGCAGTGGCATTCGTCGGAGATGCACGTGCCTCGCCAACATGTGAGCGGCCTTAGCGCATGCGTCGGCGGCATGCGACTGATGGCGATCTTGGTCTCGTTTTCGCCGTCAATAGACACCATCAGCAGTTCCGTTTCCTTCTTGAGCGGCTCATCGAGCAGCGTGCGCAGCTCCTTGAGTGGGGCCCGCAGAACGGACACCAGTATCCGTGGTAGAACACCAAGTCCACGTTCTTCTTGCCACCCAGTGAGGAGAGTGTCGCGGTGCCGCCGCCAAATTTGGCCAGCGTGAAGTCCGGGGCCGTTGCACCCATCGTGACCCGCTCGATTTCAGTCGGAGGCAGGTCCTTGCCGTCTATCGGCCCCAACATCGGCGCGGCCTGCGCGCCAAGCGTTGCCGAACAGAGCACCGCGAGGGACCCCTTTTCGTTCAAATCTGCTATCCTTGAGAGACGTTCGGAGACAGCCTCGGGATATCGACCAACTACTGCACTCGCCTGTACTGATCGTGACCATACGCACGCTTGAGGTTGTAGCACACACCGCGATCCGCCGGTTCACCCCGGTGCAGGAAATGTTGATATCGACCGCGGCGCTCGTTGCGGCACTGAGCACGTGGAGCGGAACGGCGACGGCGCAGTCGAGGGTGCCAAGCAATGATCCGAGTCCGCACAGCGAGATTGCCCTGATTGGCGAGCACAAAAGCGTGCGCCCGGGAACACGGGCCACGGTGGCACTGCGCGTGACCATGGACGCCGGCTGGCACACGTACTGGACCAACGCCGGCGACGCAGGCTTCGCGATTGCCGCGCAGTGGAAGGCGCCGGCCGGCGTGACCATATCCGCGCTGCAGCTTCCCACGCCCAAGTTGTTGCCGCAGCCGCCGTTGATGAGCTACGGGTATGAGGACGAGCTGGTGGTGCTTGCGGATGTCGACGTGCCCGCATCGACTCCGGTGGGATCGACGGTGCGGCTGTCGGCAAAGGCCGATTGGCTGGTGTGTGCGGAGATCTGTCTGCCCGCCAGCGGGGACGTGGCCCTCGAACTTCCGGTCCGTGCGCAGGAACCGACCGCCACTCGCTGGGCGTCGTCCATTCAGGCCACGCGCGACCGGTTGGTCCGTCCGTCCACCAACTGGACCCTCAGCGCGCGACCAACGCGCGACGGGTACGCACTCGTAGCACAAATTCCCGCCGATGTCATGCGGGCGTTGCGCGCCCCGTACTTCATCGCCGATTCGATGACGGTGGTGAATCATTCGGCCGAACAGCGCGTGCTGGTGTCTCGCGACACGTTGCGTATGGAGATTGTCCGGTCGGCCATCAAGTCCGCTGCGCCCGCGCGGCTGCAGGGCGTGGTGCTGGGAGACGTCGCCACTGGTTCACCCGGGTGGCACATCGATGTCGAGCTGTCGAGTGTCACGCCAACGGTCGTTGCGCAAACGGTGTTCCCGGACGGTGCCACCGTTCAGCGCACCGGCGGCGCCAACATGGCCGTGGCGGCACGCGTCGCGCCGACCGCAGAGCGAGAAGGGATTGTGGGTTTGCTGCTGGCGATGGGCGCGGCGCTGCTGGGCGGACTGCTGCTCAACTTGATGCCGTGTGTGTTTCCGGTGCTTTCGGTAAAGATTCTTTCGCTGGTGGAACGTGGCGGCGCCGATGCGCGCGAAGGTCGACGCCACGCCATGGTGTTCACGGTCGGCGTGCTGTCCACGTTCTGGGCATTGGCCGGTGTGCTGCTGCTGCTCCGCGCCGGTGGCACGCAATTGGGGTGGGGATTTCAGTTGCAGTCGCCCGCGGTGGTAACGGTGCTGGCGCTGGTGTTGTTCGCGCTGGCCCTCAACCTGAGCGGTGTATTCGTGTTGGGAGCGGGGCTCACGCGTTTGGGCGCGGTGGGCGGCGGCGCGCGATACTACGATTCGTTTCTCACCGGGCTGATGGCGGTGGTGGTGGCCACGCCGTGTACAGCGCCCTTCATGGGAGCGGCATTGGGATTCGCCCTCACGCAGTCGGCGGTGGCCGGAATGGCCGTGTTCACCGCGCTGGGGTTGGGGCTGGCGCTGCCGTACATCGTGTTCGCATCCAGTCCGCAACTCATGCGGCGACTGCCGAAGCCTGGGGCGTGGCTGGAGACGTTGAAGCAGCTGCTGGCGTTCCCGATGTATGCGACGGTGGTGTGGTTGTTGTGGGTGCTGGGCCGTCAGGCCGGCACGGACATCATGTCGATGGCGTTGCTGGCAACGGTACTGGTAGCGCTGACCGCGTGGTTGGCCGGCCGCGCACAGTACTCGGGTCGGCATGGACTGGGCACGATGGCGTTGATCGCCGTGGGCGTGTCCATCGTCGCTGGTGGCTATGTGGTGGGGTCGCAGCCGGTGGAAGTGCGCGCGCAATCGGTGCCACAGGGATGGGAGCCGTTCACGGTGGCTCGCGTTGAAGAAGCCCGTCGCGAAGGCCGAGCGATCTTCGTGGACTTCACCGCGGCCTGGTGCCTGTCGTGTCAGGTCAACGAGCGCGTGGCGCTGCACTCGGCGTCGGTTGAACGCGCGTTTGTCGACGGCAACGTGTTGCTGTTACGGGCCGACTGGACGTCGCGCGATCCGGAGATCACCAAGGCGCTCGCCACATTTGGGCGGAGCGGTGTGCCGCTGTACGTGATGTACCCGCGCACGGCGGGCGCGGCGGCGGAGGTCCTGCCGGCGGTGCTTACGTCGGGTATCGTTACGGACGCAGTGACGAGAGCCACCGCGGCTGGGGCGCCCTAGACGCCTCGCATCACGGCCAGCCACGCGCGTTACCAGCGATAAATAGATTCGCGAGCAGCAACACCAGCGCAGGCAGTGTGTGAAACACAGTGTCACGCACCCGCAAGCGAACCAGTACGGCAAAGAACATCAACACACTCAATCCGGTAGCGCTGAGCACGGTGATTGGTTGGACGACAAATCCCGTCATCAGGCCAAGCGCGCCGACGACCTCAAGCGACCCGACAAGACGGCGAAACTGGCTCAGGCCATAGCGACGGAACTCCTCCACCATCCCATCAGAAAAAAGGCAAAGGAGACCATACCCGAGGAACACCAGGATCGATAGCACGTTTGCTAGGAGATAGGCAATCTGCATAACCGTCCGGGTGCCGACCTTTGGTGACTGCTCGGTGCAGAGAGCATAGGCGCAGGATTCTCATACATGCAGGGTGAACATCGTGAACTCAATTTCAGTGCCCGCAGTGCTGCAGATCTTCGTCGGTTTGGGGCTGCTGAACGTCTGGCTCGTTCGTTCTGGACGCAGCACGCCCTATCGCGGAGGCAGCGCGAGGTCGCTCAAGGAGGAATTCGCTGCGTACGGATTGCCGGATTCCGCGCGCTTGATGGTTGGCGCGCTCAAAGTCATCGCCGGCATCATCCTGTTGGCCGGGCTCTGGTGGCCACTGCCAGTGCGCCTGGCGGCCGGCGTGGTGGCTGCGCTCATGTGCGGCGCCATCGCGATGCACATCAAGGTGAAGGACGCCGCGATGAAATCGCTGCCGGCGATTCTGATGCTGGTGATGAGCCTGGGGATTGTCGCGCTGCGATAATCAGCCGGCGACAATCCCGCCATCAATCGCCGGCGCGTGTCCGCTCATGAAGGCGCCGGCGGCCGAGCAAAGGAACAACGCCGCCGTGGCCGACTTTGTCGGCCGTCCACACCGTGCGCGACGCCGACACGCATGCATGACCTGCGTTCGGCAGTAGCCTTCAGTAAAATCTCGATGAAACGGCCGCCCCTCGCCGGCGCTATCGTGCGCGATGCACAGCCCATACGCCGCAGCGCACCCCGGCCCAGTCGCGGCTCGTCGCCAGTCTCCATTGACATGTCGCGCACATGCACGCATGTTAGGCACATGCCAAAGATGATCCAGATCCGGCACGTCCCGGATGCCTTGCATAGGAAACTCAAGGTCCGTGCCGCGGAGGCCGACATGACGCTTTCCGACTACATCAAGCGCGAACTGGAACAGATGGCCGCAAGGCCGACCTTGGCTCAGATCGCCGCGAGACTCAAGGAACTTGAACCGGTCGAACTCGACGAATCGGTTGTCGACACTTTGCGGGACGCACGGAACTCACGGTGATCGCACCACTGCCCGGTTCGCGCCGCTCGTCCGCGATCGTCCTCGACGCGTCCGTCGTGGTGGAGCTGGTGCTGGCGTCCCAAGCCGGCACTGCCGCAATGGCGCGACTCGTCGCCGACAACGCGCTATTGCACGCACCGGAGTTGCTGGACATCGAGGTACTGCATGTGCTGCGTCGGGCGGCATTGCTGGGCCAGCTCACGCCGCAGCGCGCCGAACAGGCCATTGGGGTGCTGGAGTCACTGCCGCTCACGCGGCATCCCCATGCGCCGCTGCGGCGCCGATGTTGGCAGCTGCGCGCCAACTTCTCCGCGTATGATGCCGCATACGTGGCGTTGGCCGAGGGATTGGGTGCGCGGTTGATGACGCGGGATGCGCGAATCGCCCGTGCGCCGGGACTGGGGGCGGTGGTGGAGCTCGTGTAGGGCTGATCGTCCCCGCTACAGTGCTGGCACTATTCGGGTAAGGCCGATGCACCCGCAGCATCACCGTGATCAGCGCCCCACACGGTACCGCACGAAGCGCGGGATATCGTCGTCGCCGAGTTCGTTGACCAGCACCCAGTCGCGACCACCATCCCAGACTCGCGTCGGCAGTGGCAGGTTCGCGGCACCGAGCCGTCTGCCGTCGCGCGCGAAGACATCCCAGCGCGCCATCGACGTGCCTGCCGCCGGCGTGGGGCGGATCCACACGGTGCCATCGCGCAACACCTTGATCAGCGACAGCGGCGGATGGTTCGCGCGCGGTGCCAGATAGGCCGCACGCACTGTCGGCGGCAGTTCGTTCGCATTCGAAACGCGAAATCGATTGATGATGGCTGCCAATGCACTGTCGCGCTCCGCCGAGGTCACGGGGCGCAACGGCGCGTCGACCTCCAGCCGGCACGGTGTGCCGCCGGAGGGGAACAGCGCGATCTCGTACCGCGTGCCGTTGCTGTGCGCCACATCGCCCGACGGCCCGACATCACCGATCACCCGCACATCGAACGGGCCACTCATCGGCCGCATGTCGTTGCCAACGGTGAACGTTGAAGGCGTGCGGACCCGCGCGAGGATGCGCGGCGCGCCGGTCGCGGGCACCGTGCGGTACGTCGCATTTACCAGCTCGCCAACCCTCGCGGCGGCAGGCACGTCGAGCACGACCAGCGACGTATCAACCAGAAACATCAGCGCCATAGTGTACGGCGGCATCAGTCGCGTGATCGGCCCGGCCGTGCCGTCGAGCTTCACCGTGGTGATGCGCATCTGGGTGTTGTCGAACCAGGTGACCAATCCGCTGGAAGCGAGACTGGCCTCGATCACGAATCCGTACTCACCTGGGCCCTGTCCCCTGCGACCCAACGTCGCGATGAATCGACCATCAGCGCCGAACCGATTCAGGGGCCCCTGAGCATCGGCGGCGAGGAGGCCACCATCCGGCAGCGCACGTACCGATGCCGGTCGCTTGAAGTCGCATCCGGGGGCATCCCCGTCGGCGCACCATACGCGCTCCTGCGACAGTGTCAGGGCCGGAGCCGATCGCCACTGCGCGGCCGTCTCGCGGATGACACGCGGCGTCTGCGCCTGCAGCATGCCGAAAGGCGATAGCAACAGACAAACCGCGCGCAAGCACGAGGGCTTCGTGACGAATTGATGAAGCGCCATCGCTGCCGCCTCAGCCCGCGACAATCCCGCCATCAATCGCCAGCGCGTGTCCACTCATGAACGCGCCAGCGGCCGAGCAAAGAAACAGCGCCGCCGCCGCCACTTCGTCGGCCGTCCCCAGTCGACCCAGTGGCACGCGCGAGGCCAACGCTTCCTGCGGCAGCCCCGCGTCAATCATCTGCTGCACCATCGGTGTCAACGTGAAGCCCGGGCACAGCGCATTGATGCGCAGTCCCTTGCGACCGTATTCCAGCGCCGCGGTCTTGGTGAGCCCTACGACGCCATGCTTGCTGGCGGCATAGGCGGGATGCCGCGGGAATCCAATCAGTCCCGCGACCGACGCCACGTTCACGATGGCGCCACCGCCCACCGCAAGCATCGCCGGAATCTCGTATCGCATGCACCGCCACACGCCATTCAGATTCACGTCAATCACGCGATTCCAGTCGTCCGGTGCGTACTCAGCGGTTCTCACCTCAGGTCCGCCGATGCCGGCCGCATTGATGGCAATGTCCATGCGGCCGAAGCGCGCCACGGTAGTGGACACCGCAATCTCCACGGCGCGATCATCGCGGACATCACATCCTACGGCGATCGCCTGCGCACCACCGGCCGCGAGTTCACGCACGAGTGATTCGGCCGCGTCCAGCTGCACGTCGGCAATGGCCACCAGCGCGCCCTGCGCTGCCAACTGGTGAGCTGCAGCACGACCAAGGCCGGACGCGCCGCCGGTGATGAAGGCGACGCGTCCGGAGAATTCAGATGTCATATGGGAATTACGGAACGATGGTTGGGGTCGGCTTCACGACGGTGATGGCGATAGTCGACGGGTACTTGGTGGAGTGATGCACCACGTTGTGCGCCACCACACCCTGGGTTTCGTCGTAGTTCTTCCCGCCCGTGTTGAGATTGCGGTCGAAGCGCGGGAAGTTGCTGCTGGACACCTCGATGCGCAGCCGATGCCCCGGGGCGAAGTAGTTGCTGGTATTCAGCGGCTGCAAGGTGACCTTGTACACCGAGTCCCTCTTCATCATCACCGGCGGCTTGTCGTAGCCATCGCGATAGCGCATGCGCTGGATGGACTCGTCCAGATTATACGCTCGGCCGTCGGGATACACGTCAAGAATCTTGACCGTAAAGTCGGTATCCTTGGCGTCGGACGACACATACAACGTGGGAATGATCGGGCCACTCAGCTCAACCCCTTCCTTGAACGGTTCGGTGGTGTACACCAGGATATCCGGGCGCTCTTCCACCTTGCTCTGGTCGAGGGAGCCCGCGACCACCGCATTCCCCTGGCAGCATACGTTGCCGCCGTGTGACTTCACGGGGTTCATGGGGTCATACGCGAACTTGTCGGGCGTGTTCGTCTTTGAAGGTGTCAGGGACAACACGCCGTCGCCATTCAGCGTATTGGCGTTGCCCTTGCTCCCCAGGTGGAACGTCATGGGCGACGCGCCCTTGGGCGGCCACGTATCCGAACTCTTCCACTGATTGGCACCCATCAGGAAGTAGCGCACCTTGGGCATGGTGTCGAGCGTCTTGCTGCTGGCGTCGCCTTTCAGGAAGCGGTCGAAGAAGGCATACATGATATCCTGATAGCCCAGGCGCGCATCGCCCATGTCGCGCTCGCCCACAATGGTATGATCGGTGGCGCGCGTGTAGCTGCAGTGTCCCACTGGTGCGATGACTGCCCACTGTTGCGCGCCCGCGCCGCCCTTGGCTGTGTTTCGCACATGATTGTACATCGCCAGGTTCGGCCCCACCGACACGTCGTACCAGGACATGAACCAGAGTCCCGGGATGTTGATGGGCATGTTCTCGTGCCACAGACCGCCTTTGTACCACGCCGGATCATTGGGCGTGCGTTTGATCATCGCCCCACCGGTGGCAACGGGCATCGAGTCGGCGAAAATGCCGTTCGGGCCGTCGACGTTCTTGATGAGGTCCATCACCGGCAGGTGATTGAACGCCTTGTCCCAATCGACCGGTGGCAAGCGCTGCGCGAGATCGAACGACTTCGACACGCGAATCAACTCGGCCTGCGAAAGTCCCTTCGGCAACATCGGACGAATCTGGTTCTGTTCGCCCATCAGCCAGTCGATGAACAGCATCTGCACGGCACCACCGCGATACCAGTTGCCCATTTCGTAGTACGGGCCAACCTTGCCCACGCCGGCGCCGAATCCCTGCACGTTCATCGCAGCGAATCCCGGGTGTCCCAACGCGGCCACGGCCGGTTGCCACTCCGCGGTCGACGAGCACCCTGTGGTGCCGATCTTGCCGTTCGACCACGACTGTTTCGTGAGATACGTCAGCTCGTCCTCGCCATCCGACAGCGGCGCACCAAGGATGTCGTAGTTGCCTTCGGCGAAGAAATGACCGCGCTCCTGCATGTCCACCCACGCATAGCCGCGTTTGATGGCTGTGAGAATGGCGGTCATGTCGCGCGGCACGCCATTCTGCACATCCCAGAAGTTGAAGTTGTACGGCGTCCGTACCCAGATGGCGGGATACGTTTTCGACGCGTCCTTCGGGCGATAGATGTCGGCCGGAATGTGAACGCCACCGCGCATGGTGATCATCACTTTCCGATCGATCACCGCGAGCGACTGCAATTCCTTTTCAAGGGCCCATCGTCTGGCCTTGATGCTGTCGGGAAGGGGGCCGCCCTGCGCCGGAAGGTGGGACGATGCGGCGATGGTGAGGCCGAGGGCGGCGAACAATGTGCGCGCGATTCTGGACACGAGCGGATTCTCCGTGTGAGGGTCCAACTCCATCGAGTTTACGGTTCGCGGCATCGGCGGGCAACCGACGTCCATCCAGAATCGCTGCGGGCGCGTAGATTTGGCAGAATCCCACTGGCTCGTTTCTGAATACCGGAGGCTTTCGTGCGTAATCGACTTGCATCGGCCGCGATTCTGCTGGTGATCACGGCGGCATCATTGTCCGCCCACGACATGTTCCTGGCGTCTCACCAGCTATTTCGTGTCGCCGAACACCGCCGTGCGGATGCCGGTGCTCAACGGCACGTTCTCGCGAAGCGAGAACTCCATCGAGTGGGAGCGGGTGGCCGACCTTGCCGTCCTCTCGCCCGCCGGGCGCGCCCGCATGGACAGCGCCCGATGGGATACGCGCACCGATACCTCGTGGCTGAGCGTCACGACGGGATCAACAGGCACGTACGTGGTGGGCTTGTCCACGCGGCCGCGGGAATTCCGATTGGAGGCCAAGGAGTTCAACCAGTATCTCGCGGACGATGGCATTCCGGATGTGCTCGCCGCTCGGCGGGCAAACGGACTGCTCACGTCGGCGGCGCGCGAGCGGTACTCGAAGCATATCAAGACCATCTTTCAGGTGGGTGAAACGCGCTCGACCGGCTGGCAAACGGTGCTGGGCTACCCGGCCGAACTGGTGCCGCTGGAAAACCCGTATGCACTCGCGACGGGTCAGACGTTGCGGCTCCGCTGTCTGGTGGATGGCAAGCCCGTCGCCAATCAGCTGGTGCTGGTTGGTGGACGAGTTGGCGCGGTTGGCGACGTGCGTCTGGCCAGTCGTAGTCTGCGTTCGGCAAGCGATGGCACGGTGACCGTGCCACTGGATCGCGCTGGCCGCTGGTATGTGAAGTTCATTCACATGGTCCCGGTCACTGACGGCAAGGTGGACTACGAATCGAAGTGGGCAACGCTCACGTTTGAGGTGCGAGGGGCGCGGTGAAGCGTCTGCGCCGGGCGGCGGTGTGGCGGGTGACGCGCCTTGCAGTGTGCGGGTTGGTGCTGCACACCATCTCATGGCCGGTGTTCGCCCAAGCACAATCGGTTGACAGTACCGCCGGGGTCCTGTCATCTGTGCCGCAAACCACCACCGATAGTGCGCGTGCGGCGGGGTATTCGAGAATTCCAGTGGCGGCTCTTGCCATTGGCTATCTCGTCCCCGGAGCAGGACACTGGTATGCGGGCGAGCCGAAGCGCGCTGCCGCGGTGATGGGTACGGCCGCGGTTACCGTGGGTGCCTGGGTGTTCATGCTCCGGCACAATTTCGGCGATTGCGTGATGCCGGATGTGTCTGCGGAACGCCCGTGCCGCTCTGGCCGTACATCGAGCACCCTTGGCAACGTCGCCGTTGGGGTTGTGCTCGCTGGTTCCCTTGGGGTGCTGGCGGGGCTGGTTGACGCGCCGCTGGCGGTGCGGCGTCAACGCAAGCGGTTCGCGAAAGCGTACGCCGCTCGCACTCAGACCAAGTCGATGCCGAACAACCGCTCCACGTCGGCGTCATACGCAGAGAGCTGCCCGTCCATGTCGGTCGTGCTCCACTGCAGCAGCACCGCCATGAGTGGCGCAATTCGTTTCGCCGCTCCACGCCCGTGATCGCGCGTTTCGAACGCAATGTGGGTGCGACGGATCAACACGTCGGCCAGTGTGCACGCCATCTCACGCTCCACCGCATGCGGCACTTCGGCCAGCAGATACGGGAGGTCGTCCACCAACCGCCGCGCCAATGACGGATCGCGTTGCGCGTAGCTCCAGACGTTGCGCCAGCGACTGCCGTAGGCCAGCGCCAGTCGTTCGCTGACGGCGGCGTCGTGGACGGCTTCGCGCGCGTCGTGAATGACCGATGCGCGCGACAGCATGTCGCCACCGGGGAGTGGCTCCAGCGCGCTGCGAGGGGATGCCGCATGCGCCGCGCCGCCGGCCCGCACCAACTCGGTGATCGCGTGCTGCAGTACGTCTCGGGACATGGCGCGAAAGGTGGTCAGCTTGCCACCGGTGACACTCACCAGACCGTCGTCGCGGTGGGCAATGGCGTGTTCGCGCGAGGCCGTATTGGCCGAACGTTCGCCGGCCCGCATGCTCGCCAGCGGACGAATGCCGGCCCATGCCGAGATCACATCGTCCATCGTGAGCTGCGCATTCGGAAACCGCGCGTTTGCCGTGCGCAGCAGGTAGGTCACGTCCTGCTCGGTCGCGCGAATATCGTCGGGACCACGCCGCGACGGGCGTTCGGTGGTGCCGATGATGGCATGGACACCCGCCGGCAACACGAACATCACGCGACCATCGACAGGTGACACCAGGGTCACGGCATCGTTGTTGCCCAATCGATTGCGTGGAACGGCAATGTGCGTTCCGGCGGAACCCCGGATATGCGTGCCATGCGCCGCGCCGGTCAGCGCCGCCGTTGCGTCGCTCCACGGGCCCGTGGCGTTCACCACCATGCGCCCCGCCACCGTGAACCATTGTCCGCTGAGACGGTCTTCGACGGACACGCCGGTGAGGCGCGCGCCGGGGCCTGTGCGCACACCACCCGTCACCGTCAGATGATTGGCCACATGTGCTCCGCCTTCGCGCGCGGCGATCGCGCTGGCCAGGGTCAGTCGGGCGTCGTCGGTGGAGGCGTCCCAGTAGCGGGCGCCGCCGACGAGACCGTTGTCGGCGAGTGCCGGCTCCAAATTCAGCACGCCGTCGGCGTTCAGTCCCACGTGACGATGCACATTCCTGAATAGCGCGAGCGCATCGTACAGCAACAAACCCGCGCGCACTTTCCACCGCGGCACGCGCGCGCCACGATACACCGGCCAGGTGAAGGCCAGTGGTCGCACGAGATGCGGCGCCAGTGTCAACAACAACCGGCGTTCCCGGCTTGATTCAAACACCAGGGAGAAGTGGCCGTGCTCGAGATAGCGCACGCCACCGTGAATCAGCCGTGACGAGCGGCTGGACGTGCCGCTGGCGAAATCGTCTCGCTCGAGGAGTGCCACCCGCAATCCGGACAGCGCCGCCTCCCGCGCCACGCCGGCACCGGTGATGCCACCGTCGATCACCACCAGGTCGAACGACTCGGCGGCCAGCGTTGCCAGGGTCGCCTGCCGCGCGGCCACGGCCAACGGTCCCCGCATGGCCAGCCGTTCAGCCGTGGTCGAGGCGGCGATCTCTCCCGGCAACGGGGTACGCGTCGGACGCGGAAGCTCATCGGCCATGACTGCAGTAATGCCCCTCCGCAGGCATCGGCGCCAGAGGCCGGGCAGAGGGTGCGCCCTCCCGGCAGTGTTCCTGACGCGACTCCGGCCACGCGTTAACTTCGATCCATGCCTTCATTCGGAAACGGACGTCGCGTCGCGATCGTCGCCGGGGTGCGCACACCATTCGCACGCTTCGGCACGGTGCTCAGCCACTACACGGCCATCGATCTGGGTAAGCTGGCGGTGGCCGAGTTGGTGCAGCGGACAAATCTCGACGGGCGATTGGTCGATATGCTCGTGTACGGGACCGTCCTGCCTTCGGTCACCGCGCCCAATATCGCGAGAGAAGTGGCCTTGCTGCCGCATTTCCCGCGCACGGTGCAGGCGTATACGGTGGGTCGCGCCTGCGCCTCGGCCAACCAGGCCATTACCGACGCCGCCGACCAGATCGCGCTGGGACACGCCGACATTGCGATTGCCGGCGGCGCCGAATCGCTGACGCAGGTGCCCATACTGCATTCGCGCGGCATGAGTGACGTCCTGGTGGCCGCGTCGAAGGCGAAGAGCACGTCGCAACGCGTGTCGACGTTTGCGCGATTGCGCCCCCGGGATCTGGTGCCGATCACCCCGGCCATCGCCGAGCCCAGCACCGGTGAGTCGATGGGACAGTCAGCCGACAAGATGGCGAAGCTGAACGGGATCTCACGCGAAGCGCAGGATCGGCTGGCGCTGAAGTCGCACATCAATGCCGCGGCGGGCACCGCCGATGGCCGACTCACGGCGGAGATCGCACCGGTGCCGTTGCCGCCGTCGTATGCGTCCATGCTCTCGACCGACAACGGCATTCGCAGTGACACCAGCTACGAACAGCTGGCCGCGCTCAAGCCCGTGTTTGACCGGATGTATGGCAGTGTCACTGCCGGCAATGCGTCGCCGTTGTCCGATGGCGCATCAGCCGTGTTGCTGATGTCCGAGGACAGGGCCCGCGCGTTGGGCTACACGCCACTGGCGTTCATCAAGTCGTACGCCTACGCTGCGGTTGACCCCGCCGAGCAGCTGCTGCAGGCGCCCGTGCTGGCGGCGCCCGTGGCGCTCAAGCGAGCCGGACTGACACTGCGCGATATGGACCTGGTGGACATGCACGAAGCATTCGCCGCGCAGGTGCTCAGCAACATTCAGGGTTTGGCGTCGAAGGAATGGGCGGCGCGCGCCGGATTCAGCGAAGCCACGGGCGTCATTGACGAAAGCCGCTTGAATGTGCTGGGTGGTTCGCTGTCCATTGGACATCCGTTCGGCGCCACGGGTGGGCGCATCGTCACCACGTTGTGCAACGAGTTGGCGCGACGTGGCGGGCAGTTCGGGATGCTGACGGTGTGCGCGGCGGGCGGCATGGGCCACGCCATGGTGGTGGAGCGCGTATGATGCCGCCGACGGTTCTGATGGACGATGCCGCGACCGGACTGACGCTGACGCTCGACGACGGGGTCGGTGTGCTCACGTATGACGCGCCGGGTGCGCCGATCAATACGCTCAACTCGCGCATTCTCCCCACCCTCGAGCGCTACCTCACCGAGATTGAATCCAATCCGGGTATCACGGCGCTGGTGATTCTCAGCGCCAAGGTCGATTCGTGGATCGCCGGTGCCGACATCGACGAACTGAGCCGGGTCACCACGGCACAGCAGGGCGCCGACCTGTCGCATGGCGGACAGATGCTGCTGGACCGATTGGCCGCGCTGCGCAAGCCAACCATCGCCGCCATTCACGGTGCAGCGCTTGGCGGCGGTCTGGAAGTGGCCCTGGCGTGCTCGCACCGCATCGTGACCGATCACCCCAAGTCGATTCTCGCACTGCCCGAGGTGCAACTGGGCTTGCTGCCGGCAGCCGGCGGCACGCAACGCCTGCCGCGAATCGTCGGCCTGCAGAATGCGTTGGAGATGATCCTTACGAGCAAGAACATTCGCGCGAAGAAAGCGCTGCAGATCGGACTGGTGCACGAAGTGGTGCATCCGTCCATCCTGCGCGACGTGGCCCTGCGGCGCGCGAGGCAGCTGGGCCGGGGCGAGACGCTCTCCTTGCGACCACGCAAGCACGGCGCCGCCGCCATGCTGCTGGAGGACAACGCCCTGGGACGCATGCTGGTGTTCCGGCAGGCGCGCGGGGGCGTCCTGAAGAAAACGAAAGGGAAGTACCCGGCACCGCTGGCCGCGCTGGAAACGGTCCAGTGCGGGTACACCGACGGATTCGAAGCGGGGTTGCGTGAAGAAGCCAGACGATTCGGTGAACTCACCGTCTCGCCGGAATGTCGTAACCTGGTTTCCATCTTCTTTGCCACGACCGCGCTCAAGAAGGACAACGGCTTGCCGGATGGTGTCACGGCGACGCCACGCGAAATCACAAAGATCGGCATACTCGGCGCCGGCTTCATGGGAGCGGGCATCGCGGCGGTGGCCGTGCAGGCGGGCACGCTGGTACGACTGAAGGATGCCTCGCTTGACCGTCTGGCGGCCGGATGGCGATCGGTGCGAGACGTCGTGCGCGAACGGTTGAAGCGTCGGCAGATCACGCGGCTCCAAATGGACGATCTGCTGTCGCAGATTGGCGTGACCACGGACTACAGCGGATTCGCCGGTGCGCAGTTGGTAATCGAAGCCGTGTTCGAGGACCTTGCGGTCAAGCAACAGGTGCTGCGTGAAGTCGCCGCCGTCGCACCCCAGGCCATCTTCGCCTCGAACACCAGCACGATTCCCATTCGCCAGATCGCGTCAGTATCAGCGCATCCGGAACGCGTGGTGGGCATGCATTTCTTTTCGCCCGTGCACAAAATGCCGTTGCTGGAGGTGATCGTCACACCGGAAACCAACGACGAGACCACGGCCACGGTCGTGCAGTACGGTCGCTCGCTGGGGAAGACCGTGATCGTGGTGCGCGATGGTCCGGGATTCTACGTCAATCGCATTCTGGCACCGTATATCAACGAGGCCGGCACGCTGCTTGACGAGGGGGCGGGCATTGACGCGATCGATGCGGCGCTGACGGCGTTCGGTTTCCCGGTTGGCCCCATCACGCTGCTCGACGAAGTCGGTCTGGATATCGCCGGAAAGTCCGGCCCCATCATGGCGGCCGCCTTCGGGGCACGGATGCAGCCGTCGGCAGCGTTGGGACGCATCATCGAGAGCGGTCGACTGGGGCGAAAGGCCAAACGGGGCTTCTACCGCTATGACGACAACGGCAAGCGCCTGGGCATCGATGAGGGGGTGTACGCGCTCACGGCCGCGGGCTCGACCCGTCAGGCCATCGATAGAGACGAACTGCAACGGCGCACGGTGCTGCCCATGCTCAACGAAGCGGTGCGCTGTCTCGATGAAGGCATCATTCGCTCGCCGCGCGATGGCGATATCGGTGCCATCTTCGGCATTGGGTTCCCGCCGTTCCTGGGCGGTCCGTTCCGGTACTTCGATACACTCGGCGCGGCTGCGGTCGTCCAGCAACTCGACACCCTCGATGCGCGATTCCCCGGGCGGTACACGCCGGTGGAGCGTCTGCGCCTCATGGCCCGCCACGGCACACGCTTTCATCCCTGACCTCCCACCGGACTCACCCTCTCATGAGTATGACCAGTCTGCATCCGCGCGTGGCCGAAATCATCGACGCGCTTGAACAGGCGCACCGCGAATTGGTGGACGTCCTCACCGCCATCCCGGACGCCCGTCGCGAGGCGCCATCCGAAGACGGAAGATGGTCCATCGCCCAGCACGTCGAACATCTGGCGATCGTGGAGGATGGCGCCGGCCGCCTGATATCAAAGCTGATCAAGCAGGTGCAGGCGACGGGCGAGCAGGAGACCGACGAGTCGACGATGCTGCGCTCACTCGATCGCTTTCAGGTGTGGACGGTGAGCCGACGGATCGAGGCGCCGGAGTTCGTCACGCCAAAGGAGTCACTGTCGTCGAGTGATGCGCTGGCGCGACTGACCGCGTCCCGGTCCCGCATGATCGACGCCCTGCAGCGCGCCTCCGGGCTGGCGCTGGCGAGTGTGTTGGCGCCACACCCCGTCGTGGGCCCGTTGAACGTCTATCAGTGGGGACTCATCACCGCGCACCATGAACGGCGTCACATCGAGCTGATCCGCGCGATCGCGGGCCTTGGCGAGTGACTATATTCCGCAGGTGGTTGGGTCACTGGCCATTCCAGGCGACCCCGAAATCGTCCTCTCCATCACGTCATGCTGCGTAAGTCGCTGCTCTATCTGTCGCGCCAGCAGCGCGTCTTCAACTTCATCAAGAACGTTGGATTCGCGCGCAAGATGGCCTCGCGCTTCGTTGCGGGTGAAACCATCGACAGTGCGCTCGACGCGGTTGCCGCCCTTAACGCGAAGGGCATAACCGCCTCATTGGATTTGCTCGGTGAAAGCGTGTCCAGCGAGGCGGAAGCCCGCGAGACCGGCCGGCAGTACCTGCAGATTCTCGACCGGATTGCCGAACGAACGCTCGACGCCAATGTCTCGGTAAAGCTCACGGCACTCGGCCAGGATATCTCCGACGATCTCGGCGTGGAAGTGGTGCGCCAGGTGCTCGAGCGGGCCAAACAGTATGGATCGTTCGTGCGCTTGGACATGGAATCGAGCGCGTATACCGACCGCACCCTGGATACGTTTGCGCAGCGGTTGTACCCCGACTTTCGCGACCACGTGGGTGTGGTGCTGCAAAGCTCGCTGCGCCGGACGCTCGCCGACGTGGCGCGCGCCAATGAATGGCAGTGTCGGGTGCGCATCTGCAAGGGCGCGTATCTCGAACCGGCCACGGTGGCGTTTCCGGACACGGCGGACGTGGACCAGAACTACGTCGAGGCCATGCATCGCCTGATGGAACACGGACGATATCCCGGACTGGCGACGCATGACGAAGCGATCATCGAGGCGGCGAAGCGGTTTGCGAAGGAAAAGGGGATCGCCAATGATCGATTCGAATTCCAGATGCTGTACGGCGTGCGACGGGACCTGCAGGAGCAGTTGGTGCGCGACGGGTACCGCATGCGAGTGTATGTGCCATTCGGGACGCAGTGGTACCCCTATCTCATGCGGCGTCTGGCCGAGCGCCCCGCCAACATGGCCTTCATGACGGGGAACATCATCAGGGAGATGTTCGGCGGCAAAGGCGACAACGCGGCGCGCAAGCACGTGCGCAACGGGGCGCACTGAGCGGGCATTCGGGACACCACATTCCTCCTGATCACAGCCAGGGGGACGAGCGCACGCTGGGCGGCTACATGGCTGTCCATGCGCGACCGGCCGCATTCGATGGGGTCGACGGTTGCTCCTACTCCGTGGACATCCTCACCGACCATACCGGCGATGCGACCGCGCCGTTTGGCGCATACCTGTTCTTCGTGAGGTGGAGCGCGGGCGAGCCGCAGGTTGCCGGGCATCTTGAGACCGACTTCCTCGCCACCGGCCTGAGCGAGGCGCTGGCAAAGCGGCAAGTGGGCGCGATGCCGCTGGCGTCGGTCAAGGCCACCTTGGACGGTCTCATTCGGCGAGCGCAATCCCGCGGCGTGCCGAGTGAACGCTCATGGTGGGACGCCGCCGCCAGCGAAGATGACGATGACGCGTCCACGGGAACGCCATCGTGAATTCGCAGGAAGCGGTGGTGCTGCAAGGCACTGGCGGCGTTTGGCAAGTGCGCACGGATGCGGGCGAAACAATGGACGTTTCACTCAAGGGGCGACTGAAACGCGAGCCAGGGCGCGACGCGCGTGAGCGGGACATGCAGGATCGCGGAGGCGGTCGCGAATCGATGCGACGCGGCGTACCCTCCGATGACACCGCCAAACCGCTCAAGCTGACCGTCGGTGATCGCGTCACGATCACGACCATCCCCGGCGAATCGTCATGGGCCATCGATGCCATTCATGCGCGCCGCAGTCAGCTGGCACGACGCAGTCCCGGTGGCGCACGCGGCGAACGCATCATGGTGGCCAATCTTGATCAAGTCCTGGTGGTGTTCGCGGCGGCCCGGCCCGAACCCCATCCGCGCATGCTCGATCGCTTTCTGGTGATTGCCGAAGCCAACGATCTGTCGGCGCGCGTGGTGATCAACAAGTGCGAGCTGGTTGACGAGTCGTCGATTCGCGCGCACTTCGCGGATCAGATTGCAGCCGGCTATCCGCTGCACCTGACCAGTGTTGTCAGTGGCGCAGGGTTGGAGGAATTGCGCGCCGAGGTGGAAGGGAGGAGTTCCGCCCTCACCGGGCCTTCCGGCGTGGGCAAGTCGTCGCTGATGAATCGGCTCTTTCCCGGCCTCGATCTGCGGACGGCGGATATCAGCGAAAGCGTGAACAAGGGGCGACACACCACGGTCGGTGCCGTGCTGCATCCGCTGCCGGGAGGAGGCTTCGTGGCCGACACGCCGGGGTTGCGTGAAGTCGGCCTCTGGAACATCGCACCTGAAGATCTCGCCGCCTGCTTTCCCGAGTTTCGCCCGTTGTTGTCCACGTGCCGATTTGCGGACTGCTTGCACACGGTGGAACCCGGCTGTGCAATCCGGGATGCCGTGCAGGGTGGTCGGGTACGGCACGGCCGGTATGAGAGTTACCTCAAGCTCCGGGCGGAACTCGTGGAAGGTGCGGCAGACTTCTGGTAGCACGCATCCGTCACTCGAACACAGGCGGTTGCCCAGACGTGGCCTGGCGGGTCAGCTCCTGCCGACTGATCACTCCCGCACGCGCCCGGCCAGCGCCAGCGGCACGCTGCGGAGGCCGTCCCATCGCGCGCTGTCGTTCACGCTGCGCACCAGCATCTGCGCCGATAGTCCTCCATCCAGCATCAGTGCGCGTTCGGCGCCAAGTCGACGGAGAATTTCCGCCATCTCCGGCGTGGTTGGGCCGATGGGAATCCGTGTCGACATACCGCCGGGGCCTCGTACCGCGTAAGGACAAACAGCACGTGCGCGTCACCGGTGATGCCAATGGCCAATCGCGTGTCGCGATGCGCCAGGTCGAGTCCCCCGCGTGCACTACACATCGCGCGCGGAGGCCGTCCGTTATCCGTCAGCAACATCGGATAGGACTGCACGGCTTCCACCACGCGACCGGGAACGCGCCAGGCGTCGATCTCGTCGGGCGTGAGGAGTGCCACCGCACCCGCACTGTCCACCACGAATGCCCCGGCCAACGGCCCGACGCCCGGCGGCTGTAGCTCGCGCTGCTTGTGCACCACCCAGCCCCACGGGCCGACATCGGTGAATTGTCCGGCGTTCACGGCGATCTGTGCATCGGCCGGCGCGTCATCAAGCGACCAGGGCAGCATCTGATCGCCGCGGCGCGCAATTTCCAGCGTGAAGCGGACACGCGACGCCGGCATGCGAACCACTATCACACGATTGCGCACGCCGCGCTCGCCCAGTACCACGCGCCACTCGGCCCACTGCACGACATCGCCGCGCCACGAAAGTCGCGGCGCGGCGGTCTTGACCGTGGTGTCACAGCGAATGCTCGTGATGCGGGCGGCGGGAGCCGACTGGGCCGCGACGCCACAGGGCAGCGCCGCCGCCCACAGCAGGCGCGCTAGGAGCCGCACATCACCACGACTTGATATCGCCCCAGCTCACCCATTGCATCGTTCCTGCCTTGAACAACGGGCCGAACTTCTTGAGATCAGCCGCTCGCGCGGTCAGTGCGGTGTTCTCTGCGTCGGTGAACTTCTCGCTGGTGGGCGGAAGTGTACCAGCCTGAATGAGCGTCCAAAGCGCCATGCGCTCACGGATACGTCCGAACTGCCCGGTGGTCATCCCGCCGCGCGCATCGGCGGGAACGCTCAACTCATCGCTCGACTCCGACGGCTGGTCCATGGTCTCCCACCTCGCGGCCTCAAGCGCCAATATTGCCGCGGGCTTGTACGGAACCGCCGGGCAGGAATTCTTGAACATGAGTGACGCGGTCTGCATCTGCAGCACGATGCTGGTGTCGGCAAGCGCGACGTACTCGCGATACCGCTTGGCGGACTGGGCCGCCGACAGTCTGGGGGCGACCGATTTTGCCTTGGTCGCGATGGCCTGATAGCGCGGCGACTGCATGGCTTCCATGTCGGGGACGCCGGACCCGCTCGCCGCCTTGTTGATGCAATCAGTGGCGGCCTTGAAGCCGGCCTCGTATCCGGCCGATACGGCACGGGCATCGGCCTCCTTCTGGGCACTGACTGCCAGCGGCGTCAGGACCGCGATGATGGACGCGAGTCGCGCCTCGGTGATGACATAGTCGACGCGCGCGGCCGTCGGGTCCTTGACCGGTTCCGGCTTCTTGCCGCCAGCCGCGTCCTTGATGGCGTCGGCGCCAA
The DNA here is from genome assembly GCA_016720905.1 of Gemmatimonadaceae bacterium. NCBI lineage: Bacteria > Pseudomonadati > Gemmatimonadota > Gemmatimonadia > Gemmatimonadales > Gemmatimonadaceae > Gemmatimonadaceae bacterium. The sequence goes on along the minus strand of JADKJT010000002.1, from coordinate 113,307 downwards.
TCTTCTTGAGCTTGCCCAGCTGGGCCGCAGCCGGTGCGGCGCTCGCCATCGACAGGGCCAGCAGCACGGCGGCGCACGAACAGGTCGTCGCATGAGTACGCATGACAAATCTCCGACGAGGTGAAACCAGAAATGGACCCAGTGGCACTACGCTACGGTGAGAGGCGACGCCGTACCCACTGGCCCCCTTCGCGGCGGAATTGCAGCCGATCATGCAGGCGGCTCTCTCGCCCCTGCCAGAACTCTACCTCTTCCGGCACCACGCGATAGCCTCCCCAGTGCTCGGGAAGTGCCACCGGGCCGTCACCGAAACGCGCGACATTGGCCGCCAACTCCTGTTCCAGCACGTCCCGACTCGCCAGCACGGCACTCTGTCGTGAGGTCCAGGCCCCCACGCGACTTGGCAACGGGCGCGACTGGAAGTACTGGTCAGACTCGGCGCGACTCACGCGCTGGACCGCGCCGGCAATGCGCACCTGACGCTCCAGTTCCGGCCAGAAGAAACACAGCGAGGCGTGCGGATTGTCCGACAACTCCTGTCCCTTGCGGCTGCGATAGTCGGTGTAGAAGACGAATCCGCGATCATCAGCGCCTTTCAGGAGGACGATTCGGGCCGATGGATAGGCGTCCGGCGTGGCCGTGGCCAGGCACATCGCATTGGGCTCGTTCACCTCGGCGCGAACCGCCTCATCGAACCACCGATGGAATTGCACCATCGGATCGACGTCAGCGTCTGCCTCGGTGAGCGTCGTCAGGCGGTAGTCGCGACGAATATCGGCGATCGACATGCAATCAGGCCTCATGCGGTGGGGATGGTGCACGCTCCCCAGTGAGAAAACGCTGGATCACCTCGTATACACTGGACAGCTCGTCATCGGACGTGCAGTACGGTGGCAGGCAGTACGCCACCTCGCCAACCGGACGCAGCAAGATGCCATTGGCCATCGCGAATGCGCCCAGCTCCCGACCGAGTTCGCCCGGGTGACCCGGCCGTGCATCGAGTTCGATGACACCAACCGTGCCGATCTGTCGCACGGCCTTCACGCCGCGTGCGCCGCGCAATGCGGCGAGGTGACGTGCGTGTGTCACTTCAATGCGGATGCGGTGGTCCTCGCAGTCGTCGTCGAACAGTTCGAGTGACGCCAACGCGGCGGCACAGGCGATTGGATTGGCGGTGAAGGCATGTCCGTGTCGGAAGGCCTTGCCGTAATCCGCACTGCGAAATGCGTCGTAGATGTCTTCGGTGGCGGCGGTTGCGCCCAGCGGCAGGGCGCCGCCGGTCAGACCCTTGGACATGCACAGCAGGTCCGGCATCACTTCGGCGCGCTCACAGGCAAACAACGGCCCGGTCCGACCGAAGCCTGTCAGCACCTCATCGGCAATCAGGTGCACGCCGGCCTGACGCGTCCGCTCGCGAAGCGCCGTCAGTACGTCCTCAGGCCAGACGCGCATGCCACCGGCACCCATAAGCAGGGGTTCGACAATCACTGCCGCCAACTCAGCGCCGCGCGCACTCAACAGCGCGTCCAGCGCGGCGACCGTATCACCCTCCGAGGGATCGGGCAGGCGCACCACTTCGAATAGCCTCGGCTCGTATGCCGGCGTCGACCGTCGGTCGCCCACCGCCATCGCCCCGAACGTGTCGCCATGATAGGCGTGATCGAGCGCGGCAATCAGTCGACGTGGTGTGCCCCGATTGGCGAACGACTGGATGGACAGCTTGATGGCGACTTCAACAGCGGTCGATCCGTTGTCGCTGAAAAAGATGCGCGTCAGTCCGCGCGGTAGTCGCGACACCAGCTCGGCCGCCAGCGCTGACGCGGGTTCGTGCGTGAATCCGGCGAACATCACCTGATCGAGCGTCGCGGCCTGTTCGGCCACCGCGCGCGCGATATCCGGGTGACAGTGCCCGTGCGTTGTCACGCCCCATGACGAAATGGCGTCGAGAATCGGTTGGCCGTTCGCCGGATACAGCCAGGCACCGGCTGCGCGTGAGACACGAACCGGAAGCGGCGCCAGCAAATGCTGTGTGTCCGGATGCCAGACGTGCGCCGCATCGTGCAGCAGCACGAAGTCAGGCACCATCCCGTCGTCGTCGGCGGCGTCAGCGGCATCCTCACTGCCGTCGGTGGCAAAGTCGTCGTAGTCGTCAGCACTGTCGTAGTCGTCGCTCACATCGCCCTCAGCGAAAACTGTTGCGCAGCACGTCAATCACATTGGCCGCCAGCGCATCGACGACTTCCAACGGATGCACGGCCGACACGGAAATGCGCAAGCGGGATGTGCCGGCGGGCACCGTCGGCGGCCGAACACCACCCACCAGAAAACCGCGGCGGCGCAATTCTCCCGCCACCGCCATTGTCCGCACCGGGTCACCAACCACGACGGGCACGATATGCGCATCGGCCGTGCCGGGAACTTCGCGGTCCGCGCCGCGCAACCGCTCGCGCAAGCGGCGGGCACGTTCACGCACGGCATCGCGTCGCCAGGGCTCCACCTCGGCGAGTCGTAGCGATTCGAGTGCCGCCGCCGCCAGCGCCGGTGGCGAACCGGTGGTGAAGATGAATGAACGGGCCCGACTGGTCAGGAACTCGATCAGCGTTTGCGATCCCGCCACCCAGGCCCCGGATGTGCCTAGCGCCTTGCCCAGCGTGCCGACCACGACATCGATGCGATCGGTCACACCGAATTGTTCGGTGGCGCCAGCGCCCGTGGGACCCATCACGCCGGTGCCGTGCGCATCATCCACGTAGGTCCACGCGCCAAAACGCTCGGCCACATCCACCAGACCATCCAGCGGAAAGAGGTCGCCGTCCATGGAGAACACGCCTTCAACCACGATCAACGCGCGACGATAGCGCCCGCGATCGGCCTCCAGCATCGCTCCCAGCTCGTCGAGATCGCAGTGCGGGAAGACGCGCATCGTGGCCATGGACAGACGGCATCCGTCCACCAGTGACGCGTGATTGAGCGCGTCCGCGTACACGACATCGCGATGATCCACCAGCGCCGGGATCACGCCAACGTTCACCATGTAACCTGATGGGAACAGCAACGCGTGCGACGTGCCCTTGTACCGGGCCAGTGCCCGCTCGAGCGACCCGTGGATTGGGTGATTGCCGGAGATCAGGCGCGATGCCCCGGCACCGGTGCCTTCCGCTTGCAGCACCGCCATGGCCGCCCGGGCAATGCGCGGGTCCGACGCCAGACCGAGATAGTCGTTGGACGCGAAATCCGCGATACGCTCCCCGCCCAGCAACACCGTGCCGGACTGTCGTTGCTGGACCACGCGCATGGTACGGCGCAGTCCCGACGCCTGCAGCGTCTGCAGTTCTTCGTCGAGTGCGTCGCCCATCGTACGCATCGGCGCATCTGCGATCACAGGCGTCGTCGTCATCGACGGATGGTCACCTAGAGTACGCTCTTGAGGTCGGCCGCCAGCGCTTCCCACCCGATGCCGAGCGGATACATCGCCATCAGCCGTCCTTGCGCGTCCAGCAGAAACGACGAGCCGGAATGGGTGACTCCATAGCTCTGCGGATCGGGTGATGCCTCACGAGCGGCCGCGACGCCGAACTCCTTCATCATGCGGGAAGTGGTTGCCGAGTCCCCCGACACACCCATGAAGGACGGGTCGAACTGCTGCGCATATCGCGCGGCAACCGCCGGCGTGTCGCGTTCCGGGTCGACGGACACAAAGACGAAGCGCACGCGAGCACTATCCTTCCCCAGCTTGGCCTTGGCCCGTTTCCAGTCCGCCAGCGTCGTCGGACAGACGTCCGGGCAATGCGTGTACCCGAAAAACACCACCATCGGACGTCCGGCCTCCGGGGCCGTGTGCAGCACCGCTCCGGACGGCAGCGTGAAGTCGAACGAAGCGATCGCCCGTGGAGGATCGACCATCACGCCGTGCAACTGTTGATCAGGCGTGCACCCCGTGAGCACGAGGGGCAGGAGTACACCCGTCACGATGCTCACGCCGCCGCGCCGCGCGCGGCACCGCAGCGTATGGAGCGCGCTGCGCCTCGGTCGCGGGGGGGATTGAACGACCTGGCTGATGGCGTCGCGCTGCTGCGTCTTGCATTCCATGGCTCAAATATGAACGGATCAGCAGTGGCGTGCAGGCCTTCTCGCCGGTTTGATTTCGACCTCTATGGATTTCGCGACCACATCTGCACTGGGCGCGCTGCGCACACGCCGGCAGTGGCTCGTATTCGTCACCCTGGCCGTCGTGGCGACGTTGGCGGCACATGTGCTGGACGCGGCCGCATGGCAGCACTTGCGTGATCCGCGCATCTACGAGAAAGACCTCGGGCGGCTACTGCGACTGATCGGGTACCTGCCCACGTGGCTCATTGTGGCCGGCGCACTGTGGACGCACGATCGCGCAGCGCCCGAGCGCCGCGCGGTGGGTTGGGGTTGGCGTGGCGGACTGGTGTTGCTGGCACCGACGGTTGGTGGTGCGTTGGCGGAAGTCCTCAAGATGCTCGTGCGGCGTTTGCGCCCCGTCGCCGAGGTATTCGGCTACGACTGGCGGCCCTACAGTGTCGACCTGTTCTCAACGCGCGGTCTGGGGATGCCCAGCAGTCACACGCTGGTGGCGTTCGCGGCCGCGGCCGCGCTATCCCGCGTGTTCCCGCGGGCGTGGGTGATGTGGTATGTCCTGGCCCTCGGGTGCGCCATCACCCGAGTGCTGTCCCTGGGGCATTTTCTCAGTGACACGGTGGTCGCGGCGTTTCTGGGGTATGTCGTTGGTGTACTCCTGGCGCGAACCGGTGGCTTCGGTCGGTCGCTTTCCGGGAACCCCTCACTCCACGCCGATTCGGACCTGATGTGATGACGCAAGATTCCAACGTCGCTCGGTCTGCCACGACGAGCGGTCGTGCGACGTCCGAGTCGCCGTGCATCAAGGTCTGTCAGGTCGATCTCGACGACCGCTGCCGCGGATGCGGCCGCACGCTCGACGAAATCAGTCGGTGGAGCATGATGTCCATCGACGAACGCATCGCTGTCAATCGGCGTGTGGGCTTTGTCTCGCATGAGCGGCAAGCGTGAGCGTCATCATCCGCCTCGGCATGAGGTCCATGACGGTGGCTTTGCAACGGATTCCCATTTTCCCGCATGCGGCGCATTGTTCCTCCCACCCCCTAGCCTCGACATGACCGCCACTCAACACCTTCCCCGTATGTCAGCACGCCGTGCCGTTGCACTGATGGTGGCGCTGGTCACTCTGACGGCGGCGCCGCGCCCTTCGCAGGCCATGCGACATCTCAAGCTCGCGCGCTCGTCGCCGGCGGCCGACACCACACTGTCCGCCTCGCCGGATGCGATTCGCTTGTGGATGTCGGAGCCAACTGATGCGCCGGTGTCGAAGATCACGCTTCGCACCGACGCCGGCACGGTGATGGCGCTTGGCGCCCTCACGCGCGGCGCGGCGAAAGACGCGCCACTGGTGGCACCGATCCTCAAGCCGCTGGTCGCGGGCGGGTACAAGGTGACGTGGAAGGCCATGTCCAAGGACGGGCACGTGGTCAACGGCACCTTCGCCTTTCACGTGGCTCTCGCGAAGTAGCCGATGGTGAATGCGATGGCGATCCTGGCCCGACTGCTGCTGTATGTCGCGGTGACGATCGCTCTCGGTGGCATATGTGCGCACTGGGTGCGCCGTGAGCCCTGGTCGGCGCGCCTGGGCGTCGTGGACGTCCGGCTGTCACTCCTTGTGGGGCTTGCCGCGCTCACGGCGCTGTTGCTGATGTTTGTCGTGCAATTCACCGCACTCGACCTTGCGCCAACAGCGAACGATGTGGCCATGCTGATGCGCCAAACCACCTGGGGCCGCGGGTGGTTGCTGCTGGCCGGGATTGCCATGACGGGATTGGCGCTCACCGCGGTGCGCGCCACGCTGGCGGTTCGCGCCGTGGTGGTGGTGGCGTTTGCCGTCGCGATGGGCGGACTGGGACATGCGGCCGCCGACGAGGCGGCGCCGCTGCTCTCGCGAGGGCTCGATGCGATGCATGTGGTGTCCGTCGGTGTCTGGCTGGGCGGACTGCTCTGCCTTGGCTCCGATCTCACACCCACGTCCTGGTCGCGTTTCAGTGGCCTGGCCGTATTCGCCGCACCGTTGGCTGTGCTATCGGGCGTCGGGAGTGCGCTACGTCGTGTCAGCGGTGGCTCGGTCTCGCAGATCGTCGGCGGTGACTATGGCCGATTGCTGGCCGCCAAGCTCGCGTGTGTCGCACTCATCCTGTTGGTGGGGGCGTGGCATCGACGGCAGCTGCGGGCGCGACGTGTCCCGACCGTCGCCAGTGTGCGGTTTGAACTCCTGCTGGCCCTTGTGGTCCTTGGCGTCACGGCCGCCCTCACCGGCACGGCACCGCCCGGCGAATAGCGGCGCAACGAAAATCCCGCACGCCGACTCCAGTCGGCGTGCGGGATGATCAAACCAGGGAAGCGGCTCAGCGGTTGTAGCGCTTCTTGAACTTGTCGACGCGACCCTGCGTGTCGATGAGTCGCTGCGTGCCCGTGTAAAACGGGTGCGAATCGCTGGTGATTTCGAGCAGGATGAGCGGGTAGGTATTCCCGTCATCCATTTTGATTTTCTGTTCGCTCGTCATGGTCGAACGCGTGATGACCGTCGCGCCCGTGGACGAGTCTTTGAATACCACCGGGTGATACGGTGGGTGAATGCCTTCTTTTGCCATCGGCCACTCCTTCATGCGATCCCATTGCCGACGGGAACGCGTCCATGGGGGAGCTCCACCGGGGTGGAGCCCTCGGCCGGCTTCGCAAACGAAGCGTGGCCGAGGATTTAGAGCCTTAATAAATGTCCCGCTCGACCCGCCGGGTCAAGGTCAAATGATCGTTCAGCCGCCAATCGCGAGGGCCAGGACAAGCGCTGCGCCGACCCCGGACCAGGCCAGGCGTCCCCAGTGGGTTGGGTCGTCGTGCCTGTCGTGAAGTGCTGAGCGCCCAACGACTTGGGCGATGTACAGGTATGTCCCGGCAGCAAATGGGAGGAGCAAGGTGGTCAGATTGGCCATGCGATGGCCGATCAGCAACGTGAGGCCGGCCCCAACCATGGCAACGCCAGCGGTGATCAGGTTGTACATCACCGCGCGCATGGGACGAATGCCACCATGCACAAACAGCGCAAACGTGCCGACTTCCCGCGGCAACTCGTGTAGGCCTACGGCGATCAGCGTAAGGATGCCAACTGTGGGCTCAGCGAGGAAGCCGGCCGCGATGAGCGCACCGTCCACAAAGTTATGGACCGCGTCGCCGAAGAATGCCATCGGTGCCAACGCGCGGGACGCGTGGACCGCCGGGTGCGAAATCGGTGTGGGGTGCAGGTGGACGCACTCGGCTTCGCTGGCCTCGCTATCGTGCGCCGACGGTGCCCCCAGTGGCACACCGTGCGCATGGGCATGATCGTGTCCGGCCAGCGCCCGCTCGATCAGCGCGAATGCGGCATACCCGGCGACAACCCCGGTGGCCACGGCAAGCCACGACTGGCCCATGCGCAGTGACTCCGGGATCAGGTGCCCCACGGCGGCCGCGAAGACCGTGCCCGAACCGAAGGCGGTCATGTGCGGGAGCCAGCGCCGGAGCAGTGCCTCCTGCCGGGCCATCAGGAGCGTGACCAGCAACGGAAGCCCGGAAACCAGAGCCACCGACAGGAAGGTGCTGGTCCAGGTCCCGAACGGCAGGCGGAGCAGGGTGAGCATCGGTGGAAAGTAGACTAATTACTGAGTACTGAGTACTGAGTACTCAGTCACGGTCTGGACATCGACAACACGTCGCCGTAACCCCGTACGGTCCCCGCTTGAGCGCCGCGAACGACGTCCTCTATCGACGACGTCAATTGTTGCATCAGGAAGGTCCCACCCGCGCCCCTGAATCCGCCGCCAAATCCGCCGCGATTCGTCACCGACCGAATGAACCGACTGGTACTGTCCAGGGGCATCGTGCCCACGTTGGCGTAGAAGCGTGACCAGTTGTCATACGATTGGAACAGGTATTGCTCGACGTTGCTGGTGTACATCACGTTCACGCGCGCGCCACGTTCCCGCAGCCAACTACCCACCGCGCGCAGCGCCTTCGGACCGGCGAAGTCACCCACCAGCGGCACGATGAGGTTGCGCCGCTGCAGGTCGCGTACCACACGGTAGGCGCTTTCGCTGCCAAGAAACCCGCGATTCGCGCCCTGCGCATCGGTCGCCCCGGCCACCTGCGCAAAGGTGGGCATCCCGCGATTGAATCCGCCGCGCCCACGACCCGTGCTGCCCGACGAATAGTTCAACGACGGCCCCGAGACGACAAAGATGCTGTCGACATAACGCAGCGTGGCCAGATCGGTCGAGTCCAGGGTGAATCCGTGACGACCCACCAGGTGCTGCTTCGCTTCGTCAAATGTGCGTCGGAACATCATCGAATCGGCCGGCGCCAGTTCAAGCAATGCGATCAGCGAATCGGCACTGAGCATGCCGGCAGCCTTGCCCACGGCAGGTCGCGCGAACAGACGTGCCAGAAATTCGGCGCGTGTCGACGAGAGCTCGAAAATGGCTTTGTACCACAGATGCTGCAGCAGATTCTGGCGTCGAATGTCAACGATGAACGCGATGCGGGGCGGAGCGCGCCGAGGTATGTGAAGTTCTGCTCGGGACCCACGCCCACATAGGCGCCTCCAGGTGGCGTGAGCGATTGGAGGTGCGCAATGACATGCTGCAGACCCATTTCGTTGGAGACAAAATTCTCCGACTGGAAATAGCCGCCGGGTTCGGACAGTTCTCGCACCATGCGCCAGAACGTGCTGTCGCTCAGACGCTCAGGAAGTTGCGCACCGTACAGGGCATCGGGCAGCGGGCCGACGGGATCGGGGTCAACCGCCCCGGGGGCCTGAACTCGCGGTGGCACTCCCGACACGGAGGGTGCGGACGCCGGAGGGGCGCGGTGGCACGCGATGAGCAGCGAACCGACGGCGACCAGGGTAGTCGTCCGGAGCGCACAAAGGCGCATTGGATGGAGAGAAGACTGACGCATACGGAGAGACCTTACGCGCGGAGCGCTTGACGGCAAGGTTCAAGGGCGCCTTGAATCCCCATGAAACCCTGATGATGATCGGGCGTACGTCCCAGAACACGCGGGGCGCCGCGTGTCTTTCCTGTCCCTTTGATCGATCCCGCCATGTTGCTTGTCACTCAGCCGGCGCCACCTGCTCCACCCGCCGCCCCGCGGGTCGACGTCATTGCCTCCGCACGAAGTGGGGCCCCAAGCGCCTCGGCCGTGCTTGACGGAGCCAAGGCGCAACGATCGGAACTCCGCAATCAGCTGGAACGGCTTCAGGACACGCGGAACGACCTCGTGCGGGAGCTTTCCAGCGACGGAACCCCGGCGGCGGCCAAGCAGGGCATTGAGGCACGCATAGCAGCGATTGACGCCAGAATCACGGCCACCGACCAGCAGCTGGCCAAGGCCGATCAGGCGGTGGCGGAAGCGGCAGCGGTTCCGGGAGCCGTGGTAGAGCCGCCCCGGTTTGTGCGGAACGGGCCGAGTGAAGAGATGGTGATTGTGCCCATCGTGATGTTCACGCTCTTCTTCCTCTTCCCACTCTCGCTGGCCTGGTCACGTCGCATCTGGCGGCGGTCATCCACGGTGATTGGCGCTGTGCCTCAGGAAGTGCGCGACCGACTGGACCGCATGGGCGAAGCCGTCGAGTCGATCGCCATCGAGGTCGAGCGGATTGGCGAAGGGCAGCGATTCGTCACCAAGGTGATGTCGGAAAGCGGCCGGTCCCTCGGGGCCGGCGCCGCGCAGCCAATCCCGGTGGCGCAGGCCGAGCGCGCAGGGGTTCTGCGCGAGAGCTGAGGCGAGAGGCCGCGCCCGCGGGAGGGCCGTGCAACCCTTTTCGCCCTCCCCCTGTCTCCCCCATGCACATGCATGCGCAACGAGGCAGTGACTGATGGCGCGATCGAACCCGAACTGCGGATGACTTCCGTGGCCGACGCGGAACTGATCGCGCGAGTGCAGGCGGGCGACCCGGCCGGAGAACGCGAGTTCTACGATCGGCACATCGACCGCGTGTACCGGCTCATCTACCGGATGAGCGGGCGCACCGATCTTGCACAGGAATGGACCCAGGACACGTTCATCCGGGCGTTCGACCGGATCGGGCAATTCCGCGGGGACTCCGCCCTGTCGAGCTGGCTGCACTCTATCGCGGTATCGGTGACGTTGAACGGTCTTCGCACGCACAAACGGCGCGAGGCGTTCTCCGCACCGCTCGATGAAGCGATGGGTGCGGGGCGCTGGCCGAACGACAGCGAACCCGACCTCAAAGTCCGGATGCGCGATGCCATCGACGCGCTGCCAACCGGCACGCGCACCGTCTTCGTGATGCATGACGTGGAAGGTTTTACGCACGAGGAGATCAGCGAAAAACTTGGTGTCGCCGTCGGCACCAGCAAGTCGCAACTGTCCCGTGCCCGAGAAAAACTGCGCGTGGCGCTGGAGCCATTTGCGCGGAGGGAATTGGCATGACCAACGCACGACACGAACCTGAACACGAATCACCTGAGGCGCCGCTCGATCCCTGGGTGGTGTCGCTGGCACGCGAGGCGACGGACGTCCACGCGGAGGCGATCCCGCGTGAGATGATGTGGGCGCGCATTCAGCAGCGCCGGCGTCAGTCACAGACGCCAACCGTCGCCGACATCACCGGTCCCGCGCCGGTGCCGGTGGTGGCGATGGATACGGTGTTGTCACGTCGTCGCCGCTGGACGCTGCGGACAGCGGGCGTCGCAGCGCTGCTGGTTGGCGGCATCGGCGTGGGGCGCTATCTGTTGCCGGCCACCGGGGCGTCCAAGTACCAGTTGGCCGTGTCGCAAAGTGCCCACCGTGCGGACAGTATTGCGGCGCTGGGACTCGGACCGGAAGCCTTGGCCGCGATGCCGTCGTCCAATGATCCGGCGCACGTGGCGATGGAAGAACATCTGGCGCGCACCGTCGCGCTGCTGACGACGGTACGCGACGAAGATCCCGCCGCAGGGCCACGGGCCGATGTCAGCGGCTGGGCGCGGGATCTGCTGGGCACGACCCGCTTGTTGTTGGATGAACCCCAGCTGCGCGATGAACGCACGCGGCGGCTGCTGCAGGATCTGGAACTCGTCCTGGTGCAAATCGTTCAGGCGCGTGGATCCGCGCCGGCGACCAAGCAGGCACCGAATGAAACGATGCGTGAAACCAACCTGTTGCCTCGTGTGCGCGCTGCTGCTACGGCGTCGCGACGTGGTGACGAACCGACTCTCGGAGGAGGACTCTGATGCCGTATGCCTTGACTGCTGACCTCGCGCGTTCGCGCAACTGCCGTGCTGTTGCTGGGTGCCATCCTGTCGGTTGACACTGCGCAGGCGCAACAGTCGCGCGTGCCGCCGGCGCCACCGACGCCGGCCGCTCCCGTCACGCCCCCGACCGCAGCATCTCCGCGCTCGGCGCCGTCGCCGGTGGCCGCGCCGCGTGCCGCGATCGCCGGCGCGTGGAACAGCGACCTGATGCGCATGGAAATCGAGCAGCAGGCGATGGCGATGAGCACGCGAGCCATGGAGTTGCAGTCGTTGCGCGGTACGTTGCAGTTCACCGAGCCGCTGGCGGCGCTGGCGCCGATGGCGCAGGAACTGACGGCGCGCGCGGCAGCGATGAGTGCGGACGCTCTGGCGTACACACTGGGAAGCGGTCAGTCGTACGGCGGTGCGTACGCCGGCACCGCACCCAGCGGGACGTGGTCGAGTGGCGGAAGCGCGTTCCGCACACAGGCGCCGGCCCCGTGGATGCAGAGCGATCCGGCCGATTCGCTGTATCGCGAAGCGCGCAAGGCCCTGTCGAGTGACGCCAACCGTCGCGCCGCCGACCTGTTCAGTCGCATTCGCAATCAGTATCCGAAGTCGGCGTACACACCTGATGCGCTGTACTACGAGGCGTATGCACTGCAACGAATGGGTGGGAAACCAGACTTGACGGCGGCGTTGATGGCGCTCGAGATGCAGCAGGAGAAATTCCCACGGGCCTCCACCCGTGGAGACGCCGCAGCGTTGCGCACGCGCGTGGAAGGCCAGTTGGCACGTCTGGGCGACCAGAACGCCATCGCCAGCCTGGCGGACAAGGCACGCAACGCCACCAGTGATGGATGTCCGCGCGAGCAGGATGACGAGCGACTGGACGCGCTGAACGCGCTGGCTCAGATGGATGCCGACCAGGCGTTGCCGACGCTCAAGCGGGTCCTGACCCGCCGCGAGCCGTGCACGCAGCGCCTGCGTCGTCAGGCCGTGTGGCTGATCGCGTCACGCAAGCAGGCCGAGGCCGCGTCGATTCTGCTTAATGTGGCCAAGACCGATCCGGACAAGGACGTGCGGGAGCAGGCGGTGTTCTGGATGGCCAACGTGCCCACCGACGAAGCCACCACAATGCTGATCGATCTGGCCAAGAAGAGCGAAGATCTCGACCTGCAGAAGCGGGCCGTGTATGCGTTGTCGCGCTCGAAGTCGCCGCGGGCCGCCGCCACGCTGCGTGAGATTGCGCTCGATGACAACGCCGAGGTGGAGTTGCGTGGCGACGCGCTGAACTGGTTCATGTCCGGACCGGGGCGCACGGCCGACGATGCCATGACCTTTCTGAAAGACGTGTACGGTCGCGCCGACGACACGCGTTTCAAGCAGCGCGTGCTGCAGATCATTGCGTCGCGTCGCACCGACGAGACGCGCGCGTTCCTGGTGGACGTGGCGCAGAATCCCAAGGAGTCGATGGACAGCCGTCGCAGTGCCATCTGGTCGCTGCAGGGCTCGGGAGTCACCAATGCGCAGTTGGCCCGCATTTATGACAGCGGGACCGATGTGGACGTCCGCAAGCAGGTGATCGGGGTGCTGGCCGGGCTCAAGGAGAACGGCGGCGTCGACAAGTTGCTGGACATCGCCCGCACCGAGAAGAACCTGGAATTGCGCAAGCAGGCCGTGACGTATCTCTCCCGCACCAAGGATCCGCGCGCCCTCGCGTTGCTGCAGGAGATCATCAACCGATGAACGCCTGGCGCGGGATGGTGCTCGCGGCGTGTCTGGCCGCGAGCACCGCCGGCGCACAGCCGTCGCTGGCGTCGCGAATCAATGCCGTGAAGACGGGACGCGTGCGGCTGACGTTCGCCGCGCGTGAGGGCGTCTGCGGTGACGGCATGAGTTGGTTCCGCACCCGCAACGGGAGCTACAGCGGCTCGTTCAACGGCAACATCAGTGGGTTCCGGGACGTTGAACCAACCTGCGATCGCGGACCGGTGCGCCTGGTGGTGGTACGCGAAGGCGGTGAAACCACGGAACTTCGCACGTATGTAGGCGGTCGATGGAAGGCGGACACCGGTATCACCGATCTTGGCAACGTAGCAGCGTCCGCCGCTGGCGCGTGGCTGCTGCAATTGGCCGAGGCCGGCCCAGCCAAGCCCGCGCGAGGGGCCATCACCGCGGCCACGATCACCGATTCGTTGGACGCGTCGTCGACGCTGCTGCGCATTGCGAAAGACGAGCAGCGACCCAGTGACGTGCGCGCGAGCGCGCTGAACTGGTTGGGTGAAGTGGTTGGCGACAAGATTTCGCAGACGCTCGACTCGATCGCCTATGAACCGGGTGATCGGGAGGTTCGAAAGCAGGCGATTTTCGCGTTGTCACGTCGGCCATCCGACGAAGCCGTGCCGGCCTTGCTCAAGATGGCCGAGTCGCTGCCGGACCGGGAACTGCGGAAGACGGCAGTGTTCTGGCTGGTGCAGAGCAAGGATCCGCGTGCCGTGGCATGGGTGGAGAAACGGTTGGGACGGTAGCTCTGGCCGGGACGGTAGTCTGACGACCGTCCCCGCCGGGGGCTATCGCGCGCCGTTCAACTCCAACGTCCACTCGATTGGCAAATTCGGATCGAGTGAGTCGCGCACGGAGCAGTACTTCGTGACCGCCAACTCGATCGCCCGCTCGGCGTGTACGCGATCGATATCGGCACCGACCACCTTGACGTCCAGCAGGATTCTGGTCACGCGCCCTGGTGTGCCCGCATAGCGTTCGCCGACGACATCGAGGGACAGCGCCACCACCGGCGTGCGACGTTTGGCCAGAATGTCGACCACGTCGACGCCGATGCATCCGGCCAGCGCGCACAGCAGGGTGTCCACTGGCGACGGTCCTGTCAGGCCGCTGGAGTCCATGCGAATAGACGGACTCCCCGAGGTGCGGGCGCCGTCAAAGCGATGTTCGCCGACCCAGGACACGTGGACCTTGGCCGGCGGCTTGCCGACCACTGGCATGGAGGTTGTGTCCTGCAGCTTCAGCTCGCTCTCGAGTTCCTGACTCACGGTATTTCTCCTTTGCGAATCGGGGCGCGCACGGCGTTACCCCACTCCGTCCACGACCCGTCATAGTTGCGCACATTGGGATAGCCCATCAGGTACGTCAACACAAACCACGTGTGCGACGAGCGTTCGCCGATGCGACAGTACGTCACGACATCGTCGGTCGGCGATAGTCCCGCCTCCCCTTCGTAGATCGCCCGCAGCTCGTTGATGGGTTTGAACGAGCCGTCGGCGGCGGCCGCGCGTCCCCAAGGTACGCTGCGCGCGCCCGGGATGTGCCCACCACGCAACGTGCCTTCCTGCGGGTAGTCGGGCATGTGCAGCTTTTCACCCGTGTACTCCTGCGGCGACCGCACATCGATCATCGGTTGACCGGCTTGCTGGTGCTCCCGCGTGTCAGCGAAGAACGCGCGAATGGCGGCATCGATGCGCGGCGGGGCCACATAGGCGCTGGGGGGAAACGCCGGGATGTCGGTGGTGGTGATGCGGTTCTCGGCCAGCCACTTCGCGCGACCACCGTCGAGCACGACGGCATTCTCAAAGCCGAACAGCCGGAAGACCCAGAATGCGTACGTGGCCCACCAGTTGCTCTTGTCGCCGTACAACACCACGGTGGTCGACTCGTCGATACCACGCTCGCGCAGCAAACGCTGAAACGCCGCCTGATCGATGTAGTCGCGCTCGACGGCATCGTTGAGATCGATATGCCAGTCGAGCTTCTGCGCGCCCGGAATATGCTCCACGCTGTAGAGCAGCACGTCTTCGTTGCACTCGATCAGCCGCAGCGACGGATCGTGCAAGTGGTGGGCGAGCCACTCGGTGGACACGAGTCGCTCCGGATGTGCATAGCCTTTGGCGACGATGGCGGGTTCGGGGAGCCCCGGAATGGCGGACGGTGTCATCCGTTGACGCTAGCGCGTCGGCCGCGGTTTCGCGATACGTTCCTGTCATGACAATGGACGTTCCGGATCCTGTTGCGGCGCGTGGCGCGCTTCGCCTCTCCGGCGCCACGATCGTCTATCGGCTGTTCGATGTCGGCTACGCCATCGATCTGGCCGGCGCGCTCGAGCTGCTGGCAACCAGCGCGCCGGAGCGGGTACGGCCGGTGCGGGGCGAGGCGCAGGCGCTTCAGATCCGCAATCCGCCAGTGACGGTGCTGCTGGGCACCGAGGCCCTCCTCATCGATGGACGGCCCCATTCCACCGAGATCTCGGCGCGGATCTTCGATTTCGGCGTCGTGTCGCTGCGCCTGCGGGTGGCGATGCCCTCGGATTTGTCGTGGCCGGACTTCACCCGGTTCGGGGTTGCGGTCGACGAACACGAGGCGGTCGCGGCGGTCATCGACCTGCACCTGAAGCAGTTGTTCGACCGCATGGCCCTGGCGGTCGAACGCCCGATGCTGGCGGCGGTGCGGGAGGATTACACCGTATTTCGTATCACCCGGGCCGAACACGCTGATGGTTCGCCGGCGCGGGCCGACACCATTGGCGCATTGGACGTGGTCCCGCTGCTGTTGGGCGAAACACGCCCGCTGACGGCAGAGGCGCGGCGCGAACTGCTGCCGCACCGGTTCTCGTACTACGGTGATGACATTGCCATTCTGACCTGGGAGAACGCACTGGTTGTCGAGCCGGGCGAGCACGACACCGATGTAGAGTATCTGCTGGAGTTCGCCAATGCCCAACTGCTGGAATTGCGGTATTACGACGCCATTCTCGATGGCGAGTTGCCACAGATGTATGACGCGATCGAAGCGGCGCGCAAGAAGTGGTCGGTGTTTCCTGGCCGTCGGTTCGCCGCGCTGTTGTCGCGCCTGCAGTCGGTGGTTGCGGATACCACGGAGGTGATCGAACACGTGGAGAACGCGCTCAAACTTACCGATGACGTGTATCTGGCCCGCGTGTACTCGGCGGCCCTGGAGATCTTTCGTGGACGAGCCTGGCGTACCGGCATCGATCGGAAGCTGGCCATCCTTCGAGAGACGTACGCCATGCTCAACGATGAGGCGCAGGCCGCCCGGAGCGAGACACTGGAGATCGCCATCGTGGTGTTGATCGTGGCCGAGATCGTGATGGCGCTGGTGCGGGGGCACTGAGGCCGGCGTCGGCCCACCACACGCGCCGCGAAGCACTCCGCCGAGCGGCCGGACACTGGAGGAATCGTCTGTCAAATATTCTGCCGGTTATGGAACCGTATGCGCGCCACGTGCTGGTGTGCACGGGAGGCTTCTGCTCGGCGTCACGGCAGGGACGCGTGTTGTACAGTCGTCTGGCGCTGTTACTGCAGCGCGAGGGATTGCTGTTTGGCCCCACCCGCGTCAAGCGCAGCGAAGCGCCGTGCCTTGGCGTGTGCGCCGGCGGCCCGGTGGTGGTGGTCTACCCCGAGGGAGTCTGGTACGGTGGCGTCACGCCGGCCCTGCTGGAACGCATCGTTTTGGAGCATCTCAAGGGCGGGCGCGTCATCGACGAGGCCGTGTTCCACCGGTACGGGGACGACGCGCCAGCGACTTAGGCCGCGGCGATGGCCCGCAGCGCGGCCACACGGTCTTCGGTGGGTGGGTGCGTGCTGAACCATTTTTGGGCACCGCGCAGACTGAAGGCCGCCAGCGGGTTGACGATGGCCAGGGAGGCGGCACCGGGCGACACACTCATGGGAATGCGCCTGGCAGCCGACTCGAGCCGTTGCAGCGCACTGGCCAGTGCCAGCGGCTTACCGGAAATCTGTGCGCCGACGGCATCGGCCGTGAATTCCCTTTGTCGACTGATTGCGAACTGGATCAGCATGGCGACCATCGGTCCGATGATGAGCATCGCAATGGCCACGATCGGATGGCCACCGTCGTCGTCGTCGCGACGCCCGCCCAGAAAGAACGCCATGTGCGACAGGTTGCTGATGGCACCGGCCATTGTCGCGGCGATGGTGGACAGCAGCATGTCGTGATTCTTGATGTGCGCCAGTTCGTGCGCGAGCACGCCCTCGAGTTCTTCGGGCGAGAGCGCACGCAGAATGCCCTCGGTCACGCACACCACCGCGTGATCCGCGTTGCGCCCTGTGGCAAACGCATTGGGCTGTTCCTGCGGCGCGATGGCCACCACGGGCATGGGAAGCCCCGCGCGCTGGCGCAGTCGGTCGACCATCCCATACAGCTCCGGGGCGTCCTGCACGCTCACCACACGCGCGCCATATGAGCGCAGCACCATCGTGGACGAGCCCCAGTACATCGCAATATTGATGACGGCTGACAGCCCCAGCGCCAGCATCGCGCCGGTACTCCCGCCCAGCATCTGGCCGATCGCGACCACGAGACCGGTCAGCCCGGCCATCAGCACAAACACCTTCAGGTTGTTCATCGCGCGACTCCACAGCGTCCGGACGCGGACGCGAAGTGACGTTGGTGGTGACCGTACACGTCGGCATGGCCTGCGAGTCGACCCCGCAGCAGTCAATCTGCCGCGGGGTCGATCGCCTTCATGTAGATCGCGATGGCCTCGGAGCTGCGCAGCTTCCGGACCCCCTCCACGAAATCCGCAGGATGCTCCACCACACCCTGGCGCGCCAGCTCCTCGGCCACCGCGATCAAGTGCCGTGGCCATACATACCGCGCGAACTGAAAGAAGTTCCGGCGGGCGTTCGGCGTCTCGGCCAGAAAGCGGGCCAGCCGTCGGCCGCCCTTGGCCGTGTTGCAGCCCCTGCAGGCGGTCACTACGTTGCCAGCAGACCCGTCGCCCCCGCGCATCTTCGGCTGGACGTGGTCGACGCTCAGGTCGTCCGGATCGAACACGCTGCCGCAGTACGTGCAGCGGAAGTGGTCCCGGGCGAGGATTTCAGAGCGTTTCACGTGCGTTGCACCCGGCCACTCCTGCTCCCTATGGTGGACGTTCCTGATCGTGCCCGTCGGATGTTCTTCGACAAGATGACGCGTTTCTTCGATACGGAAGAAAGCGCCACCGCGGCGCACGACGTTCCGCCCCGACTCACGCCCCAAGCCCTCGAGAGCCTCCGCATGTCGCGTTCCCGTGAACGGATTCTGACCAATCTGGAAGAGATGTACCGCGAAGCCTTCGAGCGCGCCAAGGCGACGGAAGACCCGGCGCAGATGGCCTCGCTGGATTTCGCCTATCGCCGCGAGCAGCTGTATTTCGAGATCCTGCTGGACGTGCGCGACGCGGTCGAGCGCAAGTAGCTGCTAGCGCCGCTGGGCGGCCGCCGCGACCTGCTTGAGACGTGTCAGTTCCGCTTCGCGGAGCGCGCGCTGCACCAGTCGTGCGAGCACGACCCCAAGGAGCACCGTGATGGCGATACCCAGACCCAGCATCAGCGGCGAAACCGCCGCTGATCCATCGGCGCGCGGACCGGCGCCCGATGCACTGCCGTATGCCGCATAGGTGACGACGATGGGGGCCAGCCCAAGCGTGCCGAGCACGAAATCGCGAAGGCGAACGCGGGTGACGCCAAGCGCGTAGTTGGACAGCACGAACGGTATGGCGGGCGAGAGTCGCAACAGAAAGACGAGGCGTAAGCCGTCCTCGCCGATCACCCGGTCGATTGCCGCCAGCGTCGGGTTGGCGGCTACGCGACGCTCGACCAGCGTGCGCGCCAGATAGCGGGCAATCAGGAAGGCCACGGTCCCGCCGGCCATGGCGCCGCACATGACCAGCAACGAACCCTTCACCACGCCAAACACCGCGCCGCCGGCCATGATCAGCAGGAATGCCGGCAGCATCAACACTACCACCACGATGTACGCCGCGACGAAGGCCACCGGCGCCCACACGCCCAATGTGTGCACCCAGGCGGAGAATTCGGGGAGCCACGGCGCAATGAATCGCCCGAGCAGCAGACCCAAAACGATCGGCACGGCGATCCCTGCGGCGCGAACAATGGAACGGACGTCGAAACGCATCCGTGAATGGTAGCAGGGCGGCGGCGCGGGCACGACCGTTGGTCGTCGTGCCTGGCTCTGGCGAAGTCGCCGAGACCGACGCATGGTTGCGCATGCGAAACTTCTTGAAGGCGTGCGCTTCGGTCGTTGCCCTGATCGCCGTCGTTGGCTGCGCGCGCACCGACCGTCACCCGGTCACGCTGGCGGTCGTCAATGCGCGAGTCTGGACCGGCGATTCCATTGCCCCGTGGGCGGAGGCCATCGCGATCGCCGACGACCAGATTGCGGCGGTTGGGACCACGGCGGCCATTCGTGCGCTGCTGTCGGAAACCACCCGCGTGATTGACGCCAAGGGCGCCATGGTCACGCCCGGCTTCATCGATAGCCATGTGCATTTCAACGACGGCGGTTTTGCCCTGGCATCGGTGCAATTGCGCGACGCGAAGACCCGCGCGGAGTTCATACAGCGCATTGCCGCATTTGCCAAAACGCTCCCCAAGGGCACGTGGATTCGCAACGGCGACTGGGATCACACCAACTGGGGTGGAGAACTGCCGTCTCGGGGCTGGATCGATTCGGTGACGCCGGACAATCCGGTGTGGATCAATCGACTGGACGGGCACATGAATCTCGCCAATTCGCTGGCGATGGCCGCAGCCAAGATCGATCGAGCAACGAAGGACATTGATGGCGGCACCATCGTGCGGGATGTCGCCGGGGAGCCCACCGGCATCTTGAAAGACAACGCGCAATCGCTGGTCGATGCCGTGCAGCCGCCGCGGAGTGACGCCGAGTGGGATCGGGCGCTCGACACGGCGATGACGCACGTCGCGGCGCGTGGCGTGACAAGTGTGCATCACATGGGTGGGTGGGGAGACCTGACGGCCTTTCGTCGCGCGAACCGTGCCGGGAAACTGCGGACCCGCATCGTTGCGCAGGTGCCGCTGTCCGACTGGGCGCGGCTGCGCGATGACATCACGCAGAACGGGCGAGGTGATGATTGGCTGCGCGTCGGCGCGCTGAAGGGATTCGTGGACGGATCGCTGGGGTCGCATACGGCGGCAATGCTGGCGCCGTTCGCGGACTCGCCCAGGGACAGCGGGTTTTTCGTGACATCGCCGGACAGTCTGTACGCGTGGACCAAGGCGGCCGATGCGGCCGGACTCCAGGTGATGGTGCATGCCATCGGCGATCGTGCGATGCGCACCCAACTGGATATCTTCGAGCGGGTGGCGAAGGAGAATGGGGCCCGCGATCGGCGCTTCCGCATCGAGCATGCGCAGCATATTGATCCCGCCGACATTCCGCGATTCGGCGCGCTGGGCGTGATCGCCAGCATGCAGCCGTATCACGCCATTGACGACGGTCGGTGGGCGGGGAACGTGATCGGCCCCACGCGGGCCAAGGGGGCATACGCGTGGCGCTCGCTCCTTGATGCCAGGGCCACGCTGGCCTTTGGCAGCGACTGGTTTGTCGCACCGCCGACGCCGCTGGAGGGGATCTACGCGGCTGCCACGCGCCGGACGCTTGACGACCGGACGCCCGGCGGATGGGTGCCCGAGCAGAAGATTGCGGTGGAGGAGGCGCTGCGCGCGTACACCCACGGGTCGGCGTATGCGGGCTTTCAGGATGACAAGCTGGGCGTGCTGCGCGCCGGCATGCTGGCGGACTTGGTGATGGTCGATCGCGACCTGACGACGATGGCGCCGGAGTCGATTCGCGAGGCGCACGTAATGCTGACTGTGGTGGGCGGCCGCGTGGTGTTTGAGCGGAAGTGAGACCGACGACGCATTGAGGAGGCCATTGGTCGACCTCTCCCGGCAGGACCCGGACCCGGCGCGCGCGCCGGGTCGCCCAGCGCTGGCCCCGGTCCAGCCGTACTTTGTAGTGCTGCCCGCACGGCGGCTCCCCCTACCCGATTTGGAGGTCTTTCGGATGTCTTCGCGGATTTCTGGCGTCTGGCGCAGCATTGCCACGCCGCTCCTGCTGGCCACGCTCGCGGCGCCCGCCGCCCAGGCCCAAGCCAACGTTACGACGCCAAAGGCGTTCCTCGGCCACAACATCGGCGACGACTACTTCCTGCCCACGTACGACCAGTTCATGGCGTACTGGAAAAAGATTGACGGCGAGTCGAATCGGATGCAGGTGATGGAAATCGGCAAGACCGGCGAGGGTCGTCCGCATTTCGCGGCCATCATCACGGCGCCGGAAAACTTCGCCAAGCTCGCGCGCTACAAGGAAATCTCGCAACGGCTGCACGCGGCCCAGGGACTCACCGACGAGCAGGCGCGCGCGCTGGCCAAGGAAGGCAAGAGCGTTGTCTGGATTGACGGCGGACTGCACGCCACGGAAGTGGTAGGCGCGAACCAGCTCATGGAAACCAGCTACCAGCTCGTCAGCCGGACGGATGAAGAGACCATGCGCATCCTCAAGGATGTGATCACGGTGATGGTGCACGCCAATCCGGACGGCATGCAGATGGTGGCCAAGTGCTACATGCAGAATCCGGTCCCGGAGCAGCGTCGTGGTCCGTGTTCGACGCGGCTGTACGAGAAGTACGCGGGGCACGACAACAACCGCGACTTCTACATGTCGAACCTGCCGGAGTCCCAGAACATGAACAAACTCATGTACTGGGAATGGCTGCCGCAGATCATGTACAATCACCACCAGACGGGACCGGCGGGCACGGTGATCTTCTCGCCGCCGTTTCGCGATCCGTTCAACTACAACTTCGATCCCATGATCGTGATGGGACTCGACATGGTTGGCGCGGCGATGCACCAGCGCTTCCTGCAGGAGAACAAGCCGGGCTTCACCATGCGCTCGGGGTCCAGCTACTCCACGTGGTGGAACGGCGGACTGCGCACCACGGCGTATTTCCAGAACATCATCGGCATCCTCACCGAGATCATCGGCAGCCCGACGCCTTCCTCGATTCCGATCGTGCTTGGTCAGATGTTGCCGCGCGGCGACCTGCCCGCGCCCATTGCTCCGCAGGAATGGCATTTCCGTCAGTCCATCGACTATTCGGTGACGGCCAACTACTCCATTCTCGACTTGGCGTCGCGCTACAAAGATCAGTTCCTGTTCAACATCTACCGCATGGGTGCGAATCAAATCGCCCGCGGCAGCACCGATCATTGGACCATCTCCAACGAAGACATGGCCCGTGCGGATACCGCGATGCGCCTTGGTGCCACTGGAGCGGCGGGCGGCGGGCGTGGTGGTCGCGGCGGCGCAGCGGGCGCGCCGGCCGGGGGAGATTCACCGGACGCCGGCTTTGGTGGGCGGGGTGGACCCACGATGTCAGTTGCCCAATACAACGCGGTGTTCAAGGATCCCGCGCGGCGTGATCCACGCGCCTATGTGATTCCGGTGACCCAGCCCGACTTCGCGACGGCCACGAAGTTCGTCAACACCCTGCGCTATATCGGCATCGACGTGCAGCGGGCGACCGCGCCATTCACGACGAATGGGAAGAGCTATGGCGCCGGTTCGTACGTGATCCACTCGGCGCAGTCGGGACGCGCTCACATCATCGATCAGTTCGAGCCACAGGACCATCCGAACGACATGGACGAACGTGGTATCCCCAAGCGTCCGTACGACAATGCCGGCTGGACGCTGGCGTATCAGATGGGCGTGCAGTTCGATCGCTTCATGGATGATGTCAAGGGACCGTTCGAGAGCATCAGAGGTCTGGCGGACCCGCTGGCGGGTACCGTGGCCGGTGCGAGTGGGGCCACCGGCTATCTCATCTCCGGGAGCGTCAACGATGCCTTCACGGTCGCCAATCGCGCGATCAAGGCGAACGGGGACGTGTTCCGTCTGGCACGTCCCATGACGGCGAACGGAAAAACCTTCGGCGCCGGGTCGTTCTATGTGACCGCGAGCGCCACCACGACGCCGGCGCTGATGTCGGCCGCGAAGGACCTTGGCGTCAGCATGGAAGGCACCAGCGCGCGTCCGGACGCGAGTTCCACCAAACTGACCGCCAAACGCATCGCGCTGTGGGACACGCAAACCGGCTCGATGTCGTCCGGGTGGACGCGGTACCTGCTGGAGCGTTTTGAGTTTCCGTTCAAGGTGGTGTGCGGTGCGGGGTTTGATGACACCGATCTCAAGGCCAAGTATGACGTGATCGTGTTGCCATCCGATGGGAACATCGGCGGCGGCGGTGGAGGCCGTGGCGGCGGCGGTGGTGGTGGTGGCGGTGGCGGCGATGCCGCAGCGACTCCGTCAACGGACCCTGATCTTCGCAGTCTGTGTGACGTGAACACCGGCACGGGTACAGGTGCGACGGCGCTGGCGAATATCAGGAAATTCGTCGAGGCAGGAGGAATCGTCGTCGCGGCCGGCAACTCGGCGCGTATCGGCCAGCAACTGGGCCTCCCGATCAGCGACTACCTGGTGGACAAGAAGCCAGGTGAGTCAGATGTGCATCTGGGGTCAGACAAGTTCTACGTGCCGGGATCGGTCCTGCGCATTGCGACTGACTCGACCGCATCGTCTGCGCTCGGCATGCAGGGTCACACGGACATGTTCTTCAACAACAGTCCCGTGTTCCGACTGGCGCCCGACGCGGCGGCCCGTGGCGTGCGCCCCGTGGCGTGGTTCGATACGGCCACACCACTGCGCAGCGGCTGGGCGTGGGGGCAGAACTATCTGCAGGGCGGTGTGACGGCGGTTGAGGCATCGCTCGGGCGCGGTTCGCTGTTCCTGTTCGGTCCCGAAATCACGTTCCGTGGACAGCCGCACGGCACCTTCAAGATGCTCTTCAACAGCATCTACAACGTGCCACAGAAACCCGTCATCACGCCGTAACGGGCCACACCACGTGAAGTCACATGAAGCGATGGGCAGACCTGCCCATCGCTTCATTGTTTTCCGAGACGAACTTGCTGAGTTTGTCCGGGGTACAGACCTGAACACCCTGCGGCGCCGACGCCGCTGATCATCCCCAAATCCGACCGAACCATGACGATTCGAGTTCTCACCGCCGCACTTCTTCTGACGGCCGCTACCGCTTCCGCCCAGCAGCCACCGGTCAAGACCGGCGGGATGGACAAGGCCAAGATGGAGCAAATGGATCACTCCAAGATGGAGCAGGAGATGAACCACGCGATGAGTCCGTGGAAGGAACTGGACGCCTACCACATGCTGATGATGGCCACCTGGCATCCGGCCAAGGACAAGGGCGACCTGGCACCGACCCGGGCGAAGATCGGAGACATGGTGGCGTCGGCAAAGGCGCTTGCCGGTTCGACCGCCCCGAAGGGATGCGATTCTCCCAAGCTCAAGGCCACCGCGGCCGCACTGCCAGCTGAAACGCAGGGTGTGGCGGACCTGGTCGCCGCGAAAGCCGAGGACGGCAAGCTCAAGGACGCCATGAAGGCGCTGCACGAGAAATTCGACGTCCTCGAGGCCGGCTGCGTCATGCCGAAAAAGGACGGTATGAAGTAGCCCGGTCTGGCCTCGCGAACGTTACCCGTCGGCCCTGGCCGGCGTTAGCTTGGTAACAGACCCTGTCACCTTCCGTTCGCGACCCACATGACCATGCGCGGCTGGATCATTCCGATCGGGGGCAAGCTCCTTGCCCCCGTCATTCTTGAACGCTTCATCGCGCTGAGCGGTGGCACCGCGGCGCGCATCGCGGTCATTCCCACGGCGTCCAACGAGCCCGATATGGGCACGTTCTTCGAGCGCGTATTTCAGCGGCACGGGGTGAAACAGGTCAAGGCCTTCAATTTTGACCGACGCAGCGACTGCGATGATGCCGACTGGCTGGATTGGCTGGGGGACGCTACGGGCGTCTTCCTCACCGGTGGGAACCAGCTCAAACTGTCGACCATTCTTGGCGGCACACCGGTCGCGAAGTTGCTGCGTGTTCGCAACGAGCAAGGGGTGCATATCGCCGGCACCAGCGCCGGCGCCGCGTACCTCAGCGAGCACATGATCGCGTTCGGCGAGGAAGGCAGCACGCCGCGCGCCGGCATGGTCACCATGTGCGCCGGTCTCGGACTGACGAATCGCATCATCGTCGATCAGCACTTCCGGCAGCGCGACCGCATGGGTCGGCTGCTCACGGCGCTGTCGTACAACCCGTTCTGCATTGGACTGGGTGTCGATGAGGATACGGCCGCGTTCATCGCGCCTGACGAGACGCTGGAAGTGGTGGGGTCCGGAGCGGTGACGGTGGTTGACCCGGCCAACATCGAGTATTCGTCGGTGGCGGAAGCGAAACCCGGTGACACGATCACCATCATCGGTGCGCGTATTCACCTGCTTGGGGCGGGTTCCGCGTTCAATCTGCACACGCGACACGCGGCCCCCGCTGCGCAGTACAGCTCATTCGTCATCGGCGGGTAATCGCAAATGGAAATCCTCGACCGCTCGGTCTATGTCGGGCCGAGCCACTACGCGCACTTCCCGGTCATCCGGCTGGTGCTCGATCTTGGCGCACTGGAGGCGTGGCCGACCCGCAGGCTTGGTGATGCGTTCATCGAGTCACTGTTGACGGCGCTGCCGGGATTGAAGGAGCACGGGTGTTCGTACGGCGTGGCGGGCGGTTTCGTGCGACGCATGACGGAAGACGAGGGCACCTGGCTGGGTCACGTGCTGGAGCACGTGGCCATCGAATTGCAGAACGTTTCTGGTGTCAAGGTCACATTCGGCAAGACGCGCGAAACGGACCAGCCGGGCGTGTATGATGTGGTATTCGAGTACGAGCAGGAGGATGTCGGACTCGAGGCGGCGGAGGTGGCGCTGGATCTGCTGCATCATCTGCTGCCGCCGGAACTGAGACCGCCCGGCGAAAATCCGACATTCGATCTGGCCGAGCGTCGCGATGCGTTCATTCGCTATGCGCAACGTCGGGCGTTGGGGCCGAGTACCGCAAGCATCGTGCACGCGGCGGAGTCACGGGATATCCCGTGGATTCGTCTCAACGAGCAGAGCCTCATACAACTGGGCTACGGCTGCAATCAACAACGCATTCAGGCCACCATCACCGGCCGAACCTCGCACATCGCGGTGGAACTGGCGTCGGACAAGGAAGAGACCAATCGCATTCTGGCCAATCTGGGCCTGCCGGTGCCCAAGCAGCGGCTGGTCCAGACGGCGGAACGCGCCGTGAGCGCGGCGCAGCGCATCGGCTATCCCGTGGTGACCAAGCCGTACAATGGGAACCATGGCCGAGGCGTGTCCGTCAACCTCGCGACACCCGACGAAGTGGTGGCTGGTTTCAAGCGCGCTCAGGAAATTTCGCGCAGCGTGATTGTGGAGAGCTTCATCACGGGTCACGATCACCGCATGCTGGTGGTGAACGGCGAACTGGTGGCGGTCAGCAAGCGTGAACCCGGCAAGGTGACGGGTGACGGCGTGCACACCATTGAAGAACTGATCGGCATCGTGAACCTCGATCCGCGACGCGGGATCGGCCACGAGAAGGTGCTCACGCAACTGGAACTCGATGAACAGGCCGTGGGCTTGCTGGCCAAGCAGGGGTACACCGGCAGCACCGTGCCATCGCCGGGCGAGGATGTCTATCTGCGGTTGACGGCCAATCTCTCCACGGGCGGCACCGCCGTGGACATGACGGATGTGGTGCATCCTGACAATGCGGAGATGGCCGTGCGGGCCATCCAGGCCATCGGCCTCGATGTGGGCGGGGTCGATTTCCTGTCGCCCGACATGACACAGTCGTATAAGGAAATCGGCGGAGCCATTTGTGAAGTGAACGCCGCACCCGGCTTTCGCATGCACATGGCGCCCAGTGAAGGGCGTCCGCGCGACGTGGCCGGCAAGGTCATGGACATGCTGTTCCCGCGCAACGCGCCCAGCACGATTCCGATTGCCGCGCTCACGGGCACGAACGGCAAGACCACCACCGCGCGGCTGCTGGCGCACATCCACAAGCTGGCGGGCAAGCGGGTCGGACTCACCACCACCGATGGTGTGTACATCGACGGCCAGCGCACGGTGGAAGGTGACATGACCGGTCCAACCTCGGCGCGCATCGTGCTGAGCGATCCGGCGGTGGAAGTGGCCGTGCTGGAAACGGCACGTGGGGGGCTGCTGCGCGCGGGCATGGCCATGCGGCAGGTGGACGTGGGGGCAGTGCTCAACATCCAGCCCGACCATCTGGGGCAGAAGGGCATCGAGACGTTGGCCCAATTGGCTGAGGTGAAGCGCACGGTCGTGGAGATTGCCACGGACACGGCGGTACTGAATGCCGACGACCCGCACACGTTGCGCATGGCGGCGTTCACGCAGGCCAAGTTCGTATGCTACGTGACCATGGATCCCGCGCACGCGCTGGTACGCGAGCACATTCGTGCCGGAGGCCGGGCCATCGCGCTGGAGGCCGGTGTGAACGGCGAGATGATCACGATATACGATCGGGGAGCCCACATTCCCTGTTGTGGACGCATCTCATTCCCGCCACGCTGGAAGGGCGCGCCACGTTCAATGTGCAGAACGCCATGTTCGCCGCCGCGATGGCGTTTTCCATGGGGGTGCGACTGGAGGACATCCGTCACGGACTCCGCACCTTCGACACCACGTTCTTCCAGGCACCGGGTCGCTTGAACGTGTACGACCAGCATCCGTTCAAGGTGCTGTTCGACTACGGACACAACGCGCACGCGGTCGAAGCCCTGTGTCAGCTGGTGAACCGCATGACGCCGACCGGGCGTCGACTGTGCGTGCTGTCGGCTCCGGGCGACCGTCGTGATGAGGACATCATGGCCATTGCCACGGCAGCCGCCAATGCGCGCTTCGACCACTATATCTGCCGACGGGATGACTCCCTGCGCGGTCGCGGCGACGACGAGATTCCGCGCATGCTCGTGCAGGGACTCAAGGCCGGTGGCATCGGTGATGAGCACATCGCGATGGTGGTGGATGAACAGCAGGCCATCGAGGCGGCGCTGTCGATGGCGCGTGCGGGCGACCTGCTGTTGATCTTCGCCGATGCGCTGGCGCGAGGTTGGAAGCAGATCATCAACTTCCATCCCGGCGAATCGGCGCGTGTGGCGCCGTCGCCCCGTGCGGCACGCGCGGTCCCGCGGCAGGCGGTACACGAGGAGTCGCCGGCGGACGATGCGGCGCCGGCCAAGTCGGCGAGTGCGCCGGTGGCACCATCCGAACGATGGAACGTGGCACCCGACGAGGTCGTATTGGTGCGCGATGAGCGCGGTGTCATACTGGCTCCGGAATCCGGTGACTGACCAGCCGGAGTATCTGGCGCCTTCGATTCTCGACTCGCGCCGGTTGTTCGGACCGAACTTCTTCAGTGAACGCGCCGGTGCCGTGCTCGACGTCACCTGTCAGCATGCTGCCGGTGCTCGCGCCGTGGAGGCCTGGCCGACGGAGGTCAGGCGCCTCGCCGCCGCTCTGGGCTGGACGGACACTGACTGCGCGACACGCGTGTCGAGTCAGAGTGCCAGTCTCTTTCTTACGGCACCACTCGACGGCTTGCTTACGGCCACGGATCTCTCGGAACACGCCTGGGTGGCGGCCGAAGCCGTGATCGCCGAACTCGATACGCCTGACGCAGTTCCCGTGCTTCGCGAGAAGTACACGCGCGAACGTCAGGCGTTGCCGCACGTGGTCGCCATTGCGCAACACGCGCACGAACGCGCGTTGTCATTCTCGCTCGATGACGACGGGTGTTCGGTGGGAAGTGGCGTTGGCGTGCGGGCGGTGGTGCATTCAGACACCGCGCTGGACGACTCCGCGGAATTTGACGACAGCTGGGACGCGGTGCGTGATGTCCCGGTGGCCCTGGTGACCGGCTCGAATGGCAAGACGACCACCACGCGACTGGTCGCGGCGATGTGGCGAGCGAACGGCCAGGTCACCGGCTGGTCCTGCAGCGACGGCGTGTGGGTCGGTGCGGATCAACTGGAGGCCGGCGACTATACCGGTCCTTCCGGCGCGCGCCGTGTGCTGTGCCATCCCCGAGTGGAGGCTGCCGTGTTGGAGACCGCGCGGGGCGGCATGTTGCGGCGTGGACTCGCATTGAACCTGGTGCACGGGGCGGTGATCACCAACATCTCGGCTGATCATTTCGGCGAGTATGGCGTGGAGACGCTGGCCGATCTCGCGGAGGTCAAGTCAATCGTCGCGCGCGCGCTTCGTGTCGAGGCCCCTTTGGTGCTCAATGCCGACGACCCCTCATTGGTGGTACTGGCGGCGCAGTTGGGCCGGGCGGTTGCCTGGTTCAGCGTGACGAATCACGCGCTTACGCACCACACGAGTCCGCACACGCACGCGGCCACGGTGCGCGATGGTGAGCTCTGGCTGCAGTGTCGCGGCACATGGCATACGCTGGGTGCGGTGCGGGGAATGCCCATCACGCTCGACGGCAACGCACGACACAACATCGCGAACGCGGCCGCGGCCGCCGTGCTGGCAAGCGTGGTGGGCGTGCCGGTTACCGCTATTCGTGACACCCTGGCGTCATTCGGTGCGACGGCGTCCGACAATCCGGGCCGGCTGATGATTCGCTCCATCGGCGGGATCACGGTGGTCATGGATTACGCCCATAATCCCGACGGCATGGCGTCGCTGTGCCGGACAGCCGCCACCATGCCCGCCAGTCGCCGGCTGCTGCTGCTGGGGCAGGCGGGCAACCGGGACAACGCGCAATTGCACGCGCTTGCCGCCGCCGCGTGGCAGACGCAGCGATTCGATCGCGTGATCATCAAGGAAATGACGGCCATGTTGCGCGGTCGCCAACCCGGCGAAGTGTCAGCCGTTCTCATGGCCGCCCTGATGGAGGCCGGGGCCGCGCCGGACGCGGTGGGGATGGCCGACAGCGAGCTGTCCGGGGTGCGCGATGCACTGGTCTGGTCGCGCGCTGGTGATGTGCTGGTGCTGGGCGTTCATGTTGAGCGCGCCCGCGTTCTCGCGCTAATGGACCAGTTGGCGGCCAGCGGATGGAACGCGGGCGACGGGCTGCCGACGACGTAGCGTCGTCGGCGACACGCGTCGTCGACCGTTACTTCACCGTGATCAGCTTCACCATCCCCTTTTCCGTGTGCATGCGCCCGTCGCGCGCGGGAATGAGGCAGGCCAGAATGTACCGACCCGGCTTCATGCGGACCGTGAGAAACGTCTCGGCTTTCGGGGCAATGGTGGGTGTCTGTCCCACGCCGATCATCCACGCCGGGATCATGCCCATGCCGTGATACTGATCCAGAAATTCCCGCAGCGTGTGCTTTTCTGGCAATTCGAAGATTGCCATCGCATGCAGGTCGCTGCCGCTATTCACCAGATTGAAGGCGACGATGCCTGCCGGCACGATGTCCTGAGTCTCGAAGGCGTAGTCGGCGCCGATCACCTTTACATAGGTGACCGATGGGGTCGCCGTTTGCGCGGGGCGATTGGCGGCCGGTTTGGCCGGCTGCTGACTGCTGAGCGGCACCGTCGGTGCGAAAAACGTGAACAGCGTCGCCGTGCACAGCGAGCGCGCGAACCATCGAGAGCGCATGAGAAAGACCTCCGCAAGCGGTTGACGCACATCGACCATCTGATGGAGACTGTCGCCCGCACCGGTGTCCGTCAAGCTGGCGGAGACAGACTGCACCGGGTGATTGGGCGAACGGGCGCATTGACGACGCACAGGTGCTGTAATGCCCAATCGGGAACGTCGGCCGCTTGCCGCCCACTACGGTCGACATAGCTTCAAGGAGATCTCCCTGTATCGCTCAACCCCTCTCGCGAGGCTCCCATGCCAGTAGCCGCCACCCGACTCGGAACGCCAGCCCGGTTTTTGGCTGTGACATTGTTGCTGGTCGGCACGATAGCCACTCTGGCCGCCGCACGGACGCCGTCGATTCCGCCCGTCGCCAGACCGGCCGCCGCCGGGCTCACGTTCACCTACACCGTGACATCGGCCTCGACCGACAAGCGCCGCAAGGAGTCGATGGATATCAACGCGCTGGTGCAATTGCAGGGCGGCAACGCGCGAATGGATTACACCAACGGCAAGGGCCCGATGGGTCAGAAAGGCGCCTACATCATCATCACGTCGTCGCCGGCGCAGTTTGCGATCGTCAATGACAAGGACAAGCAGGTGATGGTCATGGACGCCGGCCAGTTCGGCAGCGGCCTGGGGGCCATGATGAACAATCCCATGATGAAGATGAGCATCAACAACGCCAAGTTCTCGTTCAAGGACATGGGCGCGGGCGAGAACATCCTGGGGTACCGCACCCGGCACGTGCGGATGTACAACAGCAGCGACATCGAGGTGAAGATCATGGGAATGACCCAGCGCTCGTCGTCGTCGGATTCCAGCGATCAGTGGATCGCCCAGGGTATCGAGATCGACGAGGAGGCGCTGGCGGTGTGGGGCCGGTCGTTCACCAGCGGCATGAAGGCCACGAATCCCGAGATGGCCGCCGAGTTCGCGAAATACGAGAAGGAATACGGTCGCAAGGGGATGGCGCTCCGCAGCACGACCTGGTCGACCACCACCGACGGCAAGGGCAAGGTCACGACGGATATCATCACGATGGAGGTCACCGACCTCAAGAAAGGCAACGTCGATCCGGCCGTGTTCAAGATCCCCGAGGGCTATCAGGTCACCAACCTGAGCGAGACAATGAAAGCGGCGCAGTCCGCCATGGACAGCGCCAAGGGCGCCGATACGACGAAGGGCAAAGGGGCCAAACCGAGCGCCGGCGACGCCATCAAGGCCGGTCTGGGTGGCATGTTCAAGAAGAAGCCACCGCAATAAGGGGCGAAGCCGAACGGGGCCGGCATCACGCGCCGGAAGGTCCGGCCCGTCACAGTTGCCCCGTCCAGCGTTACACCACGGGAAGGTCGCGCGTCTTGGCAGTAGCCCAAGATCGCGACTTTTTCCGTTTGTCCCCATCCGTGTTGCCCATATCCCGCTCGTTCGCCCTGGCCGCCTCGATACTGGTGTGCCTGACGGCTACTCCGGCGCATTCACAGACGCTGCCGTCGAATCTGCCGACGCCGCAGCAGGCGGAGGCCATGCTGCGTGCGCGTCCGGAGCTGGCAGCGCAGCTGCGCCAGCGTCTGCAATCCAGCGGTCTCTCGCCGGTGCAGGTTCGCACGAGACTCCGCGCTGCAGGCTACCCCGAATCGCTGCTCGATCAGGTGATGGGCGCGGCCACGACCAGTGAGGCCTCGCGCGTGAGCGCCGACTCGCTCATCGGCGCCCTGCGCTCGCTGGGTGTGGTGGATTCAACCGATGCGACCGCGCTGCGGCGCATGGCGATCAGCAGTGCGGCGAACACCGAGCGCGCGGCCTCGCGCCCCCTCGCGGGCGACGACAGCGCCGCGGCTCGCGCGGTCGCGCGCCGAGGCGCCGGTGAGACGGACTACAACCACGATGGGAGCACGCTCTTCGGGCTCGATCTGTTCTTGTAGTTTATGACGTTGTTTGACGCCAATGCCGGCGGGCCGGTTGATGCCTCGTATCGGTTGGGCCCGGGGGATCAACTGGTGCTGATCCTGACCGGCGATGTCGAGGAAGCCTACACCCTCGACGTGACGCGCGAGGGCTTTGTCGTCGTGCCCGTGGTGGGGCAGATCCCGGTGTCGTCGTTGACGCTTGGTGAACTGGAGAGTGTCCTCCGCAAACGGCTGGGCCGCGTATACTCGGGAATCGGGATCACGACTCGCTTCTCGTTGAGCGTCGCGCGCCTGCGATCCAATCAGGTGTTTGTGGTCGGTGATGTGACACAACCCGGCAGCTACCGCATTTCCAGCGCGGGGACGGCCCTGACGGCGCTGTACTCGGCCGGCGGACCCACCGATCGCGGGTCCTTGCGCACCATTGAAATCCGTCGGCGCGGCGCGCCGGCACAGAAGTTCGACATCTACAACTACCTCATTCGCGGCGATGCGTCGGGTGATGTGCGACTGGAGAACGGCGACGTGCTGTTCGTGCCGCCGCACGGCGCGCGCGTGCGGATTCACGGCGGCGTCCTGCGGCCGGCCACGTACGAATTGCGCGCGGGCGAGACGCTGGACGATCTGGTCACCTCTGCCGGCGGTTTCACCGACGACGCATCCCGCCGCAACGTCCGCATCGAGCGCATTGTGCCGCCGGCGCAGCGAACCGCGGAAGGCAGCGATCGCATCGTCCTCGACGTTGCCGTCCCCGACAAAAGTGACGCGCGCACCCTGAGCGCCGTGCGTCTGGAGAGTGGCGACGTCGTGGACGTGCCGCGCGTGGCCACTCGCGTGCGCCGTCGCATCACGGTCAAGGGAAACGTATGGCAGCCGGGCACCCAGGGGATCACGGTGAACGAAACGCTGACCGACGCGCTGACGCGCGCGGGTGGACTCAAGCCCGATACCTATCTGGGTCGGGTGATCGTGTCGCGGTTGCGATCCGATTCCACCCGTGAGCAGGTGCGGGCCACGTTGCGTGATCTCTCCGGGGCCACGCTCGATCCGCTGGTCCTGCGCGAAGACGATGAGGTGACGGTCTACTCCCTCACCGAGTTTCGCGCGCCACGGTACGTGGCAGTCAGTGGCGCCGTGGTGCGGGCGGGGCAGTACGCGTTCCATGAGGGGATGACCCTGCGCGACCTGGTGTTGCAGGCGGGTGGACTGCATCCCAGCGCCGCACTGCGCGACGTCGAAATCGCGCGGTTGCCAGATACCCGTGAGGAAGGCGTCATCGCCACCACATTCCGCGCGCCGCTGGACTCCTCATTTCTGGTGAACGGCACGTCGATGTCCGCGAATGCCACCGAAGTGGTGCTGCAGCCCTACGATAACGTGCTGGTGTTCCGACAACCCGACTGGCAGTTACAGCAAACCGTGGTATTGACCGGTGAGGTGCACTACCCCGGAGTGTATTCGTTGCGTTCGAAAACCGAACGATTGGCGGATGTGATCGCCCGCGCCGGCGGACTGACCACATCGGCGTACTCCGGTGGTATTTCTTTCGCGCGCACCGACGGGGGACTGGGTCGCGTCGGTATCGACCTGCCGAGTGTCCTGAAAAATCCGAAGGACCGCGACAATCTGTTGCTGCTGGCCGGTGATTCCATCCACGTGCCGCGGTTCAATGCCCTGGTGACGATCGCCGGATCCGTGAATTCGCCGCTGGCCGTGCCGTATGAGCCGGGGAAGTCACTTGGTCACTACATCCGCGCGGCCGGCGGTGCGGCGTCCGATGGAGACGTTGATCGCGTGTGGGTGCAGCAGGCCAACGGCAAGGTGGAGAGTCGCCATTCATCGTTCTGGTTCTTCACAAGCTCGCCGGAACCCCGGCCCGGCAGCAAGGTCTTCGTGCCGGCCAAGGATCCCAACGCCAAAAAGGACTGGGCGCAGCTGCTGGGAACGACTGCGCAGGTGCTGGGCAGTATTGTCACGATTGCCGTGGTGTTGAGCCGAACGAACTGACGGCGTCTCCTGCCGGGCGCGAGCGTCACGCATGGCGGGAGACATTGTGTCGGGTCGTCAAGCCGAGTGGTGGCCGAGCCGATACTGAGAACCGGGACGCAGACGCGACGACGCGTGCTGGTCCAATGTCGTATTTGCAGACCAGTCAAATGTTGACCCCTGAGAGTTCCGCAGTCGTCCGTCGCCATGACTGGTTGACGAATCGGCAGCTCGTCATTCTCGATGCCACGCTGCTCCTCTTTGCTTGGGGACTGGCGTGGACGTTGCGCTTTGAAGGACTGAGCTGGCTCACCACGTGGCGTGAGGCGGCCACGAACCACGCGTTGGTGTCCATCGCGCTCTGGCTGGGTGTGAGTGCGGCGTTCGGCCTGTACCGCCGCGTATGGGCCACCGCGTCGGTCGAGGAACTCGAAGCCCTGCTGGTTACGCTCTTCGTGGCCGCGGCTGCGAACGTGGCGGTGGGGGTGTTCCTGCTCCCGCTCACCGGACTGGCGCACTCGCGGCTCCCGCTATCCGTGATTTCGTCGCAGACGATGTGGAGCATGGCGGTCCTCGCGTTGCCGCGCGTGTGCGCACGCCTTGTGCGCTGGCATTCGGCACGCACCAGGCCGCGTACGCAGGGGAAGCGCGTACTGATCCTTGGCGCCGGGAATGCCGGACGATCGACCGCCCGCGAGATGATCGAACAGCCGCACCTGGGATTTCAGCCCATTGGCTTTCTGGATGACGCGCCGGCCTTGCGTGACCACCGCGTGGCGGGGCTCCCGGTGTTCGGTCCCCTGTCAACCCTCGCCGAGCGGCTCCAGCGCGATGATGTGCGCCACGTGATTCTCGCGATCGAGGATGCCACAGGCCCGATGGTGCGTGAGATTGTGCGCGTCTGCACGGATGCGGGCGCGGAAGCGCGAACGATGCCGGGACTCGCCGAAGTGCTCTCCGGTCGGGTCGGCGTGAATCAGCTGAGGCCAGTCGAGATTCAGGACTTGCTGCGACGCGCTCCGGTGCAGACCGACCTGCAGGCCGTTCGTCGCATCACCGAAGGACAGACGGTGCTCATCACCGGTGCGGGAGGGTCCATTGGCGGCGAACTGTGTCGGCAGATTGCGCGACAGGCGCCGGCGCGATTGGTCCTCGTGGGTCACGGCGAGAATTCCATCTACGAGATTCACCACGAGCTGGCCACGCATTTCCCGGGCGTGCCGTTGGCCACGGTGATTGCCGACGTGCGCGATGACGCCCGCATCGACAGCGTGATGGCCCGCTTCACCCCGCACGTGGTGTTCCACGCGGCCGCACACAAGCACGTGCCGTTGATGGAGGAGAATCTCGTGGAGGCCATCACCAACAACGTGAAGGGCACACGGGTCATGGTCGAAGCGGCAGCGCGTCACGGCGTGCCACACTTTGTGCTGATCTCCAGTGACAAGGCGGTGAACCCGACCAGCATCATGGGGGCCACCAAGCGTATCGCCGAACTCATTGTGCAGCGCACGGCGCAGAGTGCGGGGCGCAACTACGTGTGCGTGCGGTTCGGCAATGTGCTGGGGAGCCGCGGAAGCGTCGTGCCGATGTTCCTGCGCCAGATTCGCGCCGGCGGTCCCGTGATGATCACGCATCCGGAGATGACGCGATACTTCATGACGATCCCCGAGGCGGTGCAACTGGTGTTGCAGGCGGCCGTGCTGGGGAACGGCGGCGAAGTGCTGGTGCTGGAGATGGGTGAACCGGTGAAGATCGTGGACCTGGCCAGCGATCTCATTCGCCTGTCAGGGTTGCGACTGGGCACCGACATCGAGATCAAGTTCTCGGGCATTCGCCCGGGTGAGAAGTTGTTTGAGGAGCTTGCCCTGGACGACGAGCACATGAAGCCGACCGCGCACGAGAAAGTGCTGTGCGCCCTGTTGGGCACGCCTGGCGCGGGGCTGCTGCACGGCGTCGATGCGTTGGTCTCGGCCGCGCAGAAGCGCGAGTCGGACGAGCAGTTGCGGCGACGCATTGCCGAGTTGGTGCCGGAGTATGTGGCCCTGGGGACCACACACGTGGTGAAGCGGGAGCTCACGCTGGTGGCGTGAGCGGGTCCGTTCAGCGTGGATCGAAGCGTCGACGGTGAATGACCAACACACCGCAGTTGGAGCCCAGTTTCGAATACCGCGACGGTGTTTGCGCCGCGCCCGCGTACCATTCGACGCCCTCGATCTGGTCGGGGGCGATGCTGTTGACGTCGAACGGTTCGGTGGGTTGTCCCGCATTCATCAGCCGATTGTCCAACCAGACTTGCGCGTAGCAGCCGGCCACGATGCCGAGCATCCGTTCCGTCGCGTCGGGCGAATAAATCGAGCCGGAGCCCTGGCCAGAGGCCGCGCTCAGCGGGACGACAAATCGTTTGGACAGAATCCAGGCGCCACTGGTGCGTCCACGCGCGACGCCGGTGCCGGGCACCATCGACAGCAGATCCCCCATCTTTTGATTCCGGTGCTTGTCCAGTTCTTCGCGCGTGATGAAGTGCCCGAGACCGAGTTTTCGGTTTTCTTCGAACTCGAGGAGGGCGCGATCGGCTCGCGTGGCCAGCACCTCAACGGAATCGAGCACGGTGAGTGGTCGAAGGACGAGGCGCCGCTCTTCCTCATCGTTCGCCGCAAAGGTGACCTGAGCCGTCATCGCCCCATATCCCACGCGGCGAGCGAAAATCTCGTGCGTGCCCGCCGGCACGTCATTCAGGCGGAATTCACCGCGGGCGTTGCTGCGCGTCGACAGCGACAGCGCCGGAATGGACACCTCCGCATCCGCCAGTGGGCGCTGCGATGAGTCGGCGACCACGACGCCGGAGAAGGTGGCCACCGCTGGGCGACCGCGATCGACCGGCAACGACGTCGAGGCGAAGCGTTCATCAGGTGTGAGTCGCACGGTCACAGTCTGCGACCGCCCGCGGGCCGGCATGGCGCGCACCGTCAGCACCGTCTCGGTGGGCACACCGCATATCCGAAACGCACCCGATCCATCGGACTGCGTTTCCATTCGCTTCGCCTGACGCTGCAACGCACCGCCGCGGGTATCGATCTCAGTCCAGTCGGCCACGACCCGTATGCCGCCCAGCATGGTGGTATCGCCGGCGTCGCGCAGCGTGCCCAGCACCGCGCCTTTCCCACGCCCGGCTGCCCCGGAGAGTGTGGTGCCACACAACGACGCGGCCAACTGCGTGGCCGTCGGCACCTTGAGGCGCACGGCGGTCATCCCCTCTGCGACCAGGATGGTGGACTGGCTGGACGCGCGAATGGAGTCCAACGAGGGGGTGCGCACCGCCAGGGCATATTCACCGGGCAGCACATCGTTCAGTACGAAACGGCCGGCCGCGTCCGTGAGCGCCTGCGTGGCGGTGCCAACCAACGCCACCGAGGCGCGCGCCTGCGGATTGCCCGACGTGGAGTCCAGCACCACGCCACTCACGGACAGCGTGGCGCGCCGGAACAAAGTGTCCGCGTTGCGGCGCAGTACCACCAGTTGGCCGCCGGTCGCGCCAATGTCGGCGACGCGCACCTTGACCGAACGGGGAGACTCCTTGACCAGGCGCGGCATACGGATCTCCCACGACGAGATCACGATCGCGCCGGTGGTCAATCGTTCAAACGCCATCGCGCCGCCCGCCGGAAAATCCTTGAGTGCGCCGGGCAGCGTGGTAAACGTGAAATCCAACCGGCGCAAATCGGCGCTGGTACGATCCAGCCACAAGGTGCCGCGAATTTCAGAGCGACGGAATCGCTCGGGCGTGGGCTCAAAGGCGACGCCGATTTCCGTCGAGTCCCGGGCCTTCACCAATCGCAGGCAATGGTCTTCCAGGAAGTGCGGCGACACCAGCACATCGAGTCCTGGTGCGCTATACGTCGTCCAGTCGTCGGCATCGGTGGTCATGTAGCCACGACGACGCAGCGTATCGGCGGGCAGCGACTTCCATGGTTGCGTGACAAAGTCCGTGCGCACGGTGGCCGACTGCGCGCGGATCTTTCGGCCGTCAGGCTCCAGCGTGCGGTCAATCTGCATGACCGTGGCGGTGAGTCCGCGCGCCGCCGACGTGAGGTTCGTGGCCGCGATGGAGGTCATCGCCTGATCCCACGCCGCAAAGGTCGCATCGGCGTCAGTAGACGCCTGACGGCCGCAGGCGCTCTGGGAGACAATGCGTACCGCGTCCAGCGTGACGCGTACGCCTTCCAGCACCAGCCGTTCGACCGAGACTGTACCCTCGCGCAGAACCAGCGTCGACGACACGGTGGGCTGGAAGCCGATGCGCAGCGTGCGCAACCTATAGCTGCCCGCACGCGGGGCCACCACGCGATACTCGCCGCGATCATCGGTGAGCGCCCGCGCGACCACGGTCTGCGTAGAATCGACGAGCGCCACCACGGCGCCGGACACGACGCGCGCCGTCGCGTCCACCACGGTTCCCCGCACGACTTGCCCCTGCGCCGCGCGCGGCAACAGCGCAACCAGCACTCCCACCATCGCCCCGCGCTTCCAGCCGTTGCCACTCACCATCACACGAGGACTCCAGGAACGCAGTACTTGGTACTGAGTACTTAGTACCCAGTACTTAGTACTTGGTACTTGGTACTTGGTACTTGGTACTTGGTACTTAGTACTTAGTACTTAGTACTTCGCCAACTCCACGTACGCCGTCCGGAACGTCTCCACCTGCGGCAATGTCGCATCTTCCAACTGCGGCGCGTACCCGACAAACACATCGGCGCTGGCCACGCGCTTGACCGGCGCGTCCAGCCACGCAAAGCAGTCATCGGCGATGCGCGCGGCAATCTCCGCTCCGTAGCCCCACGACAGGCTGTCCTCATAGGCCACGATCACGCGTCCGGTCTTCTTGACACTCGCGTACACCGCCTCCTGATCCCACGGCGAGAGCGTGCGCAAGTCAATCACCTCGACGTTTGGCCCGCCTTCCTCGGCAATCTGATTGGCCGCCACCAGCGCACGCTGCACCGTCGCGCCATAGGTCACGACGGTCAGGTCCGTACCCTCACGCACGGTGCGGGCCTTGCCGAACGGAATCATGAAGTTCTGGCCCGGATACCGCGCCTTGTTGTACGTCTGCCGATACAGGTGCTTGTGCTCGAGGAATATCACCGGATCGTCGCAACGGATGGCGGTGCGCAGCAGGCCGTTGGCGTCGAGCGCGTTGCTGGGGCACACCACGCGGAGGCCCGGGCAGTGCGTGAACAACGAGGCCCCGGTCTGTGAGTGATACGGGCCGCCACGGATGTAGCCGCCATACGTCGTGCGAATGACCACCGGCGCGTTGAACGCGTTGTGCGAGCGCCACCGCATCGTGGCCAACTCGTCGCGGATCTGCATGTACGCCGGCCAGATGTAATCGAAGAACTGGATTTCGACCACCGGTCGGAACCCACGGTGGGCGAGACCGATGGCGCGCCCGATGATGTTCGCTTCGGCCAGCGGCGAGTTGTACACGCGTGTGCTGCCAAACCTGGATTGCAGGCCATGAGTGGCCTTGAACACCCCACCCTTGCCCTTCACCTTGCCCAGATGCTCGTCGCGCGACACGTCCGCCACGTCTTCGCCGAACACCAGAATGCGGTCATCGCGCGTCATCTCATCGCGCAGACAGGCGTTGACCAGATCCACCATCGTGGTGGGTTCGCCGACGAATTGCGGGTCGTCTTCGGTGTCGAACTGTTCGGACGTCGGGTCGACATCCGGTGAATACACGCCGAACAGTACGGTGCTGGGGTCAGGCTGTGGCTGCGACAGCGCATCGTCGGTCGCGGCCAGCAGGGCCGCATCGACTTCTGTGCGCAGTGCCTCCAACTCGGCGTCGGTCGCCAGGCCCTCACCCACCAGCCACGTGGGAAACGTCGTCAACGGATCGCGGGCCGCGTCGGCATCGCGCTCCGCCTGCGGACGATAGAAGACTTCGTCGTCCGAGAGCGAATGCGAATACGGACGAATGACCTTGGCGTGGACGAGCGCCGGCCCCTTGCGTTCGCGTGCATAAGTGACGGCGCGCTGCATCGTGGCCAGTGATGCGTGCAGATCGCACCCGTCCACCTCTTCGATGTACAGTCCAGGGAATGATGCGACAAGCTTGGAGATCGAACCGCCCGCCGTGTTCACTTCAACCGGAACGGAAATCGCATACCCGTTGTCTTCGACGAGATAGACAATGGGCAGCTTGAGGTTGCAGGCTGAATTGAGCGATTCCCAGAATTCGCCTTCGCTGGTCGTGCCGTCGCCGGTGGTGACGAGCACCACCTCGTCGTCGGCAAACCCCTCGGTGATGCCGAGGATCCTGGCGCGCACGATGCCCTCAGCGGCGCCCACGGCCTGCAGGAACTGCGTCCCCGTCGGCGATGAGGCCGTCGCCACGTTCAGCGCCTTGTGTCCCCAATGGCTGGGCATTTGCCGTCCGCCCGAGTTGGGGTCGATGGCCGCACCGACCGCGCTGTACAGCATCTCGTTCGCCGTCATCCCCAGCATCAGCATGAGGGCGCGATCGCGATAGTAGCAGTAGAACCAGTCGTGGCTCGGCCGCAGGACCATGCCGGCCGCCGTCAGAATCGCCTCATGTCCGGCGCCTGAGATCTGGAAGAAGATCTTGTTCTGGCGCTTGAGCTGGATCTCCTTGTCGTCGATCCGCCGCGACAGATACATCGTGCGGTAGGCGTGCAGCAGCTGCTCACGCGAAAGCGGCGGGGCGCTGTCGGGATCGGAGGCCTGGCCTTTGGGGGCGCGAGTCGGGCGGGTCGAAGTAGCCATCGTGTGTCGATCTCGGGGAAACAGTGTCCAGCCGGAAAAATAGCGCGCCGGCACCGGCCGTGGGGTGTTCTTGCCACTTGCCCGGATGGGGCGCACCTTGGAGCCATGTCCCAACTTCATTCGTCCGCCGACCAAACCAGCGGCCACTGCATCTTCTGTGACCTCATCCGCGGCGCGGCCGAAGTCTCAATGGTCTACGAGGACGCCCAGTCCATTGCGTTTCTCGAAGTGCAACCGGTCAACGCCGGCCATGTCCTCGTTGTGCCGAGGGCCCACTACGAGCGGGTGCAGGACATCCCGCGACGGGTCGCCGCCCACCTGTTCGACGTCGCCACCAAACTCATACCGGTCATCCTCACGGCCGCGGATGCGAACGACCTGAACATCGTCGTCAGCTCCGGGGCCAATGCCGGCCAGCATGTGATGCACTATCACATCCACCTGATCCCACGCCGCGAGGACGACGGTTTCGAGATTCCGCTCCCGTTTGCGGGCTCGGAGATGCCCAATCGCGAGCAGATGGAGGCGATGGCGGCGCGGATCGGGAGTCTGTTGCGCGATCCGCTGCGTAACAGTGGGATGAAGGAGTAGTTCCGGCCGATACTGGCTCTTGACGAGCCAGTGATCACAAACGTATCCTCGCGATGTCGCTCGCCGTCTATTCCGAAAGACGTCGAACGGACCGTTTGCTCGGCTTCTGCGTTCTGCTGCGCCACTCCACCCGGCCCCACCAGGAGGATGATGCGCTCCACTCGCGGTACCCCCCGTCGTCGCTGCGTGCCTCCCACGCCAGCGCGTGCTCGGCGCCTCATTCGCCGATGCCACCCAATCCCCGCCGCTCGAATCCGGGGAGTCCGACCACCGGCGCTCGACGCCGGCCCCTGCGACATCGCCATTCGCCCCGACGTGAGGATACTCGCCTCCGTCGGGGTGATGTTTTTTGGTATGGCGTGCGACGCGGGTCGGCGCTGATGGCCCGCCGAAATCTCCGACTCGCCAAGGGAAGTGCCGCACGCGGGGCCCGACCATCCAAACGCTCGTCGGTTCGGGCTCGAGGATCACGGGCAACCGCCCGCGCCAACACCGCATTCCCCCGAGACCGCTTCGGCCGAGTGGCGGCCAGCGCCGCGGCCAGCGCTACCGCCCATGCCGCCATGAAGCGCGCCATGCGCCGCGTCGCACTACGCGATTGTGGTCAACGGTGCGT
Organism: Gemmatimonadaceae bacterium; assembly: GCA_016720905.1. Classification (NCBI taxonomy): domain Bacteria; kingdom Pseudomonadati; phylum Gemmatimonadota; class Gemmatimonadia; order Gemmatimonadales; family Gemmatimonadaceae; species Gemmatimonadaceae bacterium. The sequence continues at coordinate 70,671 of JADKJT010000002.1, read as the reverse complement.
GTACTGCGCCATGTCCCTCGACCAGCGCACCGCGACGCTCGATCACGTGGTCCCGTTGGCCCGCGGCGGCGCGCATGATCCCGGCAACCTCGTGGTCGCCTGCGCGCCGTGCAATCGCTTGAAGAGCGACCTGCAACCCTACGAATTCTTTGCGCGCCATGCGTGGGCGGGCGCCAATTTCATGCGATACGCGCGGTCGGTCCACCGGGCGCTCAAACGTGATGCCCGAAGGGCGGTCAGTCTGGCGTTTGCGGGGGAGGAGGACATCGCGGCGTAGTGTCCGGCCCAGTCGGTGGACTTCCCGTGAGGCGCCGGACACTGTTCATCATGGTCAGTTTCGTGGTTCTCCGGTCGTCCCGTCCGTGGCGACATGTGGTCGCGTGGGTCCTGCTCGCGCTGGCGATGCCCATGCGGGACATGGTCGCGCAGGCATCAGCCGGGCGCCCGAGCGCGCCCTCCGACTCGATTGTGCGCCTGGCGGTCGATCCCGCCCGCAACCGTGGGCGGCCCTATGTGCTGCTCCTCGATGAGAGCGACAATCGCATCGAAGCCGACGGCCGATCCGTCAAGCGGTCACGGCAGGTCTTTCAGATTCTCGACGAAGGGGTCGTGCGCGGCATGTCCGAGCGGGCCTTCGGATACGCCAAGTCGCACCAGACGCTGACCATCGATTGGATTCGCGTCCTCAGGACGACCGGCGAAGTCCTCAGCGACCGACCGGCGCAGGAGCAGGAGTCGGACGTCACCGCGCAACTGGCGAATCCGATCTACCAGGAACAGAAAATCCGGCGCGTGTCGCTCTCCGGAGTGGCGGTTGGCACCATTCTCGATGTGCAGTTCACCCTCGAAGAGAAGTCGCCGTATCGCCCGGGGGATTTCCTGCTGGGATGGAACGTGAACAACCAGGTGCCGATTGCACGCTCGGTGTTCACGGTCGACGTCCCCGACGGATACTTGCCTCGCATCATCGAACGCAATCTGCCGTTCCGGCGGTCGGAGGAAGTACGCGGCGGCCGCCGCGTCTTCACCTGGGCGGACAGCAACGTCCAGCCATTCCGCGGCGAAGCGTTTGCCGCCGACTCGAATGATGTGGTGATGTCGATTGCCGTCACGGCGCCCGGATCATGGAACGACATTGCCACGTGGTACGAAAGTCTGGCGCGCGATCGGTATCTCCTGCCACCGATGGTGACGGCGCGCATCGATTCGGTGGTGAAGGCCAGTGGTGCGACGACCCGACTGGATACCGTTCGCGCCGTGCACCGTTGGGTCGCGCAGGATATCCGCTACGTGTCGGTGTCGCTCGGCATCGGGGGATATCAGCCACGCCTACCGGCCGACGTGCTGTCGTCCGGGTTCGGGGACTGCAAGGACAAATCCACGTTGTTTGTGGCAGCGTTGCGTCGCTACCGCATAGCGGCCAACACGGTGCTGCTGTCGCTGGGTGGCAAACCGGATCCGGCGCTGCCGTCGATCTATCAATTCAATCATGCCATCGCGGCGGTACAGGAGGGCGCCGGCTGGACGTTTACCGACCTCACCGCCGAGTTCATTCCCTACGGAATGATCCCCGACGTGTATCAGGGACAGCTGGGCATTGTCGTGCTTCCCGACGGGCGCGCCCAGGAGATCCGCTTGCCCCTGTCGGCCACCGAATCCAACGGTTCGACGATGCGCATCCGACTGTCGATCGATACATCGGGACATGTCGAAGCACGCGTGAATGAGGAAACGCGCGGGAGTGCATCGTTCGGAATGCGCTCGGCGTTTGCCGTGCCGCTGGACTCGACACGTCGCGAGAATCTCGAAAAGGCGCTCGCCCAGCGCCTGTTCGCGTCCGATGCGACCGCGGAAGCGTTGGTGGCGTTCGACAGCCGGAATCTCGCGTCGCCGACCGCACTCTCGTACGTGGTGAAAGCGGACAACGTGCTCAAGACCGCCGGCGACTCTCGATTGTTTTCCATGAACACCGGTTTCCGCAGCCCGGCGCGCGGATACAAGAGCATGGCAAAGGAACTGGAAAGCCGGACGTCGCGGGAATTCCCCATTGATGCAGCGCAGATTCTCGGGCAGGTGGAGACGCTTACCGATTTGCGCATCACACTGCCCGTCGGCTGGAAAGCCGAGTTGCCCAAAAACATCGTTTCGACCAGCTTCTTCGGACGATATGAATCCACGTGGACGCAGGAAGGGCGTGAGGTGCACTTGATACGTCGTATTCAAGGTCAGCGCGGCGTGTTTCCTCCACAACGGATCAGCGAGGTCATCGTCTGGCTCAAGACCGTCGGAGCGGACGACTACGAATTCCTTTCACTGCGCCCTGCGCCGGTACCCTGAATGCGTTGGATTCCCGGAGGACGGAGCCGGAACCTCGAAGACCAACGCGGAGCGGGCCCCGCAGGCGGATTTGGCGGAGGCGGTGGCGGTCGGCGAATGGGACTGGGCGGCCTGGTGGTGCTGATCGTGCTGAGCGTGATCTTCAAGAAGGACCTGGTCAGCGACTTCGGGGGTTTGTCCGGTGGCGACCCCAGCGCGACGCTTCCCAGTGCTCGCGGCGACGCATCGTTGCAGGACTCGACGGAAGAGGGCATGGTGCTGTTCATGTCGAGCATCCTCGACAGCGCCCAGACAGGATGGAGTCGGAAGTTGCCGGGGTACCGCGATGCGAAGCTGTCCTTGTTCCGCGACGCCGTCCAATCGGCGTGCGGATTTGCGGAAGCTGCCTCCGGTCCGTTCTACTGTCCGGCCGACCAGAAGGTGTATCTCGATCTCGCGTTCTTCGATCAGTTGGACCGGCAGTTCGGCGCTCCTGGTGACTTCGCACAAGCCTATGTACTGGCTCACGAAATTGGCCACCACGTCCAGAACCTGATGGGTACCGAGCGCGAACTGCGAGACGCGCAGCAACGGAATCCGCAGCTGAAGAACCGACTGTCCGTGGCTATGGAGCTGCAAGCGGATTGCTACGCCGGCGTGTGGGCCTATCAAGCGGCGAAAAATGGCCAGTTGGAGCGCGGTGATCTGGAGGAGGGACTGTCGGCGGCGGCCGCGGTCGGCGACGATCGGCTGCAGCGCATGGGCAGCGGGCGGGTGAATGCCGAGACATTCACGCATGGTTCCTCGGCAGACCGGACGCGGTGGTTCAAGCGGGGCTTCGACAGCGGCGACCCGAATCAATGCGATACGTTCGCGTCGGTGCGGTGACGGAGTTCACGGGAGCCGGGCGACGGGAGACGGGAGACGCATGACGTCGTCGGAAACGCACGGGCCGCGCGCCGGGATGTTGGAAGACCTCACGTGGCCGACAGTTCGCGACGTGACGTGGCCTGTGGCCATCATGCCGTGGGGGGCCACCGAGCCGCACAATACGCATCTGCCCTACGGCACCGACACGTTGCTGGGACGGGAAGTCGCGGCCCGTGTCGCCGCGGTCTGCGCCGCGAAGGGCGTGCATGTGGCTGCGCTGCCCGCGATGCCCTTTGGCGTGAACACCACGCAATTGGATTTGCCGTTGACGCTGAGCGTGATGCCGTCAACGCAACTCGCGGTGCTGCGCGACATCGTGAACAGCATCGAACCGCACGGCGTGAAGGTGCTGCTGTTGCTCAATGCACATGGTGGCAACGAACTGCGTGCCCTGGTCAGGGAGCTGCAGCCGGCAACCGGCGTCCTGCTGGTCATCGCCAATTGGTGGCAGGCCGGTGATCACGGGCGGTTCGTCGAAGCCGGCGACCATGCCGGCGCGCTGGAGACGGCAGCGGTGCTGCACGTTGCACCGCATCTGGTGGCCGACCGGGCAACCTGGGGGGACGGCCACGCGCGCAAGAGTGTGCTGTCGGGAGTCCGCGAAGGGTGGGCGTGGACGCCGCGCCGTTGGACCCAGGTGACCGATGACACCGGCGTGGGCAATCCGCGCGAAGCAACCGCCGAACAGGGTGCCGCATTCATCGCCGAGGCGGTGGAGCGCATCAGTGCGCTGTGTCTGGAGCTGGCGACGGTGGACCCGCAGCGCCTGTACCGATAACAGTCGGCGGGCGGGTTCGACGACGGCTACAGACGTTGGATGAGCAGCACGACCGCGAAGGTGGCCGTCACACCCACGAGCAATCGAGGCCACAGCCGTCGCGCGCGGGCCGATCGACCGGCCAATGCGCCGATTGTCATGACCAACAACAGAACGAACACCTGTCCGATTTCCAACCCAACATTGAACGACAGGAGCGGTAGCGCGATACTCTCCGCCTTCCCCAGCAGCGCGCGCAGGTACGACGAGAACCCCAGGCCATGGATCAGTCCGAAGGCCGCCGTCACCAGATAGCGCAGCGGAGGCACCGCAGTCTCCGCTGAGTCGGCCGTTGAGGTGATCTCGCGCCACGCGAGGAGCGCCGTGACGAAAATCGTCGCCGGGATCAGTGCCTCGACCAGCGACGTCGACACCGACACCAGGCGCAGGGTCGCCAGCGCCAGCGTGACACTATGTCCCACGGTAAAGGCGGTCACCAGGATCGCCAGACGCCGCCAATCCCGCGGCGCATACGGGATCGAGAGTGCGGTGATGAACAAGAGGTGGTCGTAACCCGCGAGATCGGCGATGTGCGAAAAGCCGAGGCGCAGGTACAACGCAAACTCCTCGAGCATGTCGATCGCCTATCGAGCGTGCACTAGTAGTCCACGGGACGCAGGTACGATTCGCCGATGCCACTGTGACTGACCATGGCCGTGGCAGCAGGCCGCCGCTTCCAGTGTGTGGAGTCGAGGCGGTGCTCCACCAGTGACAGTTCCTCGTACGAGAAGCCCCGGGCACGCAGCGCTTCGTGCGAGAACCCGTGCAACACGCCGTTGAGCAGTTCATCGGCGCGCGCGTAACTGATGCCCAAATCGACCTCGTCGGTTTGCCCGACGATGAGATCGGCCGTGGCGGGCTTCGTGACAATGGCGTCCGGCACCCCAAGATGGCGCGCCAGTGCCCATACCTGCGTCTTGTACAAATCGCCAATCGGGTTGACCGGCGGCGAGTCGTCAGCGTGCCAGGTGAAGTATCCGAACAATCGTTCCGTCTTGTTACCGGTGCCCAGCGGCAAGGCCCGATACCGGGCCGACAAGTCGAAGAGCGCAATCATGCGTGTGCGGGCCATGACATTGCCCCGGCGGGCCCCATCGGCATCCGACTCGAACGACAGGTAGCCGTCCACGGCAGCACTGATGTCGATGGTACGCGACTCGATGCCCAGCGCATCGATCACCAACTGGGCATGGTCGAGTGACTCGGCGCTTGACGTGCGGTATGGCAGACGCACGCCGATCACGTTGGACGCGCCAAGCGCGCGGGCGGCAAGGTACGCCGTGACCGCCGAGTCCACACCACCCGAGAGTCCGATGACGGCGCGGGTGAAACCACGACGCTGGAGTTCCTCGCGCAAGAACCCAGTCAGCCACTGCTCGGTCAATGCGGCGTCAATCATCAGTGACGGCGGCCCCCCATGATCGCTCAGGTCGTGTCGAATGACCGGAAGGGCCTCGCGTCCGATCCGGCCGACAATCTCGCCGTCCATGGTCGGCGACGCGGGGATCGGAAATTCGCCGGTGGTGAAGCCTCGCGCGCCACGCAGCAAGTCGGCCGCCGCGGGTTCGGATCCATCATACGAAACCACGGCGGGCGCGCCGTCTTGCACGCGACGGACGGTGTCCAGCACATGCGGCAGCGCCACCCGCAAATCACTCAGCAACGGCGCATCGGCGCGCGCGCGCACAAGATCGTCCAGGTCGAGCGTGATCGTCATCATGCTCTCATCCCACACCGGCGCGCGGGCGCGCACGTCGCCGCCGGGGCCCACCAGCAACGATGTCCCGAAGAACCGCTTGCCGCCCTCGGTCCCCACGAGGTTGGCCAGGCTCGCGAATACGCCGTGTTCTTCGGCAATATCGCGAATCAGGCGTTCCCAACGCGCCGCGCTGTACGGACCGGGAATGCCGTCGTCCCGCGGCCAGAGTCCTCGGGCCGGAGCGGCCGAGGACACGAAAATCACCTGGGCCCCATCGAGCGCGGCAATGAGTCCCGACATGGAGTGCCAGGCATCCTCGCACACCAGAATGGCCGCCCGTCCCCACGGCGTTTCGAAGGCTCGAATGTCCGTGCCGCGTTCGACAAACCGCTCCTCGTCGAACAACCCGTAGGTGGGGAGGAAATTCTTGCGATGGACGTGTCGCAGCACGGGCGGTCCATCATCGAGGCCGATCGTGAGATACGCCGCGCTATTGTGCAGCGTATCGCGCCACCGTTCGTAGAAGCCGACAATGACGTCGATGGCGACCGTTGGAATGCCGGCGGTCGCACAGGCCGTGCGATAGGCATCGTCAAGGTCGTTGGCCAGCGCGCCGGCGGTGCACGCCACCTCGCGGACGCCGCCTTCCACGAAATACCCTGAGAGCGCGGTCTCGGGGAACTGGATGACCTGCGGACGCGGGTCGAGCGTGGCGGCCTGCGCGCAGAGCGCACCGAGCCGCTGCAGGTTGGCCGCCGTGTCCCCCTTTCGTGGGGCGAACTGACAGATGGCAAGCGTGAGGGGGCGAATCTGGTCACCGGGCATCTGTGGAAGCTGCGTCACAACCGGCGCGCGATCAACTGAGGTCGGCCGGTGTATTTTGCGGTCTCATGTCCTGCGTCCCCGGAAATCACCTGCGCGTCCCCATGCGCCGCGACCTTTGGCTGGCCATGGTGCGCCGTGGCCTTGGCGCGCTCCTGGTGTGGATATGGGTGAGCCCGCATGCGGCTGTGGCGCAGGTAGTGGTCAAGCCGCCGGCCGCTTCGTCGCCAGTCGCATCCACCGGTGAAGCCTGGCAGATCATCACGCCCGCACAGGCGTCCCTGGTGCTGGGTCGCGAGGGTTCGACCATTGGCGTGATCGGCAGGGAACGTCGCCTATCCGTCGCTATCCGCACGTTGCCCAAATACGTCGGTCAGGCCTTTGTCGCGGTCGAGGACAAGCGATTCTACCAGCACGATGGCGTGGACCTGGTCGGCATCGCCGGCGCCCTCAAGGATGCGGTCACCACGGGAAACCTGCGTGGCGCCAGCACGATCACCCAACTGCTGGTGGGCAACATGCACCCCGATCTCATCGATCGACGCGATGTCTCGCCCGGACGCAAGCTGCGGGAACAGCAGGCAGCGCGTGAAATGGAGAAGCACTACAACAAGGAGCAGATCCTCGAGGCCTTTCTCAATCAGATCTCGTTTGGCCACGGGGCGTTCGGCATCGAGATGGCAGCGCGACAGTACTTCGGGAAGCCGGCCTCCGATCTGACACTCGCGGAAGCGGCATCGCTGGCCTCGATGCCGAAAAGCCCGGTGCAGTACGACCCCGCCCGGTATCCGGATCGCAACAAACAACGCCGAAATACTGTGCTCGCCCTGATGGCGGGGCAGGGCTACATCACGGCCGTCCAGCGGGACCTCGCGCAACGTGAACCGATCAAGACGGTGACGGCGGGCAGTGCACCGGCACCATGGGTGGTGGATGTGGTTCGTGTGCAGGCGGAGCGTGCCGGTGTGCCGGTGGGGCAAGGCGGCTATCGCATTCACACCACCATCGACGCGGCAATCCAGACAATCACGCAACGTGCCGTGTCCGTCGGTCTGGATGAAGTGGAAACGCGACCGGGATTCCGCGGAATTCCGTGTGCCACCGGAATCGTTACGGATTCCATCAAGGCGTCGCGTGCCAAGGTGCAGGCGTGTCTGGAAGGGGCGGCCGTGGTGCTCGATCCGACATCCGGTGATGTGCGCGCCCTGGTGGGCGGTCGCAACTACGCGCGATCGTCATTCAACCGCGCCGTCGATGGTAATCGACAACCCGGATCGTCGTTCAAGGCCTTCGTGTATGCGCAGGCGCTGGCCGAGGGGATGACGGCCGGCAGCATGGTCGCCGATACTGCGCTGAGAATCCGACTGCAGAACGGCCAGATCTACAGCCCCGAGAACGCGGACAACGAGTTCCTTGGCGCCATCACCATGCGCGAGGCGCTCACCCGGTCGCGCAATCCGGTGGCGGTGCAATTGGCCCTTGGTGTGGGAATGGACTCGGTGATTGCCTTGGCGCGACGCGCCGGACTGCGCTCGCCGATTTCCCCCTATCCGTCCAGTGCGTTGGGCGCGTCGGTGGTCCAGCCACTCGATTTTGTGGCCGCCTACGCGTCCTTCGACAATGGCGGCGTCGCGGTGACGCCGCGTTTCATCGTGCGCGTGGAGGATCGCAACGGGCGCACGGTGTTGGCGCCACCGGTGGCGACGTCGGCGCCGGCCATGGACCCGCGCATTGCGTTCATCGTGCGCGACATGATGCAGGATGTGGTGTCGCGCGGCACGGCCACGGCACTGCGAAAGGTTGTCCCGTCACGTATAGCAGTGGCGGGCAAGACCGGTACCACGAACGACAACACGGATGTGTGGTTTGTCGGGATGACGCCGGAGTTCGTCACGGGCGTGTGGATCGGCTTCGACAAACCCACCATGATCTCTCCGGGCGCCGTGGGCGGCACGCTGGCGGCGCCAATTGCCGGTGACATCATTGCCAGTATCTATGGTTCGCGCAGCAGTGGCACATGGACCCCGCCGCCCGGTGTGCTGGGCGTCGAGGTCGATCGCAAGAACGGCAAGCCGGCAGACGCATCGACGCCACCCGATCGCCGTTACACGGAGTGGTATCTCGAAGGCACCGAACCGGGCGCCGCCGCCTGGCCGTGGAGTCTGTTTCGCTTCGGCCCCATCGGGCACTGAGACACGCGACCCATCTGTCATTCGTGCCGGTGGGCGTCAATCGGCCTCAATCCCGAACGTCTACGTTCGGGGATAGTGCTCCCACGCGTTGGCAACGGTGAAGAACGCGGGAAGCGCCAGCGTGAATGCTGCAGTCGCGCCTTCCGGGTTCCAGGTCAACGTGTCTGACACTACGTGCGGCCGATCATCTTGCGGGGTCCACACCTCAACCAGCTCAGCCGCCAAGTCCACAATCCAGTAGCTCGCCGTCGCGTCACGCAAATACAACTTGCGCTTGTCCTGACGATCGAGTCGCGCGGTGGATGGGGAAAGCACCTCAACAATCAACAGCGCGCGCGCCGCGCGTTGCTTGCGGGTGGCAGTAGGTCCCGCCGAGTGTACTTGCAGATCCGGCTGGACCACGGTGCGCGGCCCGAGCACAAGATCGTGTGGCGCGATCCACACCCAGCCGACGTGCTGCTCGCGTTCTGCGTATTGTTTGAGCATCACCGCGAGCTCCAACAGCGCCTGTTGATGCCGGGGCGCCGGCGCGGGACTCACAAACAACGCCCCATCGATACACTCGTACCGATTCCCGTCGTCCGGGAGGGCCTGAACCTCCTCGACGGTCCACGTGCGCGATTCGAGTGCGGGCATAGCCATAGTGTCAGCTCGGCGAGGGGGGATGCGCAAGGGGCGAACATGCGCCGAGGATAGCACGCAGGTTCGCCCCTTCCATCACCGTTTCATCGAGACGGATCGTCTCGACGCGACCAACTACACGCCGATCAACTCCTCGATCGCGGCATCGCTGTGTCGGCCATGATCGACCAGCGCGATGTCCAGCACTTCACGCAAGGTCTCCACGGGGTGAAACGTGAGTTGTTGCCGCACTTCGTCCGGCACGTCTTCGAGATCCGCCTCATTGGCCTTCGGAATGATGACTTCCTTGATGCCAGCCCGATGGGCGCCGAGCACTTTCTCCTTGAGGCCGCCAATTGGCAACACCCGCCCGCGCAGCGTGATCTCGCCGGTCATGGACACATCGCGACGGACTTTGCGGTTGGACAGTTCACTGACCAGGGCCAAGGCGATCGCGATGCCGGCACTGGGTCCGTCCTTCGGAATCGCGCCGGCCGGCACGTGAATGTGAGCTTCGCTGGCAGTGGCCACTCGATTCGCCGGAATGCCCAACGTGTCCGCGTTGTTGGTGGCGTACGTGAGTGCGGCGCGCGCGCTTTCCTTCATCACGTCGCCGAGTTGGCCCGTGAGAATGAGGGAGATCGGTCCGACGCGACCGGCGTCCGCCTCATCGTCGGTCTTGATGCGCGATGACGCGCGCCGAATACTGGCTTCCACAAACATGATGTCACCGCCCATCGGCGTGTAGTACATGCCCGTGGAAATGCCCACCTCGTCATGCTCGGCGGCACGCTCCGGATGCACGCGGGGACGGCCCAGCAATTCGCGCACTTCCTCCGCACTGATCACTTTGTCGTCGATGGCGGCCGTGTCACCCATGGCGACCCGTCGGGCCACCTTGCGCGCGACCGCTCCCAGTTGGCGTTCCAGCTGACGCACGCCGCTCTCGCGCGTGTACTCGCTGATCACCTTCATCACGGCGTCATCGGTAAACGACAGCTCACGACCGGCCAACCCCGATTCCTCCAGCTGTCGCGGAATGAGGTACGTCTTGGCGATGGCCGCCTTCTCGCGTTCGGTGTACCCGCTGAAGTCAACGACTTCCATCCGGTCCAGCAGCGGACCCGGGATGTTCTGGATGAAATTGGACGTGGCGACGAACAGCACTTCGCTCAAGTCGAAGGGCACGCCGAGATAGTGATCGGTGAATGAGTCATTCTGGGCCGGGTCGAGTACCTCCAGGAGGGCGCTGGACGGATCGCCTTGATACGACGTTCCCAGCTTGTCGACTTCATCCAGCAGGAACACCGGGTTCTTGGTGCCGGCCTGCTTCATGCCCTGAATAATGCGGCCAGGCATCGCGCCCACGTAGGTGCGCCGGTGACCGCGAATGTCGGCTTCGTCGCGCGCGCCGCCGAGGGCCACGCGCACGTACTCGCGTCCGAGCGCGCGGGCAATTGACTTGGCGATGGACGTCTTGCCGACACCCGGCGGTCCATTGAACAACAAGATCGGTCCGCGCGCCATCACACGCGCTTTCGCTTCCTTGGCGTCGGTGATCGTGCGATCGGCACCGCCATCCTTGACCGAACCCGCCAAGTCGGGATCGTCGCTGGCCAGCTTCGACACGGAGAACTCTCCAGTGGTCGCCACCTGCTCGGCAACCTGTTGTGCACGCAGCTGACGTACCGCAAGGAACTCGAGCACGCGATCCTTCACGTCCTTCAGGCCATAGTGATCCTCCTCGAGGATCTCACCCGCCCGGGCGAGTTCGAGATAATCGTCTGAGCGTTTGCTCCATGGCAATTCGGCAATCCACTCCAGATAGGTGCGGATGACCTGCGCTTCCATGGACTCACGGCCGGCCCGTTCGAGGCGTCCGATCTCGCGCTCGACTTCGGCGCGAGCCTGCTTCGGCAGGTCGAGCTTCGTGAGTTTTTCGCGTAGCTCGGAGATTTCCTTGGACTGGTCGTCGTCACCCAGTTCCTTCTGGATGGCCTTGAGCTGTTCGCGCAGGAACATCTCGCGCTGGCGCTCACCGAGCTCCTCCTGCACCTGCGACTTGATATCCTCCTGGGCTTCCAGCAGGCCGATCTGACGCTGGACATGCACCAGCACCCGGCGGAGTCGCTCTTCCACCGACAGCGTTTCCAGCAGACCCTGCTTTTCCGGGACGGTAAGTTCGATGTACCCGGCTACGAGGTCCGAGAATTTCCCGGCGTCGTCCACGGAGTCGAGCACCTGGTGGACCACCTCTTCCGGGAGGCCCCGCTTCTCGCCCAACTCGGCGGCGCGTTCCCGCGCCTCCTTGTGGAGCGCCTCGAAGGCCGGGTCCTTGGGGTCCAACGGCATCATTTCTTCGGCCGGGACAATGACCGCCACCAGATGCCCGTCCTGCTCCTGATACTGGAGGGCCGTGGCGCGCTGCTCGCCCTGCAGCAGTAGCTGCACCCCGCCAAGCCCGCGCTGGATCTGTCCGATCCGGGCAATCACACCGGTCGTGAACAGGATGTCGGCGGTGGGTTCTTCGGTGTTGTCGCGCTGGGCGACGGCAAATACCAGCCGATCGCCCTTCACGGCGTTTTCAATGGCGCGAAGGGTGCCGGGTCGGCCCGCGGAAATTGGCGCGGTAATGCCGGGGAACATGACCGTTCCACGGAGAGGCAGAACAGGGAGAGTTTGGCGCTGGCCCATATCGTACGTTCCTGTCGAAGGAGGATTGGCGCCTATGAAATGGCACGTTCCGCACCGTTTGGTTTACGCCATCGCGGCAGGGTTTGCAACTTTTCCCTGACCGTCTGACGTAAGGACCGTCAGTCCTATGCCGGGACGGCCGGTTTCCACGCGGTCGTCACCACCCCGGTAGGGAATGCTGTCGCCGCTTCTACCCCTGTGCTACACTACGGGATCAGAAGTGGCCCCCTTCGATCCCCAACGAGTGCCCGATTCTGCAGCCCAGTCCGCCGAGGACCTCGAACTCCGTGCGCATGTCGAGAATGCGCTCTGCGCCACCTATGAGGTGGATCAGGAGATTGGGCGTGGCGGCATGGGTATCGTCTACCGGGCGCGCGACAAGCGCCTGAAGCGTCACGTTGCGATCAAGCTCCTGCCACCGGAGCTGTCGTTTCGTCGTGATGTGCGCACGCGCTTTCTGCGCGAAGCCGAAACCGCGGCACAGCTGAGCCATCCCAACATCGTCCCCATCTACTCGGTCGACGAGGTGGGGAATCTGGTGTTCTTTGTGATGGCGCTCATCGATGGCGACAATCTGGCCAAGCAGCTGCAGAAGCGTGGCCCGTTGCCCATTGAGGACGTCCGTCGCTGGTTGACCGAAGTCGGTGAAGCGCTCGCGTATGCGCATTCGCGGGGGGTCATCCATCGCGATATCAAGCCCGACAATATCCTCGTCGACGCGATTGACGGTCGGGCGCTGGTCACCGATTTCGGCATCGCACGCGCCGGCACGGACAGTGGAGATACGCCGCGACTGACCGCGACCGGGATGGCCATCGGCACGCCCGCCTACATGTCTCCCGAGCAGGCGTCTGGCGACCGCGATCTGGATGCCCGCAGTGATCTGTATTCGCTGGGCATTGTCGCGTATCAGATGTTGGTTGGTGAACCACCATTCATCGGGAACACCACGCCGGCGTTGCTGGTGAAGCATTTGGCAGAGATGCCGGTGCCGGTGGACCAGCGCCGTCAGGACGTGCCCCCGGATTTGGCGCGAATCGTCATGCGACTGCTGGAGAAGGCGCCTGAACAGCGCTTCCAGACCGCCGGAGAACTGGTCCAGGCGATGAAGAGTGGTGTCGTCCCACAGACGCCAATTCCTGCCGGCACGTCCGGCTCGTCATCGCCGATCATGTTCAACGGTGCCCCGATTGGCGGCATGCGCGTGGCTGGCCAGAGCGGAACGGCGGGCAATCCCGGGTACTCGGCACCGGCGTATTCCTCGCGCACGGGCGTGGCCTCATCGGTGCCCGCGCCGCTGGTTGGCACCGTGGGCGCGTCGTACCCCGCGCTGGGAACGGACACGTACTCGCCCGGCATGGAGGAGCGCGCGCGATGGGAAGCGCCCCTCGTGCGCAAGTTCCGGAAGATGCTCGGCCCGTACCTCTTTGTGAACGGCGCGCTGCTGCTGGTGAGCATCTTCGGCAATAGCGATTTCTTTGGCGTGACCACCATCTGGACGGTGATCATGGCCTGGAAGTACGCCAAGCTCTGGAGCGCGGGCTACGATTGGCACGATGTGCTGCGTCAGCATAGAGACCGCATGCTGGGCGAGGTCATCTCGGACGTTGTCGACTCGGTGCACGCGACGTTCAGCCGCAAGAAGCGCGATGAACTGCGTTTGCAGGGGCGATTGAACAACAACGCGTTGCGCGGGGTGTTGGCGCCGCAGGCACCGACGCCGGCCGCTGGGTCGGCGGCAATTCCGCGCTCGTTCTCCCGATCGGAATCCGCAGGTCGTGGGGCCATGCTGCCGACGGCGCCAGCGCGTGATGATGCCATGGGCGAATACGTGGGCCTGGTGCGGCAGGCGCGGGCCGACCGCGAGGAGATCGGCCGCTTGCTGGCCACCATCCCGCCGGCGGAACGCGGTCGCATTCCTGACGTTTCTGCGACCGCCATCGATTTGGTGAATCGCATCGAGTCGATGGTGGTGGATCTGACGTTGAGCGCGCGCGAGTTCGGCGCCGATCGCGCGGTGGTGATCGACAAGGAGATCGCCACGCTGGAATCCGAGGCCAATCCATTGGAGACGGCGAAGAGCGAGGCCCGGGTGCGTCGACTGGCCCAGCTGCGTCGAGATCGCCGCGCGGTGGCCGACGTCGAGCGCAAGCGCGAAGTGCGCAAGGCGCAGGTGGAGAGCTGCCGGCTGGCGCTGGAGAACATGCGCCTCGATCTCGTGCGTCTGCGCACGGGGAACAGTTCCGTGCAGAGCGTGACGTTGATTGCCGAGCAAGCCATGGCCTTGGCGCGGGACGTCGACATTGCGGTGGGTGCCGCCAGCGACGTCCGCGACGCGACGCGTGGTCGCGCCGCGACACCCGCCTAGCGTTCCATGAGCGACGCCACGCGGGCCGCGGCCAACGCGGCTGACGCCAATATGCTGCGCGACCGGGTCACCGCGGCCTTCGGTGAGCAGTACCTCATCGGCCCCGAGATCGGTCGCGGCGGCATGGCGGTGGTCTATTCAGCGGAAGACCTCCGGCTTCAGCGACAGGTGGCGCTCAAGGTGTTGCCCCCCGATCTGGCGTTTCGCTCGGACGTGCGTGAGCGATTTGTTCGTGAAGCGCAGACGGCGGCGCGCTTGAATCACCCGCACATCGTGCCGATCTACGCGGTCCACGAACAGGCCGGCATGGTGTGTTTCGCGATGGGACTGGTGACCGGTGAGAGCGTCGCGGCCCGATTGGCCCGCGATCCGCGACCACCCGTGGAGTTCATCGCCAGCGTGCTCGAGCAGACGGCCGATGCGCTCGCGTATGCGCATGCGTGCGGCGTGGTGCATCGCGATGTCAAGCCGGACAACATTCTCCTCGATCGCGACTCAGGTCGCGCGATGGTGACGGACTTCGGCATCGCGCGGGCCGCGGAAAGCGGATCACGGCTAACGCAAACCGGTATCGCCGTCGGCACACCGGCCTTCATGAGTCCGGAACAGGCAACCGGTGATCGGGATGTTGATGGACGCAGCGATCTGTATTCGTTGGGAGTGGTTGGCTATCTCATGCTGGCCGGTCGACTGCCGTTTGAGGCGACAACCACACCGGCGATGCTGGTCAAGCACGTCAGCGAGACGCCGCCGCCGATTCACTTCGTGCGCCCTGACGCGCCGGGCTCACTCGTCGGCATTCTCGAGCGGTGTCTGGCCAAGCGCCCCGCCGATCGATGGGATAGCGCGCTGGTCATGCGCGATGCCTTGCGGCGCGTGCAGCGTGACGGGTCATTGAAAGTTCTCGGAGGTGGACCGTCGCGTTCGGCCGATCGTGCGTCGAACACACCGCGTGACCGGGTCGCCAGTGAGTATGCCGACAAGGCGGGACATCGGTCGGAGGATTGGTCGCCGCGCGGGGTCTTTGAGCCCGCGCCGGCCCCCCGACAGCTGCCGGCACCGGCCGCGTTGCCCCCCATGCCGCACTTCCCGCCGTTATCACCACTGGCCGACCGCGAAGAGCAGCGCGAGTGGAAGGCGGCACGCCGCGATGCGCTGCGGGACTGGCGCCACGCGGTGAAAGACCAGCGACGCGCGACCCGCGATCAATGGCGCGACGGCCTGGAGTTCGGGGTCGCGTCGTATGGTGAAACGGCGTTCCCCGGCCGTTCCGATGAAGAGTTGATCGGTCGCTTCAAGGGGCAGATGGCCTGGACCGCCGGGATGATCGTGTTCCTGGGCGTCATCAACGCCATCACCAGCCGGCATTTCCCATGGGCGGTCTTTCCGGCGATGGGCATGACCATGGGCGTGATTGGCCGCTATGCGAGGTTGCGTGCCCGGGGCATTACCTGGTCACGCATCTGGGACGACGATCCCGACGCACAGCGCGAGCCCACCGATGCGGCGGGATTGCTGCCCAAGCCCAAACGCATTGCGCGCGCGGCGCGAGCGTTCAAACGGCATCTCAAGTGGTTGGCTGGCAGCGCCGCCGTGGCCGTGGGAAGCTTTGCCATCGGGGGCGCGTTCCATCTCAATCCCATGATCGCGCCGTTCGTTGCCGGCTTGATCGGCAGCCTCGTGAGTGCGCAACTGCTCATTGTGGACTACGTGCGGCTGCGTCGATTCGGTGTGAGTCCCACGGAAGCGCTGGGCGATGGCTGGAAGGAGATTGCCGCCGTCGCCGACGATCGACCGCGGTACATGCAGCTCAATGAAGTCCTCGAGCGCATCGCCGGACCGGCTGTGCTGATGTCGTCGCACGGTGAAACTGTGCGCAGTGCCGTCGATGATCGGATGACGATCAAGGACACCGCGTCGCGCCTGTCGGATGCCGACAAGGCGATGGTGCCCGACGTCGAGCCGACGGCGGATGCCCTGCTCGAGCGCATCGGCGCGCTGGCCAGCGGACTTGAGCGACTGGAGCGGGATGTTCCCGGCGATGCCATTGCCCAGTTGGATGCACGCATTGCCGTGGCCCAGGCAGAGCCGGAGACCGCCCCGGATCACGAACGACGCCTCGCGCTGCTGACGCGGCAGCGCGCGTCGCTGCAGGAACTCGTTGATCGGCGGGTGACGATGCAGCGCCAATTGGAGAGCGCCTCAATGGCGCTCCGCTCGTTGCGCTTCGACATGGTGAAATTGCGAACGCTGGGTGTCGGTGCCGCCATCGGCGACGTGACGAGTGCCACGCAGGAGGCGCGCGCCCTGTCCCTCGATATCGGTCGGGCGCTCTATGCCGCCGAGGAAGTGCGAAAGCTGTAGACCGGGCGAGCGACGGCGGTTAGTCCGCCGCCCACTCGTCGAGTCGTGCCTCCAGTTCGCTCACCATGCCACCGTGACCGTGCTGTTGAGCGGCGACGATGCCGCGGTTGGCGGCCGCGCGCGCCGCTTCCACGCGTCCAAGATGGTGAAGGACATCGGCGTAGCGCATCCAGGCGTTTCCCTCGTCATCATGCCGGTCGAGATACGCGGCCAGCTCGACCTCGGCTTCCGCGTGCAGGCCCGCCTTGAGCAGTTCGTTGGCGAGGCCGAAACGGGCCAGGGGGTTGTCGGGTTGTTTGGCGGCCATGGCGCGCATGGCACTGAGGCGATCGACCATCAGGCGGTCTCGTGGTGAGGGTGCGCGCGGGCGCGCGAGGCAAAGGCCTTCATCGCGTCAGTAGTTCAGCGACCAGTGTGCCCAGTCGGTCTGGCGCTTCCTCGGGCGCCACATGGGCGGCACCGGGAATTCGCTCGACCACCAGCTTGCCGTCGGTGGCGGCATCGAGCGATGCAACGAGACGGTCGGTACGCGCCGTGGACAGCCAGGGATCGAGGCTGCCAACAGCCAGCGTGACAGGGCACCGAATGGCGCCGGGTTGGAGCGCGAGGGCGCAATCGCCGCGTGACGCCTTCAGCGCGACCAGCTGAGCGCACGCCGAGTCGCGCCCTTCGCGAGAGCGAAAGCCCTTGAGGTACAAATCGAGCGATCGCGCACCGATGTCGCGGTGCGCGTATGCGGGCAGCAGCGCCGCGTGCAAGGCCGACGCAATCCATCCCGGGGACAAATGCCGCCACAACGGCACGAGCGCCGCCACACGCGAAAGGCGCGCGGTGACCACGGCGTCTCGAGCGGTGGCCGCGAGCAGGGTGGGATTGACCAGTGCCAGACGGGCCACGCGGTGAGGCAGCTGTTGCGCAACACGGGCGGCGACGGCGGCGCCCATGCCGTGCCCGACCACCGAGGCAATCGGAACACCCATGACATCGAGCAGCTGCGCCAGACGCGTGGCATGCGCCGCGACGGTCATTGGCACACGCCCCGGCGGATCGCTGCGGCCGTGTCCCAGCAAGTCAAGGACCAGAACTCGATGCCCCTTCGGCAGGCGCGGAAGCACATCCTGCCACAGGTGCGATGTCGTGAACGCCCCGTGCACCAGGACAATCGGTTCGCCTACACCTCGCGATCCGAAGGCGTAGCAATACACCCGTACCCCGTCGAGATCGACAAACTCACCGCGCATCAGCGGGCGACCGACGAGCGTTGGGCATGGTGCCGGGATTTGGCGGGCATAGGATGACGCAATCTCGGAACACGACCCGGTGCTGACAAGCGAGCGCCACCAACCGCGGGCGGCAACCACAAACGACAACGGGGACGCCTTGTGGCGTCCCCGTTGTTTCGACCTCGCGACGCGAAGTCGCCCGCCGACTCAGAGTCCGCCGCGTCCGCGACCCTGCGGCATCGCGGCCACGTTCGCATCAAACTTCGCCTTGTCCGCGTCGGTTGAGAGCAGGGCCTTGAGCGCCGCATTGCGCTCAGCCGTCAACTTCGCCCGCTGCTCGCCCATGGCGGCCATGTCACCGCCGCCCGCACGGGCTGCCGTCATCATTTCCGTCTGCTTCGTGGTGAAGCTCATCAGGATGGTGTCAGCCTTTGCCGACTGTGCCGGCGTCAGCGTGATCTCCTTGAACAGCTGATCCTTCGTACGAGCCAAACGCTGCTCAGGCGTCATCTGCTGCCCGCCGCCGCCGCCACCACCGCCGCCCTGCGCGTACACGGGAGCTGCGATCGCAAGCGAAGCTGCGGCCACGAGAATGCGAAGGGAAGTCTTCATCGGTTTGATCCTATGGTCGGGTCGTCCGGCACGGATACCCACGCGGTCGCGTGGGAGCACGTGCTTCGGAAGTGAGACGCAATACCCCGGCAAAACGTTCAGTAACGGAATTGTGGTGATCTCCGTCACCTCGCGAAAGAGCGTATGGCAGAGTCCGTTACAAAGCAATGGAAAATGACGCGCCAGACTCTAGCGGAACGCAGGTTCGCTTGTAAGATAGCCCGCTGTGACGGCCCCCTCTTCGACTCCGGCTCCCGACTCACCCCTGAATCCGCTCCCCTCGGCCCCTGCCGCTGTGGGAGCGCTCGGTCCTGCTGCCGGACTGTCAGCCGGGGAATCGTTGGTAGGTTCGCTTCCCGCGCCGCCGCCGCCCCCCCCGCCCCCTCCGCCAGCGTCGTTCGCGATCGGGTGGTTGCTCGACAAGGCGTCGCCACCGGTTCAATACCGCGCGATCGTTGACGTGGCGGATCCGGAGAGGCGTGCCTCCCTTCTGCGCGTGCCATATGCATCCAAGCAGGGCTGGCACCTCCTGCTGATGCAGGATTCCGACGGGACGTGGCCGTCGGGAATGCTGACCGTGCCCAAGGGGCTGGAATTGGTCGGGGTGGGGACCATCCCGGCCTATCGCCGTCTTATCGAGCTGGGATGGGACCCGGAAAGTCCGGGCATGTCGGCCACCAAGCGATTGCTCTTTCGCCTGCTGGCCGAAGACGAGGATCCGAGCCTGCTGGCGGAATTGATGCCGGCCGAGATGGACGAGGATTTGATTCGGCGCGGTCGCCTGCTGTTGCGCGAAGCGGCAGCGGCGGCGCTGGCGCAGGCAGGCTACGAGAACGATCCGCGACTGCGCGGTGCGGCGCGTCGGTTGATTGATCGCGTCGGGAGCTATCTCAAGTCACCGCTCGCGCAGAAACCCTGGATGCGACTGGGTAACCAGCATGTATTGCCGGCGGAAGTGGCGGCGCCATCGTTCCACACGTTGCTGATGCTGGCGCATATGCCGCTGTTTCGCAGTGAAAATCACGAAGTGATGGATCGGCTGTTCACCTACCTCATGCAGCCCTGGCCCAGGCAGGTGGTGGTGCAGCAGGTGGGCGCTCATCTGGTGGAGCAGCCGCAATTGGTGATGGGCGACTTCCTCGCCACGCGCAACACCATGGACGCCGACATGCCGTCGGCGCTGGCGTGGCTCGAAATCATGGCCCGACTCGGCTTCCTCAAGAAGCACGAGGGCTGGCTCCGCCTGTTTGATCGCTTGCTGGATGATCGGGACCGCAAGGGGATCTGGCATGCGCCGCGGTCGGTGGTCATGCCCGAGCACGTGCCATCGTGGTCGTGGCCGGTGATGCCGCTGGACGATCACGCGGACTTCACGCAGGCCGCGTCGGTGGATGTCACGTTCCGACTGGGGCTGATTGCCCGACTGTCCGGCAGGGGCGTCGAGCTGATCTGAGGGGAGATTGCCCGCGCGGGCCATGGGCCGATTAGCTTTCGGCCAAACACATGACCGCAATAGACCTCGAAATCTCCCTCGCCGAACCGACGTTCGCCGAACTGGGCCTGGCCCAACCGCTGCTCGACGCCCTGCATGATGCCGGCTATGAGCGCCCGACGCCCATTCAACGTGATGCGATCCCGATTGCGCTGAAGGGGCGCGACCTGATTGGTCTGGCCCAAACCGGCACGGGCAAGACGGCGAGTTTCACGCTCCCGATCGTCAATCGGCTGCTGGGCGGCCCGCGCCGCACGCGCGTGCTGATCCTGACGCCGACGCGCGAGTTGTGCCTGCAGGTTGAGGAGAGCTTCCGGAAGTACTCCAAGTACGCGCCGGTGGACGTGATTCCGGTGTTTGGCGGCGTCGGGTATGAGCCGCAGGAGAAGGCGTTGCGCCGTGGCGTTGACGCGGTGGTGGCCACGCCCGGACGACTGCTCGATCATCTCGAAAAGCGCAACGTCGATTTCTCGTATCTCGAAACGCTGGTCCTGGACGAAGCCGATCGCATGCTGGACATGGGCTTTGCACCGCAGATCAATCGGATCATCGAACAGATCCCGCGGTATCGCCAGACGTTGCTGTTCAGCGCCACCATGCTGCCGGAGGTTGAGGCGCTGGCCCGAAAGTACCTTCGCAAGCCGGTCGTCGTGCAGGTGGGACGACGGTCTTCGGCGGCCACTACGGTCACGCACGCGGTGTACCCGGTGCCGCGGCAGCGCAAGAACGAACTGCTGGTGCACCTGCTCAAGGAGCGCGACCACGAGTCGGTGCTGGTATTCTCGCGGACGAAGAGCGGTGCGGATCGCGTGGTGCATGACCTGCAGCGGGCCGGGATTGACGCTGGCGCGATGCACGCCGACAAGTCCCAGAAGGACCGGATCAAGGCGCTCGAGGATTTTCGGAGCGGCAAGCTGCGGGTGCTGGTGGCGACCGACATCGCCCAGCGCGGCCTCGACATTTCCGGCATCACGCACGTGATCAACTACGACGTGCCGCAGCAGCCTGAGGACTATGTGCACCGCATTGGCCGAACCGGTCGCGCGGCGTCGACGGGCGACGCCTACACGTTCATGTCGGCCGAAGAGATCGGCATGGTGCGCACGATTGAACGCATGATCGGACAGGAGATCCCGCGCGTGAGTGTGCCGGGATTCGACTTCGGCACGACGGCCGCCAGCTGATCATCGTTTGACGCGCCCGAGTCGCGATACCGTGATGGTGTCGTGGCTGGCTCCCCGGGAAAGGATGACGCGCAGGTTGGCCGAGCCGTAGCCAAGCCCGGACGGCAGATAGGCCATTGAGTCGCGCGTGGCATTGAGCTGCACGGAACGACTGGCGTGCAGGTCGAGGCGCGCGAGGGTATCGGTGTCGGCATACACGATGATTCGGGACTTCGCCGCGTCGAGTTTCACGGCGGTTCGCGTGCCAGTCGCCATGGCGCGGTCCCGGGCAAGCGCGAACAACTCGGCCACTTCCCGCGATGCGCCATGCACGGTCGCGCTGTCGATCAGACGCGCGCCGCCGACGCCGGCGACCGACAAAAGGAGGCCGAGTATGGTCAGCACGACGACCTGCTCGATGAGGGTGCTGCCACGTCGTAAACGCATGCGGCAACATTGTGCGGGACCGCGACAGGTACATAACCTTCGTGACGCACCATCCGTCTTTCCAGCGCGTGTCTTCAACCCGCGATGCCGATGTCCGAGCCTGCCCTGCCATCCCGCCTCCCCAGTGCGCGTCATCGCCGCCGGGCCATCGCCCGTCTGGTGGCACTGCAAACGATTGCGATCACGGGAATTCTGGTCACCAGTTGTTCCATCGGTATCCCGACGACGAGCGCTGGTTTAAACTCGGGACAGGCGATCATGGACCTTGAGTCGGCGGTCCTGCAATTGCGCGAGGACAACGCGCTGTTGCAGGCACAAATCGACTCACTGGGCGCCGTGACCGCGTATCAGGACACTATCCTTCGTCAGCTGGCGACCCTGTCGAACGTCACCATGCGTCCGCCGGGTTTGACCGTTCCCTGACGTGTCATTGACCAAACACCCCTCTGCTATGCGCATCGCGCTTTCCACCGGTGGTGGCGACGCCCCCGGCCTGAACGCCGTCATTCGTGCCGCCGTGCTCTCCGCGCGTACGCGCGGCTGGGACGTGCTGGGTATCAAACGTGGATACGCCGGCCTCATGGGCGATGATGACGTGATTCCGATGACTGCCGACACCGTCAAGGGAATCGGCGGTCTGGGGGGAACAATCCTGGGCACGACCAATCGGGGCAGTCCGCTGGCCTATCCGGTTCGGCAGGCCGACGGCACGTGGATCGAGGTCGATCGTTCGGACGAACTGATTGCCAATGCACGCAATCTCGGCATTGAGGCGCTCATCTCCATCGGCGGCGATGGATCGCTCAAGATCGCGTCGCAACTGGCGGCGAAAGGGATGCGCATCATCAGTGTGCCGAAAACGATCGACAACGATGTCCCGGGCACTGTCACGACGTTCGGCTTCGACACGGCCGTCAACACCGCGATGGAAGCGATCGACAAGCTGCACACGACCGCGGAGTCGCACGACCGGGTCATGGTGCTTGAGGTCATGGGTCGGGAAGCCGGGTTCATTGCGCTGCATGCGGGCGTGGCCGGCACCGCCGACGTGATCCTGATCCCTGAGATCGCCTGGGACATCGAAAAAGTGTGTGAGAAGATCCGCGCCCGGGACGAATCGGGACGACGCTTCAGCATCGTGGTGGTGGCCGAGGGCGCGAAGCCCAAGGGCGGGAAAGAGTCGATCATCGGCGCGTCGTTGCCCGGTCAGGAGCGTCGACTGGGTGGAATCGCCGAGCGGCTGGGCTTTGAAATCCAGAAGCGCACCGGCAAGGAGGTGCGGTCGATGGTGCTCGGCCACCTCCAGCGTGGCGGCTCGCCCACCGGCTACGATCGGCTGCTGGCGACCAGATTCGGGGCGGCGGCGGTGCAGGCGGTCGCCGACAAGCAGTGGGGCCACATGGTGGCGCTGCAGTCGCCGCATCTGGTGTGCATCCCCATCGACGAGGTGCTTCGCGAGACCAAGCGCGTCGACCCTCGCCATGACGTGGTGCAGGCGGCGAGGATGACCGGGATCTCTTTTGGGGATTAGGACTCAGTACTCAGTACCGAGTACCTGGTACCTGGTACTTGGTACTTGGTACTTGGTACTTCTGTACTGTCCCCTCTTTATGACGCCCCTGTCCGGCTTCCAGGCCGCTTCGCTGGTCGAATTGGTCCCTGCTGCCGATACTTACCTCTCAGAGAGGGGTATCAGCCCCATGGCACGGTCCGTGCCTTGTATGGCAGTGCGCATCCGGTTGCCAGGCATTGGTGACAGGGTCAAGCCTGAAGCACCCCGCGGGAGGAAGTCATGAATCGACGCACGTTACTGACAGTTTTTGGCGCCATGGGCATGAGTCTGACGGCCGCTGGGATCTCTCCGGCCGCCGCTGGTGCGCTGGGCGCACGCCAGAAGCAGGACAGTATTCCGCGTGCGTATCTGCCTCCCGCAAAGATGTGCCGGGTGTGGATTGACGGCGTTCCGCCGGCCCAGCAGCCGGCGCCCACCGACTGTCCTACGGCCATCCAGAAGAAGCCAGCCAACGGGCGCGTTATCTATGGCGAGGAAAAGGGGAAGCCGACCGACAAGGTGCCGGTCAAAGGCTTTGCCAAGCCGGGCCTTGAGAAGCGCCCTCCACTGATTCCACCGGACATCATCCCGGTCGATCCGCGAGAGGCACGCGCGGAGCGAGAAAGCAAACGCATTACCGATGCCCAACTCTATGGCGATCAACAGCCGGCCTCCGCGCCGGCTTCGTCGTATCCGGGAGGGCCACCGTCACAGCAGGGGCCGCTGGGGTCATACAGCGGGTACGTGACACCCGGTGGCGTGGTGGTTGGTCAGGGTGCGATGAACGACCCGCGCTACTTCTCGGCCAATCCGGGTCAGCGTCCACCGGGAACCGGTTCGTCGGTATGCCTCGATCGAGACGGCGACGGGTGGTGCGACGATTCGCGCTACGGACCGCCGGCGTGTCTGGACAAGGATTCAGACGGCCGGTGCGATGATCTGCCGGCGTTTGCCTCGCAGGCCTATCCACAGGTCCTGCCGTCCATGCGGTCGGCGCTCGACGTGATTCAAGGACGACCGAGCAGCGAAGTGATGACGTGGTTGGGCACCAATGAATTCACGGTGCGGGTTCCTGATCAGGGGCGCGGCGGTGTACCATGGCGCGCACTGTTCCTGGATCAGAGCAACGAACTGCTGCAGGTGTGGACGGACACGAATCGCGACGGGCGCGCGGATCGGGTGGAGATCTTTCGGAACGGGCAACGGGTGAAGTTGATTCAGCGGTGATGGGGTTCGGTGAGCTCGGCATGTCGCGGACAGCTCACCAGATGGTCGTTGACCATGCCGGTGGCCTGCATGTACGCGTAGCAGATGGTTGATCCGACGAATTTGAAACCGCGTTTGATGAGGTCCTTGCTGAGCGCGTCCGATTCGGCGGTCTTGGTGGGCACGTCGCGCATGGCCCGCCACCGATTGACGCGCGGAGTGCCGTCGACGAAGCGCCACACGTAGGTGTCGAACGTGCCGAATTCCGCCTGCACGCGCCGGAACGCCTGCGCGTTCGTCACGGTGCTTTCGATCTTGCCACGATGGCGTATGAGGCCCGCGTCTGTTACCAGGCGCTCAATGTCGGAGGGCGCGAACTGCGCGATCGCCGCAATGTCCCAGTTGGCGAATGCGCGCGCGTACTGGGTTCGTCGCGCCAGTACGGTGGACCAACTGAGTCCCGCCTGCGCGCCTTCCAGGGTGAGGAACTCAAAGCGCACGCGATCGTCGTGGACGGGAACGCCCCACTCCGTGTCATGATATTCGATGTCGAGCGGCTTGGTCGGCCACGGGCAACGCAGGTCGGTCACGCGTTCACCGCCATGCGTGGCGCCTCGGCGCGCAAAGCATCGGCGCGTGCCCGAAGCTGCTTTCCATGCTCGGTCTCGCCCAGGGCGTCCACGCTGTCGGCCTGCACGTGGAGCAGATCGCTCCACAGGTGCACCCGTTCCGAGTCGCCCATGAGCTGAGCGGCCGTGCGCGCGTCGAGTCGTTCGAACAGCGTGTGACGCGCGCCGAGCACGCTGGCGATCGCCGCTTGCGCGTCACGGGCCACCTCCTCGGCCGCCCCGCCGCCCTCCAGTTTCTCGCGCATGCGCCGCCGCGCCGCCGCCATCTGCTGGATCATCCGCAGCAGGTAATCTTCACGCGCTGAAGGCATCGGCTCAGGGCTCCGGAGCCATCAGTTCGCGGGCACGGTCCGCCTCGGGGCTTGGCACCAGCAGCGTGATACCGCCGGTGACGGCTCCCTGAAAGCTCATCCCGAAGATTCCAGGCGCATTGCTTTTGACCAGCACGGGAATTCCCGAGGCATCGAGTACCTGACGCGCCATGTCAGCCTCGAGACCTGTGCTGAATGTGCCGATGTCGATCCATTCCGCCTGACCGGTACGTTCGTCCGTCATGCCACCTGACCTGTGTGTGAGGCCGCGCGACCATCGCGCAGCGAATGTTCGAACGCAATGTGCTATTTTGCAGGGTGCGCACAACCCGCGACCGTTACCTCCCGCCAGATCGCGACGCTTTTGTCGCCGCCAAGCCGCCCACCGGTCGGGTGATCGTGATCGCGCCGACTCGCGCCGCCTGTGAGACAATCGAACTCGCGGTTGGCCTGCATCTCGAAACGTTCCTCGAGCGTACCCGCGGCGAGGAAGTTCGTTCGCTGGCCGCCAGCGGCAACGGCTTCGGGATCGTGGCCGGCACCGGCACGGGCAAGACGCTGGCGATTCGTCCCATCGCGGAAACCATACTCGGCACCACGACGCTGCGCGTGGGCGTCGTCAATCGGGAGCGGGAGGCCACGCCGGAAACGCCGACGTGGAACGTGGTGATCGTGACCACCGGCATTGCGCGTCGCTGGTTTCAGGATGGCGATATCCAGCTGCAGGATACCCTGATCGTCGACGAGATTCACCAGACCAGTGCGGAACTGGAACTGTGCCTGGCGTTGGGCAAGCGAGTCGGATGTCGTTTCATCTGGCTGTCCGCCACCGTCGATCCGACGTTCTACGCGCGCTATCTGCACAGCGCCGATGTGTTGCAGGTGTCGGCGTTTGATGCCGCCAAGGCCGCCAAGGTCGAGGTGAAACGCGCGCAACCGCTGGAGTTCCTCGACGACAAATTCCTGCAGAAGCTGGCCCGTTCGGAGCGTGGTGTGGCGATGTTCCTGCCTACGCGCGCCGCAGTCGAAGACGCTGCGGAATGGGTGCGCACGCGCTATCCGCGCATCGCCGCCGCCCACTATCATGGGGGCGAGCCCATACGCGTGATCCGGCCGTTTCTCGAAGGGTCCGTATCCAAACCGTATTTCCTGGCCATGACCGCGGCGGGGCAGAGCGCGCTGAACGTGCCGGGGTTGGATACGGTCATCATCGACGATACCCGGTTCACCAATCGGATCGATCGCGGACGCAACGTGCTGACGCGTGTGCACCTGGGATCGAACGAGATCTTGCAGATGGCGGGTCGGGTACACGGGCGCGTGGAACACGGGCGCGTGTTCATTCTGAGCGATCGCGACATCCGGTTTGAGGCGCTGCGTCCGACGGAGCCGGAGTTCCAGCTGGCGGGCGACTCGGAGCGGGTGGCGCTCACGTGCGCGGACCTCGGCGTGCAGGCGGACACGCTTGATCTCCCGGTGCCGCTCGATCGTGTGGCGTATCGCAAGGCCGTGGCCTTGCTGGAGTCACGCGGACTGGTGGAGAACGGCGCGTTGACCGCGTATGGTCGCGCGGTCGAGGCCTTGCCAGTGGAGCGGGAGTGGGGCGAGTTGATCGTCAATGGTGACGATGAACTGCTGCCGGCGCTGGCGGTGATGAGTGGCATCGAGTCGTTGCATCGCATGACACGCGAGGGACGGGATCTGGAGGGTCTTGCCGTGCGCGGCAGTGATCACCTGACGGCCTACAACGTGTATGCCGAGGGCTTCCGCGTAGCGGGCTATGTAGGCGAGGTGTACGGGCTGTCCCGGCACATGTTCGATCCGGAGCGGATTCCGCATTGGGCGGAACAGCGCGGCGTGCTCGTCAAGTCGCTCGAAGACGCGGCGCTGGCGATGGCGAGTGTGTATCGCAGCGTCGGGATGCCGCTGCCCATCACGCTGCCGCTGGCCCGTGACGGCACCGTCAAACGATTTGCCGACTTGCTCGCGCGGTTCATGCCGTTCGACCTGGTCATCGAAGAGCAGACGGTGGACGGTCACGAGGCGCGGGTATCGAAGACCAGCATGTGCGGCAGCTGGGGCGCGGTGGCGGGCACGCTGCGCTATTTCGCCGACCGGTTTGGGGTGCCCCGGGCGTCGATCGAAGGCACGCAATTGTCGATGGAGGTGATCACGCGGTATGCGGAGCGTCATCCGCCCGAGCTGGCGCTGAACGTCGAGCATAAACACGCGCCGGTGCAATTGCGGCGACGGGTCACGTATCACGGATTCGAGTTGTCGCATGAACGTGAACCGTTGGCCACCTTCACGCCGACGCTGGCACCTGCCGCGCGACATCTGCTGGCCGAGGCGCTGGCGCGCGGCGAGTTGCGCCATCCGGCCGTTCGACGCAATCAGCCGGTGATCGATGACATTCGCGGTGTGTGGCGTCGTCTGGGAGGAAGCACGCCACGGTTGGGGCAGGCGGAGCTGACATCGTGGTACGAGTCCCGGATGCAGGACGTGTGGGACTGGGAATCGCTGCGCGCCCTGCCGTTGCGTCTTGATCGCCAGGGGTTTGTCACTGATGCGCAATTGGCCGCTGCACAGGCGTTGCCCGACGACGTCGAGATCCGTGAACGGCGCGTGCCGCTGGAGTACGACGTGGAGGAGGCCGACGGCACGTTGCGGCCGGTAGTGCGCTTGCGCTTGCCGGAGAAGGTTGCGCGCACACTGGTGGCGGAAGAGCTGCCAACGCTGGATCGCCCCCTCCGTTTCGCCGTGACACGCGGCCAGCGTGGCGCCGTGCGTGCCGCCGATCTGGCGACGCTCCAGCATCGGCTTGACGATCCGTATACGGACGAGGAGCGCGAGACGGCGCAGCGGTTGCGCGACGAACAAGCCACGCGCCCTCGGCGCGGTGACGCGCGCAGCGCGCCCAAGCGAGACGGTCGGCCCGGCGGGCACCGCGGTGGCGGCCATCGCGATGATGGACGACGCGGTGATGGAAGTCGCGGCGGCGGGGGAGGTCGCGGCGGTGGCCGTCGTGGCGGCGGGCGAGGACGCTAGGGCGTCGCCGCCGCTGCCCCGTCAGCGGTTTGCGATCTCGGTGACATACTGCTCTTGTCGCGTCGGCTGAAAGCCGCGGGCGAGGTAGTTGGGCAACGCCGACTCGCTATCGAGGGTGCAGGTATGCAGCCAGACGTGCGTCGCCCCGCGCGACCACGCCAGCGCGGTGGCTTCGGCGACCAGCCATCGGCCGATTCCGTGACCGAACACCCGCGAATCCAAGCCGACATACGCGAGTTCGATCGATCCATCAGGATGGTGTTCGAGCTCCAGAAAACCGGCGTCGTCGATCACGCCGTGGGGCAATTCGGCGCGCACGCGGAACACCGACACGCGGCCGGTATCGAGTCGCGCCTGCAGATCCGCATCGCTCCAAGCATCGCGGTCGTGCCAGTGCCACTGACTGCCGATGTGCGTGTACAGCATGCGCCAGGCGTCGATGGTACACGGATCGAGCGCGATGAGCTGCGTTGGAAGTGCGGGTGGATCGCCACAGCGCAGCTGATCGGGGCGGGTCATCGCCAGATAGGTGCGCGTCACCGTCACCTGACCACGACCAGAAGGAAGACTGTTCGGTCCTATATCTGAAGACTGTCTGGTAGACTCCACGGGCATAAGAGAAATCAACAAGCACCATAAAGCATTGTCAAGTAAGCGTTTGCGGCGCATGCAGTGAGTCCATTGCAGTTAGGACCGTACGGTCCTATATTCGGTGCACGATGACAGAGCGGCGCACAAAGATTCTGGATTTCGCCTCGACGCTGATTGCTGAACGTGGCTATACCGCTACGTCGGTGGATGACGTCATCAAGGCCGCGAAGCTCAGTGGGAAGAGTCATTTCTACCACTACTTCAAGTCGAAGGAGGAACTCGGATACGAGGTGCTCAATCGACAGTTTGAGCGGTTTGCCGAGCGGGGGCTGGCCATTCTCCGTGAGCCGATGATCGACCCGCTGGAGCGGCTGAACCTCTTCATCGACGGCGTGGTGGCGCTTCAGGCGGAAAGTGGCGGTCGGCGCGGCTCACCCTTTGGGAACCTGGCCGCCGAGCTGGCCGATGCGCACGAAGGCTTTCGCGTTCGCATCGAGGCGGTCTTCGAGCGGTGGGCCAGTCAGATCCGCTCACTGCTGTGGGAGGCCCGGCCGCAGCTGCAGGACGATGTCGATGCGGTCCGTCTGTCGCGCTTCATCATCGCCGCGCTGGAGGGCGCCGTGCTGATGACGCGGGTGAAACGCGACATGTCGGTGCTGGAGGGCATCGCCGAGGATCTCAAGCGGTTCATCGCGATGCACGTGCGCGTGCATCCATGATCGCGGTCGCGGCGAAGTCTTCGGTGACAGGCAACAAATCCACGCGAGGAATCATGGTCCGGACGAACGACGAGACGATGCGACAGGCCCTGCACCCGCGATCGGGTGCCAGCGCGGACCACGACAGGCGTCGCGCGCAGTTCGAGCGCGAAGCCCTCGTGCACCTCGATGCCCTGTTCTCCTTCGCGCTGAAATTGTCGCGCAGTCGCGACGACGCGGAGGACCTCGTGTCCGACACCATGTTGCGCGCGCTGGAACGCTGGGAGCAGTATCATCTCGGCACCAACATCCGCGCGTGGCTGTTCACGATTCTCTACCATGTGTTCGTCAGCCGGAAGCGTCGCCTCGACGCGCGCGAGGTGCAGCAGCCGGAAGACACCGAAGGCTGGGCGATGTTCGAGGCCGTCGGGGAGGCGGATCCTGAAGGCCGCTTCTATGATTCCTTCCTCGACGAGGAAGTGACGCGCGCCATCCACGCGCTACCGGAGGAATACCGCTCGGCGGTCGTGCTCAGTGACTTGCAGGGTCTGCGCTACGCCGAGATCGCCGACCTGCTGGGCGTTCCGGAGGGGACGGTCAAGTCGCGCCTGTTTCGCGGTCGCCGTCAGCTCCAGCGCAAGTTGGCTGGTTACGCGGTCGAGATGGGATATCTCAAGGAGTCAGTGGTGCGTGCCGCACTGGCGCCGGCCACCGGCCATCTGGCCGTAGTCTCGACGGTCTGACCGTTGGCGCTCAGCCTTCGTCGGTGAGCGCGCGCGAACCGCGCACCAGTTCTTCCAGCGCACGCTCGACCGTGCCGCTCCACTGCTGCAGGCGTTCACGCAGGGACGCGAGTTCTGCCCGTGTCTGCGTGGCATCGCGCGCCGCGTCGTCGTGCAACGCCATCAGTTCCACAATGCGGGCCCGCGTCACCTCGAGCGACGTCGAGAGGCTGTCGCGTTCACGCTCGGTGTCGTCGAGCAGTTCATGGACGCGCGCGCGTGTTTGCGTCAACAGGGTGCACATGGCGCGCCAGGCATCCCGCTCCAGGGTGAGTTGCCGACGCGACGCGGTGTCCTCCGCCAGACGCTCGCGCAAGCGCGCCAGGCGCTGGACCAGCGTCCCGTTGCCGTTGACCGCGGTCCCGGGTCCCAGCACGGCCAAGGCGGCCTGCAGTTCACGATCGAGTTCCGTCGCCCGGCGCGCGTGCTCGTCGCGCGCGGCGCGCGTTTCGTCGAGCGTGGCCAGCGCATCACGCAACGCCCGCAACTCGACGGCGATGCGGCGTACGCCGCGCGCGTCACCTTCGGCCACCAACCATCGCAGCGACGCGACAAAACCGCGCTCGAGCGTCATGTCGCCCGTGGGCTCGATGCGATCGACGGCGCGGGCCGGCGTGATCGGGGTGCGCGGCGTGTCCATCGACTAGCCGCGGTCGGGGTCGCGAGGACGCACGCGGCCGGGTCGACCGATGCGCTTGGCGCGGTGCCGCGCGGCCTTCGCGCGGTTGCCACACGTGCCCATATCGCACCACCGGCGCAGGCCATTCTTGGTGGTGTCCAGGAACACGCGATGGCAACGGATATCGGCGCACTGGCGCACCCGGGTGAGTTCACCGGTCACGAGTGCATCGGCGGCGGAGTCCACGATGGGGATCATCAGGCCGGCGAACGCATCGCCGGTCGGAACAAACGCCCGCGCAAAACCGCCGTCATCCTGTCGATCGACTCGACGGGTGCCGGCGCTCCGGCCAAGCACCCGGTTGATCTCCGCAACCGCATCATCACAGATGCGGTCAGAGGAGAGCCCCCGTTCCGCCAACACCCGAAGCGACGCCCTCACGCGTCGCGCCTCGACCACGGTGGCGGCGGCAGCGGCTGGCTGCAGCAGAGCTCGCCTGCGAATCCCCGCCGCGCGTTCTTCGTCAAGTGCGCCGAAGGCCGTCAGCCAGCTGAGGAGGCTGTCGAGGTCGCGAAAACGGTCGCCCAGCGACGCTTGCGCGGCGGCGTCCGTGTTCACGAAATCGAGCCAAAGGCGCGATCGTGCAGAGGTTTGAGACGGCGGCCGGTCGGGAGCATCGGCCCGCCGCGAATCGGGTGTGGAGACGGGCATCTCGGCGGCTCACGTTACATGGATACGTGCCAGCGAGCAAGATTCCTGAAGATACTGGTAACCAGCAAATCCCATCATACAGGCTTACGCCGATGCGACTCGTACTTGTTGGATCCACCAACCCGGTGAAAATCGCCGCCGTGCAAGCCGTGATCCGGCGTCGATGGGAGGCCTGTGAGGTGCGCGGCGTGCATGCCGACAGTGGCGTGCCCCCGCAACCCTTTGGCGACGAGGAAACCCAGCGTGGTGCCCGGACGCGGGCGCATCACGCGCTGGCGGCCAGTGCCGATGCGGATCTGGCCATCGGTCTCGAAGGCGGCGTGGTGGTTGCGCCGCACGGAGCGATGCGCACCTGCGCTTGGGCGGTCGCCATTGACCGTCACGGCCAGGAGGGAATTGGTGGCTCCCTGGCGATGCCGCTCCCGGAGGCGGTCGCCACTCGCGTGCGGGCCGGCGCAGAACTCGGGCACGCGATGGACGTCGTGGCGCAGACCATCGACACCAAGTTCGGGCGCGGAGCGGTCGGCATCCTCACTGCCGGTCTGATGAATCGACAGCAGGCGTACGAACCCCTGGTGACCTATGCGATCGCTCCGTGGCTGGCGCCTGACTACTTCGACGCTCCGGGTCGATAGACCAGGAGTGGCAACGACGAGTGTCGAATCACCTCGTCCGCCACGCTTCCCAATACCACCCGGGCGATCCCACTGCGCCCGTGCGTGGCCATGGCGATGGCACCCGCGTGACTGGCCGCCGCTTCCTCGAGAATGGCACGCCCGACGGCCATGTCGGTGACCGCATTGGTCAAAGTTCCCGGGGCAGTCCCGGCGGCGAGACGCGTGAGATACGCTGCGCGGTCATGTTCTTCCTGTTCGAGCACGGTTGGGTCGGCCAACAGCGACTCGGTCGCAAACGGTGCCATCGCCACGGCGTGCGGGGTCGTCACGCTGAAGAGCTTGAGGCGCATCCCGCACGCGTCGGCAAAGCCAGCGGCATGGGGCAGGATCTGTTCGGCAAACGGCGAACCATCAAGCGGGCACAGCAAGGTGCCGCTCGGAAGGGCGGGCAGGGAGGGGTTCCCGGCGTCGCCGCCTGCGCCATGCACGAGCAGCACCGGCGTGGTGGACCGGGTGAGATACGCCGTCGCCACACTTCCCAGACGGAGGCGGGCAAATCCGCCGCGACCATGGGTGGTCATCACGGTGAGTTCCGACGCCACCTGCTGTCCGTATTCAACGAGCGACTCGATCACGGTGCCTTCAAGCAGAACGCCGGTGACCCGCACTCCCGACGCGGTCAGTGCGGCGACCGTTCGATCGAGAATGGCCTGATCCGCCTCACGCCGCTCGCGCACCATGGCCGAATCGTAGAGGGGCACGGCGACTTCGCCGGGAACGAACGGGATAAACGCGCTGGGATCATGCACCAGCGCGAGATGCACCATGGCGCCGGTTCGGCGCGCGAGTTCGACGGCCACCGGCAACGCGCGAGCGCTGAAGTCAGAGCCGTCCACCGGAACGAGAATGGTCTTGTACATGGATGAATCCTGCGTCGGCACATGCCGTGCGGCTAGAGGGGATCCACCGACAGCGGTGGGGCATTCGGCACTTTCGCCGACCGCCAGGGCTTTACATACTGCGTCATGCCCTCTCCCCAGCCGTTTCTGGTGTCCGACCGCGTGCGTTGGGCCGACGTCGACTTCGTGCGCATCATGCGCTTCAGCGCGTTCACGCGATTGATTGAGGTGGCGGAGCAGGAACTGATGCGCGCAGCCGGGTTGCCCTACACGACCATCTTCGACGCGCCGGCGATCTACCTGCCCCGACGGCAGTTGAGCATCGAATATTTTGCGCCGGCGCGACTCGATGACGAGCTGTCGCTGGTCACGTTTGTGTCACGGGTGGGCGAGAGCTCGTTGACGTTCAACGTCGATGTGTGGGCCTCGGCACACGGGACGCTGATCGCGTCGGCGTCGATGGTGGTCGTTTGCGTCGCCGTGGAGACCTTCGCCAAGCAGCGCCTGCCGGATGCGATTCGCGACGCGGTGGCACCGTGGGTCTGCTCGACCGAGGCGGCACGCGCCTGGATGCGTCCCGCCGTGTGAAATCGACGCCTCACGCGCCGTCGTTGGACTAGATTGCTGCATGGCTGATACCGCACCCGCGCCGACAGGCGCTGCCACTGGCGATGGCGCCTATGTGCGCAAAGGCTTCGGTCTCAAGGCCGAGGTTCAGGACACCCTCGCGGCGGACTACACCGGTGCGCTGGTGGACCTGCTCCGCGCACGCGACTTCACGCTCGCATCGGGCGAGACGACTGTGCGTCTGGCGCGCGAGTTCGGGTTTTGCTACGGCGTCGAACGCGCCGTCGACTACGCGTACCAGACTCGCCGCAAGTTTCCCGACCGCCGCATTTTCCTGGCGGGTGAGATCATTCACAACCCGCATGTGAATGCCAAGCTCCGCGAGATGGGGGTGGTGTTCCTGCCCCCAAGTGGCAAGGGGTTCGACTATTCGGCGGTGCGCACGCCGGATGTCGTCATCCTCCCCGCGTTTGGTGTGACCATCCAGGATTTTCAGGCGTTGCGTGAACTGGGATGCGTGGTGGTGGACACGACCTGCGGATCGGTGTTGAACGTGTGGAAGCGCGTTGAGGTGTACGCGCGGGACGGCTTCACGTCACTGATTCACGGCAAGTACTATCACGAAGAGACGCGCGCGACCGCGTCACAAGTCGAGAAGTATCAGGGTGGCCAGTATCTCATCGTGCGGGACATGACGGAAGCCGAGATGGTCATGGATTTCATCGAGGCGAAAGCGGGCCGGGAGCCGACGCGTCGGGCGCTGAGCCGCGAGGCGTTTCTGGAACGTTTTGCGAAGGCCGCATCCGACCATTTCGATCCGGACCTGCATCTGGATCGCATCGGCGTCGCCAACCAGACCACCATGCTGGCGCGAGAGTCGCTGGCCATCGGTGCGGCCGTGGGTGAGGCGATGTCCCGCGCCTACGGCCCATCGCATCGCAGCGAGCATTTTCGCACGTTTGACACGATCTGCAGTGCCACGCAGGATCGACAGGACGCGGTGGTTGAACTCCTGGAAGAGAAACTGGACTTGATGATCGTGGTGGGTGGCTACAATTCCAGCAACACGATCTCCCTCGCGGCGTTGTGCGCCGAACGGGTGCCGACCTTCCACATCGCCGATCCTGATGAGATCGACGTGCCGCAGAATCGCGTGCGGCACCGTCTCATCGGTCCGCACCATGTCGAAGCGGAGCAGGACCAGTGGCTCGCGACCACCGGGCCACTTCGCGTGGGGATCACGGCGGGCGCGAGCACGCCGAACAACAAGATCGGAGAAGCGGTGGCACGCGTGTTCGCCATCCGCGGGATCGATCCGACGTCCATCGTGTAGCGACCGATGACGCCGCTCCGACGATGTCCCCGGCAGTGGATGCCCTTCGTCATCGTCGGCATCGCGGTCGTGTGGATGGCGGCGTGCGGGCGGAGCCGTGGCGCGGCTCGCCCGGGCCAGACACTTGGTGTGGCACCGACCACGGTGCGGATGCTGCTGGTGAATGACGTGTATGTCACCGACACGCTGCGAGATGGAAGCGGCGGCTTGGCGCGCGTGGCGGCCATCCGCGATTCCATCGAGCAGGCGACCGGCGCGCCGGTGCTGTTCGTGCTGGCGGGCGACGTGCTCTCGCCCAGCGTGCTGGGCAAATGGTACGGCGGCGCCCAGATGGTGGAAGCGTTCAACGCGGCGCGCCTGGACTATGCGACACTGGGCAACCATGAGTTCGACGGGTCGCGGTCCAATCTGGTGGCCCGCGTTGGTGAGTCGAAATTCCGTTGGCTGTCGGGCAACTGCGGTGAGTCGAGCGGGGCACCGTTCGCGTCGGTACGCGGATGGGATACGTTGCATCTGGGCGGCGTGAAGATCGGCATCATCGGCACGACGGTGCAGGTGACCTACCCGTCGTATGTGCGATGCCGCAACGCCGACAGCGCGACGACGGCGCTGGTGGACACGGCGACGGCCGCCGGGGCGGAGTTGATCGTCGCGCTGACGCACCGCTTCATGCGAGAGGATTCGCTCACGCTGGAAACGGAGCCGCGCATCGCGGCCATTCTTGGGGGGCATGATCACGATGGCCGGCATCTGGTGCGCGACGGCCGGGTCTTGGTCAAGGCGGTTTCGAATTCCCGGACGGCGGTCCTCGTGACCTTCACGCGCGCCGGCACGCGCTGGGTTGCGCGCGACCGCGTCTTCCTGATCGGGCCGGGCATGCGTGACGAACCGAAAACGGCGGCTGTCGTTGCGCGCTGGCGCGATTCATTGTCGCGTCGCCTCGGGCCCGACCGCATGCTGGGAGTGGCCCCGGTCGCCATCAATGCGATCGATTCCATCTCCAAACGCGAGAGTCCCTTTGGAAATCTGATTGCCGACGCGATGCGTCTTGGCACGCGCGCCGACGTGGCCATGATCAATTCCGGTGCGCTGCGCTTCGATGATATCATGCCGGCCGGGCCGATCACCTCGCTCATGATCGAGGGCATCTTCCTTTTCGCCGATGAAACGCGGGCCGTAACGTTTCCGATCTCCGGCGCGCGACTGCGCGCGCTGCTCGAGGTGGGTGTCGGTCTCGGCGGATTGGCGAATGGGCCGTATCCGCAGGTGAGCGGGGTGCAGTTCGGGTTTGATGCCGGACGGCCGAGTGGGGCGCGCATTGTGGGTGAACTGCGGCGAACCGACGGGCGTGTGCTGACCGCCACCGATATCGTGCAGCTGACGTTCGTGACGTATCCCGCGTGTCGTGGCGGTGACGGGTACCGAATTCCTGAAGCGGCGGCGGCCTGCGCCGCGATCGAACGCAACCCGACGTCGTCACCGCGCACGGCCGACCTGGTCATTCGACATCTGGACGCGATGAACGGACGCATCGTGGCGCCACCAATCGGACGAGTAACCCGCCTGGACCGGTAGCCGACGCCGGGTGTCTCCTGCATGTTCTTGTGAGTTCAACACTCCTACCAGGATAGATCGTGTCGATGCACGAACCGCTTGTCCCTCCCAACGCTGATGCGCTCGCCCGGCTGCGACTCGATGGCAAGGTGGCCATCGTGACCGGCGGTACCCGCGGGATCGGTCTGGCCATCGCGACCACATTGGCCCGCGCTGGTGCCAAAGTCGCCATTTCCAGCCGCAAGCCGGAGCATGTGGACGCCGCGGTGAAAGCGCTGAAAGCCGAGGGGCATGATGTGATCGGCATCGTGGCCCATATAGGCAAGGCGGCCGATGCCCATGCGGTGGCGGCGCGCACCGTCGAGCATTTCGATGGGATCGACATCATCGTGAACAATGCGGCAACCAATCCCATCTTCGGCCCCTTGCAGCAGGCCGGCGACGAAGCGTTTGACAAGATCTTCAGTGTGAACGTGAAGGGTCCGCTCGAACTGTGCCGGACGGCGCACACGGTCATGGCGCAGCGCGGTGGCGGCGCCATCGTCAACATCGCCAGCATCGGCGGCGTTTCGCCCGAGGCCGGCCTCGGCCTGTATAGCATGAGCAAGGCGGCGCTGATTTCGCTCACCAAGGTGATGGCGCAGGAGTGGGGCGCCGATGGCATTCGCGCCAACGTCATTTGCCCCGGGCTGATCAAGACGAAGTTCAGCCAGGCGCTCTGGCAGGACGCGCACATCTCGAATCAAGTCTTGGGCCACCAGCCGATTCGACGCATCGGCACGCCATCGGATGTGTCCGGCCTGGCGCTGTTTCTTGCCTCGGACGCCGCGGCGTACTGCACGGGCAGCGTGTACATGGCCGATGGCGGGTATCTCTCATGAGTCACGGCACCGTCGTGGCTCCCGAGGAGCTTGAGTTGCTGCTGGCCACGGCGCGGGCGTTCGTGCGCAATGAACTCGTGCCGCGGGAAGCGGAATTGTTTCGCGCCTCGTGGAGCACGGCGGAGCCGATCCTTGAGGGGCTTCGGGAGCAGGCGCGCGCGCTGGGGCTCTGGGCGCCGTTTCTGCCCGAGGCATTCGGGGGCGTCGATCTGCCGCTGGACGCGTATGCGCGCCTGTTGGAAGTGCTCGGATGGACCCCGTTCGGGCACTACGTCTGCAATTGTCAGGCACCGGACGTGGGCAACATGGAGCTGCTGCTGCAGTTCGGCACGGACGCACAGCAGGCGCAGTTTCTCGCGCCGCTGGCGCGCGGTGCCATTCGCAGCTGTTTTGCGATGACCGAGCCGGAACATGCCGGTTCGAACCCCACCGTGATGTCGACCCGCGCCGTCCGTGATGGCGATGAGTTCGTGATCAGCGGACACAAGTGGTTCACCTCAAGCGCGGACGGTGCGTCCTTCGCGGTCGTCATGGCCGTGACCGATCCGGACGCCACGGCGCCGCATCAACGAGCGAGTCAGCTACTCGTGCCGCTGCCATCGCCTGGCTACACGCTTGTTCGCAATATCTCCGTAATGGGCGAGGCCGGTGGCGGTTGGGCCAGCCACGCCGAAGTGCGATTCGACGAGGTGCGTGTGCCGGCGACCAACCTGCTGGGGCCGCAAGGTGCCGGCTTCGCCCTGGCGCAGGAACGGCTCGGTCCAGGGCGCATCCATCATTGCATGCGCTGGATCGGCATCTGCGAACGCGCATTCGACCTGATGTGTCGACACGCCGTCTCGCGCGAGCTTGGCGCCGGTGAAGCGCTGGCCAGCAAGCAGGCGGTCCAGTTCTGGATTGCGGACTCGCGTATCGAGATCCATGCCGCGCGACTCATGGTACTCGACGCCGCCGCAAAGATCGCGCGGGCCGGGCAGGAGGCGGCACGCGAGGAGATCGCCTATATCAAGGTGTTCGTCGCCAATACCCTGCAACGAGTGCTCGACCGTGCCATTCAGGCGCACGGCGCGCTTGGCATGACCGATGATACGCCGCTGGCATGGTGGTATCGTCACGAGCGGGCGGCGCGCATTTACGACGGTGCTGACGAAGTGCACAAGACGGTGATCGCCCGACGCGCGCTGAAGCCGTACGCGTCGGCGCGCGGACCGCGCGGCTGAGTCGCGACGCACCCGCGCATGGTTGACCACGACGAGGACACGATTGACGTTCGCGTGGAGGAAGCCATCGATCGCGACGCGTTGCGCACGTGGCTGGCCGCTGTGGTGCCTGAGATCGTTCCGGCGGGCGCGCAGCTTGAGGTGCGTCAGTTCCCGTCGGGATTCTCCAATTTGACGTATCGCGTCACGCTCCGCGCCGAAGACGGCGCGCGCGCCTATGTCCTGCGTCGACCGCCACGCGGAGTGAAGGCCGGCAGTGCCCACGATGTCGGTCGGGAACACGACTTACTGGCGGCGCTGCATCCGCTGGGTGTGCCGGTGCCGCGGGCCATCGCGCGCTGCGACCGGCCGGACGTCATTGGGGCACCGTTCTACCTGATGGAGTTCGTCGATGGGGTCATCCTGCGCGGTGCCGTGCCGTCCGATTTGCCGCGCGATGCCGATGCGGCGTCGGCCACCCTGGCGCAGCTCTCGCACACGTTCGTCGCGACTCTGTCGCTCGTGCACGCGGTGGACGTGAGCAGCGGACCGCTTGCGGCGCTGGGACGCCCCGAGGGCTACGTACAGCGTCAGGTGGATGGATGGACGCGGCGCTGGCATGCCTCGCGTACCGACCACGTGCCGGACCTCGATCGCGTGGCGCACTGGCTGGCCGCCCATCGACCGCCGGATCGCGGGGCCACGCTGATTCACAACGATTTCAAGTTCGACAATCTCGTGCTCGACCGCGCGACGATGCGTCGCGTCGTGGCCATTCTCGATTGGGAAATGGCCACCATCGGTGATCCCCTGATGGACCTCGGCACGGCGCTGGCCTACTGGGTCGAGGCCGGCGACGCGCCGGTGTTCAAGATGCTGGGGCTGGGAGTGACCGCGCTCCCTGGGGCCCTTTCGCGCGCGAGGGTGGTTGAAGCGTACGGGGCCGCGAGTAGTCGCGATGTGAGCGATGCGGCGTTCTACTATGCGTTCGGCCTGTTCAAGGTGGCCGTCATCGCGCAACAGATCTATGCGCGCCATGTGCAGGGTTTGACGGCCGATCCGCGCTTCGCCACGTTGGGCACCGTGGTCGCCGCGCTGGGCGGCGCCGCGGCGGATGTCACCACCACGCGGGTCATCTGATCCCCATGAGCGACGCACCCGTCACGGATCATGTGGTCACGCGACTGCTCGACCAGGCGCGTCATGGTGATCGCGCGGCGATCGACCAACTGCTGCCGCTGGTGTATGCGGAGCTGCATGTCATCGCGGAACGTCACATGGCGCGCGAACGCGACGACCACACCCTGCAGCCAACGGCGCTGGTGCATGAGGCGTATGTGCGTCTGGCGCACGGGGCGGCGATCGATGCGAGCGGTCGGCTGCATTTCCTGCGCCTCGCGTCACAAGTGATGCGACGCGTGCTGGTTGATCACGCCCGTGCGCGTCAGGCGGCCAAGCGTGGTGGCATGTTGCTGGTCACGTTGGACGAATCGGCCGCCGGGCACGAGACGCCACTGCTCGACCTGCTGGCGCTCGACGATGCGCTCACGCGTCTCGCCGAGGCCGAGCCACGATGGGCTGAGGTCGTGGCATTGCGGTTCTTCGCGGGGCTCGAGATCACGGAGATCGCCGAGACGATGGAGATCTCGACCGCCACCGTGAAACGGGACTGGCGCTTCGCTCGCGCGTGGCTGGCGCGCGCGCTGGACGGGGCGCCGGTGTCCCCGGATCGCCCGGATGAGTGACGCGTCGAACCCGCACGGTGCGGAGTCGGCAAGTGCCACCACCGGGGCGGCACGCCTTCGTCGGATTCGCGAGTTGTTCGATGCCGCGGTGGATCGGGATGTCAGCGAGCACGCCGACCTGTTGGCGCAACTTGCACCGGGCGATGCGGCGTTGCACGCCGAGGTGATGGACTTGCTGCACGCCGATAGCGCGACGGACGTGCGATTGGCGTCGCCGCTGGACAGCGCGCTGGCACGGTCGTTGTCCGCGTCGATGTCAGCCGCGGACGACATGGTGGGCGCGCGGCTTGGCGCCTACGAGTTGGTGCGATTGGTTGGTCGTGGCGGCATGGGGACGGTCTATGAAGCGGTGCGGGTGGATGATCAGTACCGCAAGCGGGTGGCCGTCAAACTCGTCCAGCAGGGACTGGATTCCGCGTTGGCGCTGACGCGGTTCCGACGCGAGCGACAGATCCTCGCGAATCTCGAACATCGGAATATTGCGACGCTGCTTGACGGGGGTGTGACGGCCGATGGTCGGCCGTTTCTGGTGATGGAGTTTGTACAAGGCGCTCCACTGACGAGTTGGTGCGATCAGCGCCAGGCGACGATCCGTGAGCGCGTGTCGCTGTTTCGACAGGTGTGCGCGGCCGTGCAACACGCACACAAGAATCTGGTCGTGCATCGGGACATCAAACCCGGCAACATCCTGGTGACCGACGACGGTACCGTCAAGCTGCTGGATTTCGGGATTGCGACCCTCCTCACGGTTGATGAGGATCCCGACATGCCGATCACGCGAGGCGCCGCACGCGCCTTCACCCCGGAATACGCGAGCCCGGAGCAACTGCGCGGCGACGTCCTTTCCACCGCCAGCGATGTGTACTCGCTGGGCGTCGTGTTGTTCGAACTGCTCACGGGGCGGCGACCGCATCTGGTGAGCAGCCGCGCGCTGATCGATCTCGAGCGCGCCGTGCTGGAAACGCCATCCCCACGCCCCAGCAGCGTCATTGCCGACGAGGTAGTGTTCGCGCGCGGCGAACGGTCGGCTGATCGCCTGCGTCGGCGACTGCAGGGTGACCTGGACGCGATTGCGCTGCGGGCGCTCGCCCCGGAAGTCACGCGCCGATATGCGTCGGTTGAAGCCATCGCCGATGATCTGCGCCGGTTCCTCGACAACCTGCCCGTGCGCGCGCAGCACGACTGGGCCGGCTATCGCCTGGGCAAGTTCCTGCGACGCAATGTCGCGGCAGTCGCAGCGTCGGCGCTGGTGGTCCTGGCGCTGATCGGCGGTGTGGCCACGACCACCGCGCAGGCGCGGCGTGCCCGGTTGGCGCAGCTGCAGGCCGAGCAGGTGAGTGGTTTCCTGCGCGCGATCCTGAGCTCGGTGAAGCCGGCCACTGGCGGTCGCGATGTCCCGGTCTCGGAGATCCTCGACTCGGCGGCGACGCGACTGAAGGTCGACCTGGCCGATCAACCGCTGGCCCGGGTGGACCTTGAGCGCGTCATCGCGGCGAGCTATCAGTCGCTGGGGCGCTATGACGATGCGGACCGTCATCTGCGCGAGGCGTTGGCGCTGCGCCGCGCGCGCGGCCGCGACGGTGTCGTGGCCATCCTGAACGATCTCGGTGGCGTATTCCTGAGTCGTCGTGACTTGCCGGGCGCCGACTCGGTCTTTCGCATTGCGCTGTCGTTGCATGACTCCATCTCGTCCGCACCCGACACCATCCGTGCCCTGATCTATGACAACATGGGAACGGTGGCGCACGACCGTGGCGACCTGCAGGCAGCCGCGCGACTGCATGGCATCGCGCTGGCCGAGTTGCAGCGACTGCTGGGTCCGACGGACGACAGGGTGGCCATTGCGTTGAACAACGTGGCCGTGGCGCGAGGCGATCTGAATGACTTTGTCGTCGCCGAGTCGCTGCATCGCGAGGTGGTCGGGATCGTGCGTCGCAATCACCCGGAACCCAACACGCTGGTGGCGGACGCGGAAAACCAACTGGCTGGTGTGCTCGACATGCAGGGCAAGACCGCCGCCGCCGAGAGCGTGTTCGTTCGCGTGCTCGCACAGCGCAAATCACTGCTGGGAGACCAGCATCCGGACTACGCGTACACGTTGTTCAGTTACGCGATGAATCAGATGGACTTGAAGAAGTATCAGAGTGCGATTTCGGCCTGCGGGCAAGTGCTGGCATTCCGCGGCAAGACGATACCCGAGGCGCACCCGTCGGTGGCGTCCTGTTTGCAGACCATGGGGCGCGCCAGGGATCAGTTGGGCGATACCACAGGTGGCCGGGAGGCGCTGGAAGAAAGTCTGGCGTTGCGCCGGAAGCACCTGCCGGCAGGCAGTTGGCTGGTGGCGAGCTCCGAAAGCGTATTGGGTGAGCACTTCACCAACGTGAAGGACTTCGCGACGGCGGAGCGTCACCTGTTGCCAGCCGCGGCCGTGCTGGCCGAGCAAATGAGTGATGCGTCTCCGCGAACGCAGTTGGCCCTCGCGCGTCTCGTCGCGCTCTACGACGCGTGGGGGAAACCGGATCGCGCGGCCCAGTTCCGGAAGCGTCTGACGCCCCCAAGGCAGGGCGCACCGTGATCCATGGCCCCCCGATTTTGCGCCTTGTTGGATATGGCCCTCTTGACCTTCAAGCATTTGACCGGGTCGCGCGCAACCCAGGTGGACAGCGTCCGTCTCGGCGCGCACCGGGAACTGATTCTTGGTCGGGCGCAGTCGGCAGCCGTGCGCTTTGATGCCCGGGAGGATCGCGCGGTGGGTCGACAGCACGCGCGCATCGTCCCGGTCGACCAGACACTGGGGCGATTTGCCTTGAGCGATCTGGAGACGCGAAACGGGACATTCGTCAACGGCAGGCGAGTGACAGACGCCGTGGAACTTGTCTCGGGCGATGTCGTGCAACTGGGCGTGGATGGGCCGCGTGTGGAAGTCACCTTCACGACGGAACCGGACCTCGCGCGTCAGCCCGGATAGACCTCGAAAATGCCGGCGGCACCCATGCCACCGCCGATGCACATCGTGACCATGCCGTAACCGCCGCCACGGCGCCGCAGTGCATGCACCAGCTGCGTCGTGAGTTTCGCGCCCGTCGCGCCCAACGGATGCCCCAGGGCAATGGCCCCGCCGTTCACGTTGATGATTGACGTGTCCATGTTGAGCTCCTTGATGACGGCCAACGCCTGCGCCGAGAACGCTTCATTGAACTCGATGAGCTTGAGATCGGACATCGTCAGCCCGGCACGGGCGAGCGCCTTGGGCACGGCCTTGATCGGGCCGACTCCCATGATGTCCGGATCCACGCCACCCGTGGCGAAACTGACAAAGCGCGCCAACGGCGTGAGTCCCAGCGCCTTCG
The DNA here is from genome assembly GCA_016720905.1 of Gemmatimonadaceae bacterium. NCBI lineage: Bacteria > Pseudomonadati > Gemmatimonadota > Gemmatimonadia > Gemmatimonadales > Gemmatimonadaceae > Gemmatimonadaceae bacterium. The sequence continues at coordinate 26,619 of JADKJT010000002.1, read as the reverse complement.
CTTTGTCGGCGCTCATCACCAGCACGGCGGCGGCGCCGTCTGAAAACGGACTCGCGTTGCCGGCGGTCACGCTGCCGGTCGGCACGAACGCCGGACGCAGTTTCGCGAGGCCGTCCAGCGTGGTGTCGGCGCGCGGGCATTCGTCGGTGTCGAAGGCGACGTCGGTGACGGTCTTCGTCGCTCCCGTCCATGCATACCGTTTGACCTGAATCGGCACGATCTCGGGCGCAAACACCTTGTTCGCCAATGCCACGGCGGCTTTCTGCTGGCTCTCAAACGCAAACTGGTCCTGCTGTTCGCGGGTGATGCCCCACCGCTTGGCCACGCGCTCCGCCGTGAAGCCCATGCCGATGTAACTCTCCGTGATCTCCGGTGAGAGTCGCGCGTTGTATCCGGACATCGGTACCTGTGACATCATCTCGATGCCGCCGGCCATGACCGTGTCCCCCATGCCGGCGATGATGGCCTGTGCCGCATAGGCCACCGACTGCAGCCCTGACGAGCAGAAGCGGTTGACCGTCGCGGCCGACGTCTCCACGGGCAAGCCACCGCGTAACCAGGCCAGACGGGCGTGGTTGAGTCCCTGCGACGCTTCCGGCATGGCACAACCCCACTGCACATCTTCGATGCCCGCCGGGTCGATGCCGGCGCGCGCGATGGCTTCCTTCATGACGGTGGATGAAAGATCCACCGGATGCACACCGGCCAGCGATCCATCGGCCTTGCCACGGCCCACGGCGCTACGCACGGCACTGACGATCACGACCTCGGTCATTGCAGTCTCTCCGTATGCGAACGCGCGCTCAATTGCGCAGCGGCTTGCCGGTCTTGAGGGTGTAGGCGATGCGCTCCTGCGTTTCCTTGGTGCCAAGGAGGCTCAGGAACTGTTCGCGCTCGAGGTCGAGGATATCCTGCTCGGTGACATCGCGTGGTGTCCCGTCACCGCCGCAGAGGACATAGGCAATGGCGCGCCCAACACGCACATCATGCGCTGATGCCTGTCCTGCTTCCTTCGCTGCCCACAGGGCATACTCCAGATTGCCCAGGCCCTCGCGGCCCAGCGCCCGCACCGTCCGCTCCAGCGGCGGCAGGTAACCCGGTGCCAGATCCAGCACGCGGCGCTTGGCATCCGCGAGTTGCTGGTCACGGTTCATGCTGATACGGTCGCTGGGCCGGAGGAATCCGAACGCCCGCGCTTCAAACCCCGACGTGGTGGTGGTGGCGAACGCGATCAGCTTGAACGCGCGTTTGACAGCCGCGAAATAATCGACGTCGTCGTAGTTGGCGAGTTCGCCAGTGAACCGCATCAGCAGTTCCTTGGTGCCGCCTCCCCCCGGAAGCAGTCCCACGCCGGCTTCCACAAGGCCCATGTACGTTTCCGCGTGGGCCTGCACGGCGTCCGCGTGCAGCGTGAATTCCGCACCACCACCGAGGGTCATGCCGGCCGGTGCCACGACCACCGGGAATGGTGCCCGGCGGATGGACATGACGCGATCCTGAAACACCTTGCACGACTCGGCGATGTCATCCCACGCCCCGGCCGATATCGCAAATGACACCAACGAGAGATCGGCGCCGACACTGAATGCCCGTGGATCTTCATTGCCGATGACGAGACCGTTGAAGCCGAGTTTTTCGACCTTTGCGATGGCGCTCTCAAGGCCCTTCAGGACCCCGTCGCCCAACGAGTTCATCTTGCTGCGGAACTCGAAACACGCGACACCGTCTCCCAGATCGATCAGGCGCGACAGCCCGTTGTCCTCAAGGACACGGCCACTTCGCGCGAGTCCCGCCAGGGAGATGCGTCCGGGAATGTCGGGTACCGGCTCATACGTGCCGTCGAATGTCAGGTACTCACCACCCTTGTAGAAGCTGCCATGTGCCGCCTCCAGCAACGCAGGGCGGGCATCGCCACGGGCATCGAATTCCTGTCGCAGCCACTCGAGTCCGAGCGCATCCATGATGCGGAACGGTCCCGCTTCCCATCCGTAGCCCCATTCCATCGCGCGATCGATCGCGACAATGTCGTAGGCGAGTTGCGAGGCGAGCGTGAGCGTATAGTGCGCGGCATCGAGCAGGTGATCGCGGAGAAACGCGCCCTGCGCGCCGGGGATGGACTTGGCAGCCGGCAACCGCTGGGCAATCGGCGGCCGAATGGCCTGACCGATGTCGCCACCCTCAAGCCGCTGCTGCGGCACATACGACTTCGTCTGCCAATCAAACGTCAACGTGCCGGTCTTGGTCTTCGTGTAGAACCCGCCGCCGGTCTTGTCGCCCAACTTCCCGCTGGCCACGAGTTCCAGAATCCAGGGCGGCAGCGCGAAGTCTTCACCCGTCGCACTGCCAATTCCCTTGGTGACATGCGCCAGCACATCGATGCCGGTGAGATCCCCGGTCCGAAACGTTGCCGTGCGGGCGCGCCCGACCAGCGATCCGGTGAGTCCGTCAACCTCATCGATGGTGAGACCGTGCTGCTCCATACGGCGCATCGTGCCGACCATGCCGTAGACGCCAAGTCGGTTGGCGACAAATCCCGGCACATCCTTGCACATCACGATGCCCTTGCCAAGCGTGCGTTCGGCGAACTCCCGGATGGCACCGATCACTGCCGGGTCGGTCTCCGGCGTGGGGATGAGTTCAAGGAGGTGCATGTAGCGCGGCGGATTGAAGAAGTGCGTGCCGAGAAAACGGCGACGGAACTTCTCCGAGCGACCGGCGAGCAAGACCGACATGGGAATGCCGGACGTGTTCGATGAAATGATCGCGGTGGGTTTCATCAGCGCTTCGATGCGCGCGAACAGTTGTTGTTTCGGTTCGGGCAGTTCGATGATCGCTTCGACGATCCAGTCGCACGCGGCGAGCAGACCCAGATCATCCTCGATATTGCCGATTTGCACGCGCTGGGCGGCGGCCGCCTCCATGAACGAGGCCGGCTTTGATTTGACCGATTTGGCGAGACCCGAACGCGCGGGGGCGCTGCGATTGGGCGACGTCGGGTCCGGGTCGCCAGGAATATCCAGCAGCACGACGCGGCAGCCCGCCGAGGCGGCGAGGGCGGCAATGCCGCTCCCCATCGCACCAGCGCCCACCACGCCGACGGTCGTCACGCGCATTCGGGAATCGCTCCGAAGAAGGGATACGGAAAACTCCGCCGGAACCCCGTCCGAGGGAAGGGGGGTGGGGGCAGGAAATGCGACGTTTCCGTCATGTTTTGGGAGACGGGAGACGAGAGACGGGAGACGGGAGACGGGGCGTGCTACTACGGGTTGAACCAGTAGCTGATTTTGAGCAGCACGGTGTTCAACGGGCGCGCGTCGAAGAGGTTCTGGAGGTCCCGTCGCGGCGCGAAGCTTCCCGGGTTGAGCTCGTCCGGCGCGCGTCCTTGCTGCCAGACCAGGAACAGCGTGCTGGCCGGCCGGTATTCCCATCGCAGCACCGCATTCGAATTGAACTGCTTGACGTTGAATCCACGGGGCGCGGTGGTACGGTAGGTGGAAAAGCGCGCGTCATAGTTCGCGTCGCGGACGTTGCCCAATGCGCGCCAGTCCGCGTAGTCGCCGGTGCTCACGAACGGTTGCGCATAGATCTGCAACGAGAGCGTGGGCGTGGCGGTCCAATTGCCCCGTGCCGTGACGGCGAGGATGTGCTGGTGCAAGCGCGCAAACGTGAAGTGGGTGGTGTCGCTGAGAAACGCGCCGAAGTTGCCGACCCACTGCTGGTCGTTGGTGATCTCGTCGGTCGACACGTTCAGCGATGTGGAGAAGCGACTGGCCACGCGCAGATCCACACCGGCATCGGCGCCGCGGTACCAGGAGCGGCCGCCATCGCTGTTGCCGATGCGATACGCAAACTTCGGGACCACCGACGGTCGGGGATCACCGACCAGATCGAAACGGATGCCTTGCTTGGACGATTGTCGGAGCGCCGGTCCTCCCCGCGCGCAGCTGACACAATAGGTGCCGCCGAAATCGCTCAGGCTGGTGGTGATCGCTCCACCCCAGTTGTTGTGAAATCCACCGCTGGTGTGCACGGACAGGACTTGTGCCGACAGCACGCCGCCAGTGGTCCAGTGTGACTCCAGCGACGCGGTGGAAAAGGCGGAGCGAAACACCCGCGATGGACGCAATTGGCGCAGGTCGACCTGCTGTCTGAACGACGCGTCGTTGACCAGATTGACGAATCCGAGATCGTTGAATTCCACGCCGGCTGACGCGTAACGAAACACGTTCTCGTATCGCGTCCGCCCGCCCACTTGTTTGATGCCGGTGGAAAATACGAGTCCGCCCATCGCCGTGCGCGTGGAGTCGTAGGTCTGTTCGTGATCCGGTCGCTGATAGAGGTGCACACTGTTGCGCTGGGTCAACGCGATCGACCTGGCCGAGCCGCGCACGTCATTCAGCCCCGTGTAGCCCGACCACTCCCACCGGTCATGCGCGAACCGGTGGAAGCCCTGCAGCAGCAGCGTCGTCGCCGACCGCCGCAGGAAGGCGTCCGTGCCCACATCACGTTGACGGCGCACATCGGTGAGTTGCACGCCCAGCTGCGAACGTCCGCCGCGCAACTCCCGCAGCGCGCGCGCCACCAGATAGTTGGTCTGCGGTTCAATGGTGTTGCCGTTCACGCCACGCACGCGCTCCGTGGATGCGTTGACGAGGCCAAACGCGACCCCGTTGTCGAAGCGACCGGTGATCTTTGCGGCGGCGGTGATGTTGGTGAACACCGGATCCGCCGTGGCGCTGCGTAGCTGCGGGGTTCGCCCAATGCGGCGCGTGTAGAAGATGCCTTCGCACGGTCCGTTGCAGCGATACAGGCCGGCCCCTTCCTGGAAGAACGGTCGCCGTTCGTCGAAACGGATTTCAAAGGCGCTCAGATTGAGCACGGCGGGATCGGCCTCCACCTGGCCGAAGTCGGGATTGACCGTTGCGTCGACCGTCACATGCGAACCCAGTCCGGCTTTGAGATCGAGCCCTCCGGTGAGCTCGCCGTGGTCGCCACCGGCGCGCGCAGCTGGATTGGGTACGCTCTTGGTGACCGTGTAGGGCAGCAGTTCGAGGCGACGCGGCGTGCCGATGCGCTCGATCCCCATAATCGTGCCCAACTGTGACACCAGCGTGCGTCGTGAGGGTCGATAGGCCGGCCACGCATCCCGTTGATTCAGGCGCGCCACATCGCGCCACACGCCGAATCCGAATTCGTGAATGTCCTTGGCGGTGAAGCGCAGTTGACTGAGCGGCACGCGGAATTCGGCCACCCACCCCAGGCTGTCGATGCTGGTGCCGACATCCCAGACCCCATCCCAGGTGGCATCCTCGGTGACGTCGCCGTACATCGAGAAATCGCGCTTCACACCGGCAGGGTTCACCGCCAACTCGATGCCACTGCGACGATCCTTGTAGGCATCGACGATGATCTTGAGTTGATCGCTGGCCGTCTTCACGTCGCGACGGCTGAGCAGCGACACAATGCTGTCGGGATGCGGATCGAAGGCGCGGACCAGCACGTACAGGTTGCGATCGTCGTAGGCGACCCGCGCTTCGGATCGAAACGTGGCGGGCAGATTTTCGCCCGGATCGAACTGCCGGAAATCGGTCATGGCCGGCGCGGAACGCCATACCGCGTCGTCGTCACGTCCGTCAATGACCGGAGCCGTGGCGGCGCGCACGGCGCGTCCGACCGTCTGTGAGTCCGGCGCGGGGAATGGTGCCGGCGTCTCCCTGGCACTCTGGGCGTTCAGCGATGTGGCGAGACACAGTGCACAGGCAACCCGCGCGACGAACTGCGCCGCGCGGGCGTGGATGGCGGGGCGGGGAAAAGGCATGGTGAAAGCTACGAGGGTCGACAACGCCCTGTCGACGATCACCTCGATGCGCGCACTAGGCCTGTTGCGCCGGATTGTAGCCGCGCACGTTGGCGAAGTAGCTGCGGATGCGCGCAATGCCGGCCGCCTGATCGTCCTCGTCCGGCATGGTGGTTGGTCCCAGACGAATCACCTTGCGGGGCCAGTCGAAGGCCACGCAGCAGATCGGCACCTGAGCGCCCTTGGCGACATGCCAGAATCCGGTCCGCCACTTGGTCACCTTCTTGCGCGTGCCCTCGGGGGCCAGCGCCAGGGCGAACCGGTCGTTCGCGCGAAACGCGTCGATGGTGGTTTCCACCACCTTGGAACTCTGTTTCCGTTGCACGGGAATGCCGCCGTTTGCGCGCATGAACCACCCCAACGGCGGCGCGAACAGCGAGTCCTTGCCCCACCAATGCGTGTCGAATCCCAGCGCCCATTTCGCGGCGAGGCCGATCGGGAAATCCCAATTCGATGTGTGCGGTGCGACAATCGCGACAAATTTCGGGATGTCCGGCATGGCCCCCTCGAATCGCCATCCGGCGCGCGTCAGTATCCACAGGCCGACTCGGCGGAGCAGCCAGCCTTTCGTTTGGGGTGTTTGCGGGCCAAGGCGCCAGTCCGCCACTCCACTTGTCCCTGAGGACGTGGGTACAGGTGCCTGCGACGCGTCGGGTCCCGATGTGCTGGCGAGGGAATGGATCATGGCGTTCATTTGACTCATGACTCACACGATCCGCAAGACCTCCCCAGGGGCCGCCACGTGAGGCAGGCCTTTTCCAGTCTGCTGGGCCTCTCCGTAATCGGCACACTCGCCGCCACGAATGCCCCCGCGCAACCCGTTGGCGAGGGACCGCTTGTCCTTCGGCTCCCGGCGAGCGCACGCATTGCCGCGATGGCCAATGCCGGCGTGGCCTCGACCGATGGTGACGCCATGTTCTACAACCCCGGCATGCTGGCGAGCTCGCGCGGTTCGGTGATTTCGATGCAACGCTATGGCGCTGCGGCGACATCCGGATCGATGGGGACCACGTCAACGGCCGGCTCGCTCACTGTGGGAATCGGTGCCCAGTTCGTGACCTATCTCGCACCGGCGGGCGCCTCCTACGGCGACGTGGTGAAGACGGGTGCCACGCACCTCGCAGACGGTGGTGAGGTGTCGGCGTCAAGCACCGCGTTCACATTCGGTCTGGCTCGCACCATCAAGGGCCTGCGGCTCGGAGCCAGCGTCAAGTACGCGGAGGATCGCCTGGGGGCCGCGCATGATGGCACGGTTGCGTTCGACATCGGGATGAATCGTGCGCTGGGACCGGGCACCCTGGCCGTGGTGATGCAGAACCTCGGTGCGGGTCCGCGACTCAATGGCATCAAGGGCACGCTGCCCAGACGCATCGGCGTCGGATTCGGCGGCTACCAATCAGTCGCTGGACACTGGGATGTGGGCGCGCAAATGGCGCTGACTCTCGAGGGCGATCTGTTCGTGCGTCCGGCCGGTGGCGCCGAAGTGGCTTATGTGCCCATTGAAGGCGTGGCGATCACGTTGCGCCAGGGCTTTCGTCTCCCGCGTGAGCGCGACGAGTCGTTGGTGACGGCCGGCCTCGGCGTGACGATCGATCGCATTGCGATTGACTATGCCATGGAGCCGATGCGCGGTGGTCGACCAGTGGCGCATCGGGTGGGATTGCGCATTCGGTAGGGCGGTTTCTTAAGACGGGAGACGGGAGAATGGAGACGGGAGACGTCCAGCCGGCGACAATTCGCGCTGACTGGACGTCTCCCGTCTCCCTCCATTCTCCCGTCTTCCCCACCCACCGCCCCTCCGCGGTGGTCCTGCACTCCTTACTGACAGGTCGGGCGGCCCATCGGCAACGGCAACGCGCACGTCTTGGTCGTTCCGTCGTGCGTGATGACGAGCGACGCGGTGGCGGTGCCATTGTAGGTGATCACCTCCCGGCGCAGCGAGGTATGTGTCGTGCCGTCCACGGTCATCACCACTTTCATTGAGCGAATGACCGTGCCGGCGGTCGGGTACGTCGGTCGGCCGTTCTCCACGGGAATGGTCAGACCGGTCGTGGTGTCGCCCATCGTGCGTTGCGCCGAAAACGCCTTGCCGTCACGGGTTTTGCCAGTGGCACTCTCCGACCCTTGAGCCGTCCCGTTGACCGTACGCAGCGTGCTGCCGACGGCGAGTCCGGTGACCGTGCGGTCCGAGCTGTTCTGCACGGTCGCCGTCACGCTGTCACGGCGTTGCACCGTGCCATTGGCTGTCATGCGTGTGCGCACTGAATTGGTGGTGCTGTCGTGCGTCGCCTGCGCCGTGCCATTGGCCGTCTTGAACGTCAGGATGCGCGTGATGGTGAGACCGCCGCGAATGACTGGTGCGCAGGTCACGTCACCGGTGGCCGCCGAGAACGTGCAGTTGCCGGCGTCGCCGGTCGCGAATGGACCGCGATCGGGTCCGCGTCCGGCGGCCACACCACCAAGGAAATTCACATCCATGTTGCCGCCCATGAAGCCGCCCATGCCCGGTCCGCCCATGGGGCCACCGCGGCCGCGCTCGGGCTGCCAGGGCAATCCGGCGGAGGCATCGCCGCCCGCCACGCTACTGGACACTTCGTTGAATCCGGCCGGGGCCGTGTTGAACGCGCTGCCCAGCGAGAGCATCTGCGGGCTCGTCGAATCATTGCACGCTGCCAAACCAACAAGCGTCATGGTCAGCGCGATGGCGATTGGTCGCATACGGGACATGAATGGTTCCTCGGTGCCGTCGGTGCGAGTGGCCGCGCGAGTCGTGGCATTGCATCCGGCGTTCGTGACATCAACACACGAACATGGCGGCACCCTATGCCCGGACGGCGGTCTCACCGCACCGGTGCACACTGTTACTCGGCGGAATGCTCCGGCAGAAACGCCGCCAGTCGATCGCGCAGGATACGCAGCGCGCGACTCATGTTCGCCTCCACCGCTTTCACGGATACGCCGAGTGCATCGGCGATCTCGCTGTAGCGCAGTCCGCGCTCGCGACTCATGACGAACACTTCCCGGGTGCGTGGCGGCAGCTCCGCGATGGCCTGCGTGAGGGCCGACTGCAATTCGGTGGCCTGCACCTGCGCATCCGCCGCCTCGGTCGGTTCGCTCATCGCCTCGACGTACACCACACTCTTCTTCTGGACGGCCAGATGTCGCAAATGATTGAGCGCGCGATTGCGAACCGCTTGCATCAAGTAGCCCGCGACACTGCTGTCGGGGGCCAGCGATTCCCGACGACGCCACAGTTCCAGAAACACATCCTGCGACAGTTCCTCGGCGACACCGACGTCGCGCAACACCCGACTGGCGGATCGGACAACCGGCTCATACCACTGCCGAAATATCGACTCGAACGCCTGATGGTCGCCTTCGCGCAGACGTGCGAGCAGATCGCGGTCATTCGGGCTATCGGTCACGTCGAGCGCTGGAAAGGCCAGGGAAAACCGCGAAGCAAGCCTCCACGGCACGGCGGAAGACGTCTCCCCGTGGGGGAGCACGGAGGGAGCGGCATCCGGGTATACTATAGCAGACCGCCCCGATTTCGCGTGGGGGTAGGGTGCCGCCTCCTTTCCGTGTTCACTGGACATGCACGACGATTCCCGTCAGCCGGATACGAACGCTCAAGAGCCCGACTGGGATGCTCTCGCTCGCCTTGTGGCGGGGGAAAGTGACCCAGCCGAGGAAGAGACCATGGAGGCCTGGTTGGCCTCACATCCTGTTGACGCCGCGTTGGTCCGCACTGTTAAGGCCCACAGTGATCGCGCGGAAGCCGGCATGGATCGGCCTATCGATGTTGAAGCCGCGCTGAGGATGGTCCGGGCTCGACGGTCCGAGTCCGCGCCTCTGTCGGTGGTTCGCGGCGGGGCGCCTGACGGTTCTCGCGCGACGCGGGGTTGGGGAGCCAACGGCGTTTCGAAGGGCTCGTGGAGGCGCGTCACCTTTGCGGCCGCCGCTGTGATGGTGGCGTTTGTCGGGCTTCGCGCCTGGCGGAGTGCCGGCGCGGTGGTGCAGCAGGCGCAGGTGCTGGCCACACAAGTCGGTCAACGCGACTCGCTCACGTTGCCGGACGGCAGTCGGATCGTGCTGGCGCCGGGAAGCCGTCTGACGGTTGCGGTCGGGTATGCCGACGGTGACCGATCCGTGGTGCTCGATGGGGCAGCCTACTTCGATGTCAAGCACGATGATGCGCATCCGTTCACCGTGCGCGCCCGGGATGCAGAAATCCGCGACATCGGCACCAGTTTTGTGGTGAAGACCGACGCCAGGGGTGGCGTTTCAGTGTCTGTCACCCACGGCATCGTGGCCGTGCGCGAATCGTCGCCGTCGGCGAGGCCGGCCGTCGAGTTGCGGGCCGGAGACCGCGGCGTCGTGAGTGCCGGAACCGTGGCGGTCACTCGCGGTACAGTGACGGAAGACGAAATGGCGTGGACCCGCGGTCAACTGACCTACCGGGATGCGCCGTTGTCCGAAGTGCAGGCGGATTTGAAGCGGTGGTATGGCATCAATATGCTGGTCGCGGACTCGGCGTTGTTGCGTCTCACCGTGACGATGCCGGTTCAGCAGGACTCGGCGCGCGTGGTGAGCACGATTGCCGCACTGCTTGGTGCCGACGCCGAGCAGCGTGGTGATACCGTCATCCTTCGTTCGGTGGGACGCGGCACGATACCCTGAGGCGCATGCAGTCACGACACGGGATGCGACGGTGGATTGTCGCGGGCGCGCTCGGATTCTCGATCGCGCCCGCCGCGTCAGCGCGAGCGCTCTCCAACGCGCCGCGAACCGGCGTCGGACTCGTCGCCATCGACGAACCCGTCTGTGCCTCGCGTGTCACCGTGACCGATCGCTCGTCACAGTGGGCGGCGCCGTTGGATCGGATTGTCAGCGTACGCATGCCGGATGCCGCACTGCGCGATGCGCTCGATCGCGTCGCTGGGCTGTCCAAGGTCGAGCTGTCGTACAGCAACGAATTGCTGCCGCCTGGCCGTCGCGTGTGCCTGACCCTCGACCGCGTGCCCGTAGGTGCCGTACTCGAGACGCTGCTGGCGGGCACCACGTTGCGGGCCATCGTGGTGGGCAGTACGCAGGTCGTGCTCGCGCCGTCGCGGCCGGTGGCATCAGGCCTCTCCATTGCGCCGCTCATTCGACGAGCCAGTGTGCTGGATCGTGTGGTGGTGACGGGAACCCCCGATGGCGCGCCGCAACGCGGGTCACCGTTTGCGCTTGAGGTCATCGACGGGGCCACGTTGGCGCGTCAGCGCGCGACGTCGCTGGGCGAGGCACTCGATCTGGCGGTGCCAGGCGTCTGGACCTGGAGCAGCACCGCCGGCACGTTGTCCGCCCGCTACGGCAGCATTCGCGGGGCCAGTTCGTTTGGCACCAGCGCGCCCAAGGTGTATCTGGACGGCATTGAAGTGGCGAATCCGCTGTTGGTCACGCAACTCGATCCGGCCCGTGTCGAGCGCGTGGAAGTCATTCGTGGTCCGCAGGGTGCGGCGCTGTACGGCGCCGATGCCATCAGCGGTGTCGTGAACATCCTCACGCGGCACGATGGCACGGCTTCCGGCAACACGTCCATCCAGCTGAGCAGTGTGGCGGGTGTTGCCGCCACCGACTACGCGCCGAGAGATGCATTCGTGCAGGAGCACGCCATCGCGCTGCGTGGCGGCGGCAGTCGTCGCACATTCGGTCTGGGCCTCAATGTCGGCACCGTTGGTGCGTATCTGCCAGGCGCGTCGGAACGTCGCGTACTGGCCGATGGCGATGTACGCTTTGTGCTATCGCGCGCGGTGCTCACGGGCACGGGGCGCCTGTCGCTGCAAAAAGCGAACGCCAGTACGGGATTCGTGTTCGGCGGCGCGGCACCGTCGTTCGAGACGACCGCGCGCGCCAACAGCGTCGTCGCTCGACCGCCGGGGCCGTCAGACTCCGTGGCCGTCCGTCGGCCGGCGATTGACTCGACCGGCGTGGCGGGCGACAGCGCGACGGGACAGGACATGACCCAGTACACGCTTGGTGGCACGGCAACGATGATGCCATCGCTCCGTTGGACGAACACCGTCATTGTCGGTATCGACGGCTATCGCATGCAGGGGTTGTCGACGGCGGGGCTGCCAATGCCGTCAACCTTTGGCAGTGCATTGGTGGACGGACAAGGCGGTGCCGACCGTGGCACGCTGCGGCTGCGCGCCGTGGGTCGCTACGACTTGTCGCCGCGCACGATGCTGGCGCTCACCTTTGCCGGAGAGCAGGCCTTCACGCGCGAGTTGATCGACGGCGAGGGACTGACACAAGTGGCTCGCGTCAATCTCGGTTTTGGTTCCTCGGCGCAGGCCTTTGCGCGCGGCGCCACGCCGCAGGCGTTGGTGACCCGGTGGGGTAACAGTGGCGGACTCACGGCACAGGCGAATCTGGCCTGGCGAGACCAGCTCTACCTGGTGGCGGGCGGTCGTGCGGAACGGACGGTCGGATTTACTGACACGCCGCAGAACGCGCTGCTGCCGATGCTTGGCGTCGCGTATGTTGGCGACGTCAACGGCGTGGTCGTCAAGCTGCGCTCCGCGTACGGTACCGGCATTCGACCCGCGTCCAGCATTGCGCGCGGAGCGACATGGATGGGGCGCGTGGTGAATGCCAGCGCCACCTCGCTGCAGCCGGAATCACAAACCGGCATCGAGGCGGGTATCGATGCGCTGTTCAGCCGCGCGCTGTCACTGCACGTGACGCGCTTCGATCAGCGCGCATCGGGACTCATTCAGCCCGTTGCCGGCACCTCCACCTACGCCACGGCCAACGGGGCGTTGGTGCGGCGGATGTCGTATACGCTGGAGAATATCGGGGCGATCACGAATCGCGGTTGGGAACTGCAGGCGCGTTCCACTGTCAATCGGCTGATGCTGGCGGGATCCATGACCGTGGTGGACAGTCGGGTCGATCAGTTGGCCCGCTTGTACGGCGGTGACCTGCGCGTGGGCGACCGCATGCTGGACGTGCCAGCGCGCACGTACAGTCTCAGTGCGACCTGGGTGGCGTCGCGTTGGAGCGCCAGCGCCATGATGACACGCGCCGAAGACTGGATTGGCTACGACCGCGTGGGTGTTGGCGCGGCGTTGTCGGATACCAGCCGCGAGCAGCCGTTGAACGGCCGGCAGCTGCGGAGCTTCTGGTTGAACTATGGCGGCGTGACGCGACTGCGCGGGAATATCAGCTATCGTCTGGTGCGCGAGTGGTCCGTGCTGCTTGGGGGCGACAACCTGCTCAACGTGCAACGCGGCGCGCCGGACAACGCGACCGTCACAGCCGGGCGCACGCTGACGCTCGGGTTCCGAGCAGGGTATTAACACAGTAGGTAGTAGACCCGCATCAGCTGAAATACTGGGTTACGGTTTGAGCGGCTTCGTTGATACACCTCGATTGTTTTGCTCGTTGGTTTCCGGGATCACGTCTGTCACGTCGATCACGGCAATGAGGAAGTCATCGTTGCGAACGGTCGTCATGTTGATCCGGGAATCCAGCAGCAGCGCGCATTCAATCCCCGCGACGAGCGGATCCACCATCGTCGCTGAACCGACGGTGCGCCAGGTCGACGCGTCGGCCGGCGTCCCACTGGCAAAGAGGTTGACTTGCCAGTTCCCAGGCACCGTTCCTCCGCCGACGTTCTTAAGGTACGCAAACCAGTGGCCGTCAGAAGTGGCCGCTAGTGAATCCACCATGATGTCCCACTGCGTGGAGAGCTGAACCGTTAGCTGACGGGTGTTGTTTTCGAGGCGAAGGGTCGCTGTCGGGAATTCCTCGGAGAACATCTGTGGCGTCGAATTGAGTGCAATGACAAGCGTGTAGGCGCCAGGTGCCGCGTCACTGGGCAGCGAGGCGGCGGCGAGCGTCGTGGTGGTGCCCCCGGGGAGTCGCTGGTCGAACCGGGTCGGCGAAGGGCCGATCGTGCGAACAATGGCGCCCGGAACGCGAGACGCATTCGGACCACTGATGGTGGTCACGCTCGACCAACCGGACGGCGCCGCGCCAGGTCCATTGTTACGTATGGTCGCGATGATCGGGGCGGACGATCCCGAGCGCGGTGCCACCGTTGCCGAAATCACCTCGAGGTCCGGAGCGGCAGTCACCTGCAAACCCCAGGCGAGTGTGTTGTTGTTGCCGGTGACCGGATCCCTGGCCTCCGATACGAGGCTGGTTGCATCGACCTTGAGACCGAGATACCAGAACGTGCGGGTACCAGATGGTTGGAGCGTCCCGGAGGGGGTGAGGCCGGGGGGTAGCGTCACGTTCAGTGTCCGGGTCACCGAGCCTCCCGCCGGGATCTCGCTGGCCTCGGTGTGAGATGTGAGGAGCACATCCTTCGTCGTCTCCAAAAAGCCGTCAATCGTGGAGTTGTCCGAGAGGAATACTTGTGTCGTCCAATTTGCCGGTGATGCCTTTAGAGTGCCAAGATTGCGCAGTTCAAGCACGATCGGAAACGTTTCGCCCGAGGCCGGCGCGCTGAACACCGTTGACGGTACGCTCGCGAACGCCGCCGTGAGGTCAATGTATGCCTCCCAGAAGTGGATCAGGCTGGTCGACGCAGCGACGTTATTCCCTTCCGCACTTTCCCCAACCTCGTTTGCGCCGTCGACAATGGCCACGAGGTAGAAATCACCGAGCTTGGCAGCCTGGTAGCTCAAGCTCACTGTCGATGTTGCCGACGCACCGAGCGCCTGCTGGAAGACGAAGTCGCCGAGGTAGTGATCATCGGAGGAAAATGCACGATCCGTGGAGAGGTAAACTCGACCAACCCAACCGGGAGGTGTTTGAGCTGTTCCGAGATTGGTGATGCGAATGCCTAGCGCCATGGCGGTACCGATTTGCACAGCTGCCGGCTTGTCGATCGCGGTCACCGCTAAGTCAAAGCGAGAAGCGACCAGTGTCGTGTTCTCTGCCCACCGCAAGTTGTTACGCTCATTGAGTTCGGCGACCACGTTCGTGGGATCCGCCACGGCGCCGATGAAATAGGTGCCCGGTGCGGTGGCCACCGGGATGCGAACTGTGATCACTGCGGAATCGCGAGCAGAGACTCGGACGATCCGGGATACTGGAATCTCCCGCAATACGGGATCCGCGGCAGTGATCAGGCTGTCGGTCGAGAGCACGACGCGAATGGACCACGCTGTCGACAACGCTATCGTTCCGGAGTTCTTTGTTACCACGCTCACGACAATCGAATCGCCCACCATTGCGGAGACCGGCACGATCACACGCGCCGGGGCAAGATCCACGCCTGATTGCGCGAGAATGACTCCTGCAGACCCGGCCGACAAGGCGAGAAAGAGGCCAACGCGGCATGACGCGCGTAGCAGAATGGTGTCCAACATGGTGACCTCCGTTGATGATCGTGGTCGTTCAGATGTTTCGACTCGCTATACTCTACGCACTCGGCGTCCACCAGGGCGGCGAATACGAGGTGGCGCTGGAATTTCGAGCACTTGGTGAAGTGTCTCCATCGTCCACGCGCCGGTCGCGCCGGGCGTCTGTGGCGCACCTTGTATCCGACGCGCGACAGGTGACACTGCGCGCCGAACGGCTACAATGATCTCCTGCATCGTCGTTCGCTGATTGGACGCCTGAATGGCCAGATTGAGGGCCGTGGTAAACAGGCCGAGGGGTCTACGCGTTCCATCCGGCATCGTTATGGGTCCGCCGAGCGCCACCTCGCCGTCGAGGGCCGCCGAGAGCAGCAAGTGCCCGCGTTGCGGAACGCTGGCGCCCGTGGTCAGAAGAGTTTCCGGTGCGACAATGACGTTGCGCGTATCGGCCAGCAGCACCCGCCTCGGCAGGAATGCGGCCCGCGCATCGTCGATGCGTTCGGGAAGCCGCGGGGCCGCACCCTTGCCGAGCGTGGACCAGAACACCTCGTCATCCCCGCTCGCCCGGGTCGCTGATCCCGAGTGACAGGCGTCGATGATCGCAATCGTTCTTCGCGCAGGCAACTCGTCGAGCAGCAAACCCAATTCATCGTCCAACAGGTATGTTGCGCGTGCCTCGTCGCTGTCCCACAAGAGGAGCGCTTCGTCGAGACTATCAGGCTCGGTGGCGCCATCTGATCTGGGCTTCAATGAGTCGTTGACTTGGATGCCGTGACCGGAGTAGTACAGCAACGCCACATCATTCACTCCCGCTTGACCGAGGTGTTGACGAATCGTGGCGATCACATTGGTGCGCGTGACCTGTCGATCCATCAGGGTAATGATGTTTGTCACCGGAAACCCGAGTCGCTTGACGAGCAAATCACGCATCAACTCGACGTCGTTGAGTGGCGACCCCTTGAGCGTTGGCACTCCAGCCGGGTATTCATTGATCCCGAGCAGGACTGCATAACGCTTGGGTGCGTGCGAAGGTCCCCTCGATACGGTCTGCGCGGGCAGGCCGACCGCCGTCGTGAAGGTCAGCACCAGCAGCAGCCTTGCCATAGTACGAACGCGTGCAGTCATTCAGCCTCCCGGGCGGCGCGCCGGCCGGCGCGGAACAACACTGATGGTCACCCCGTAGGTTGTTGCCTCACCAACCGGCGCGACGGCAGCCCCGCGAGTTCCTGCGTAGACATCGCTGAACAGCTGCTCCAGTGGTGAGGCGGCGCTGCGCGTGGCACTCGTTGCCCCGGACAACACCGGCGAGAAGTCAATGCGTTCTCTGGTCGCGAACAGCTTGAGCAGTTCCGGGCCGTACGGTTCCTCCGCGTAGTAGCAGATATCCGGAATCAGAAAGCTCTTTCCCGCCAGAAGCATATTGTCACTGCCTGACGACTGTGGAAGCGGAAATATCTGGGAGACGCGGCCGTCGGGCTGCAGATCAAGCACCACTATATAGGCGGGCTCCGGCCCGTCGTTGATCAACCGCAACGTGTATTCATCGCCGGGCGACAATCGCACGCCTTCGGTCGTCGGCACACTTGGCAATGGCGCAGGCGCAGCACCCGAACAGCTGGCGCTGGTGCCCGACCAGGTGAGTCGAGGTTGGGTGCGCACGAGGTCCATGCGCACTCGCAGGCGTGGACTGCTCAGTGTGAGCCGGCGAAGGTAATCCGCGCGCGCAACGCCATGCACAGCCAGGCGCAGCTGGTCTGAGAATGCCGGAGACGAAGTGGTGAGCGGAGCCGTCAATCGAATGGTTCCCAGCGCATCGAAGAGAGCGACCTGCGCTCCGCCGCGACCGGTCGGCGTCGCAGCGATTCGCAGGTCGGGCTTGACACGCACCATCTCGACAATGGAGATCGGACGCAGTGCCTCTCGAATCCTGGAGGCCATCGTGGTGTTCAGTGCCTCATCGACCGCGACGCGGACTCGCAAGTCACCGTAGGCATAGGCTGTGACGAACACCCAGCTATCTCGGAGCACGGCGGGTTCCGTTTTCGCCTGCAGCACGACTACTGCGCGGTTCTCGGAAGACGTGCTCACTATCCCGGACGTGAGTGGCGTACTCGCGGTGGGATCGGAGGTACCGCGCTTGTGGAACGTGACGTGAGTCCCCGGCAGCAATCCAAACAGGCCCCCTCCGGAAACTTCAACGGCGGAATCCGATGCGGTCGCCACCACGCGCAGAAAGACTGCTGCGCGACGATCCGGACCGCTGAACACCTGCGCATCGACGACGCCCTCAAGCTGTGGACTCTGATCGCCGAGATTCATCCCGGCCATCGCGATCCCGACACGATCGAACAGGTCGCGGTACGTTGCGCCCGGTTCCAGACGCGGTAGCAAGCGACTAATAGCGAGCGAGAGGGAACCGACAGGAGTCCGCTGTTCGTCGTACGCTTCGCGCGCGACTTGGTCGTGGCGCGATGCCGAGATCACAACCATGGGCGCCATTCCGCTAGCGGCCAGCGCGCCCCCATCGTCCCCGCGAGCCAGCGGCGAGCGGTCGATCAGTCCGCTTCCCTCGTCGAGGCCAACCGAAGACACCGCCCGCGCTCCGGCCACAATGATCGGCTGTGAGACGCCCCGAACGGCAGCGTCCTCAGGTGCGCCGCGCGTGCCGGATCCCGAAAAGCAAGCGTCGATGAGTACAGTCAGAGAACCGGTCCGTCCAATCTTCTTACGAAGCAGATCGAGTCGCGCGCCGAATTCCTCGTCGCGGATGTGACGTTCTCCACGATACCCGGCGGCCCGAACCGAGGCGGGCGCACCATACGGAACCAGGACCTCGTCATAGCCATCGAGTTCATCGCCATTGTCATCACTAATACGATGACCATGCCCCGAATAATGAACGACCACGGCGGCACTCACCGCGGCGCTGGCGATCAGTTGATCGAGTGCGCCGAGGATACCTTCCCGCGTGGCAGCGGCATTCTCGATGACTCGCACCGACGACGAATCGAAGCCCTGTGCGACGAGCGTCGCGCGCATCAACTCCACGTCACGCGACACGTGGATCTTTGCATAACCTTGCTCGACTGGGTAATCCCCGATGGCGATGATGAGAGCGCGCTTAGGCGGAAGTCTGCCTCCCTGGGCACGACCGACCGCGGCCACCGTGGTGAGCAGCAGGGCCCTGAATACCGCGAGGACGAGCGAGCGTTGCTGCATGCGTGACTCCGAGTCAACGAGCGATGCTTACGCCCCAGAAGAGCGATGGACGATACCGTTTGGGTAGGTCAGACATGCGTTCCGGGCTTGGCGGCGGTTGTCCTTCGACAAAACCCGCTGGGAGTGTCTGCGATCGCTGCCACGCCACGCCGATGTTGATCATCATCGGGTCAAGCACGCGAAGGCTGCCACCGGCATAGAGATCTGGCGCCCCCGAGGCCAAACCCGAAACCGACCAGGCCGCCGAGGATGGGAAATTTCTGCTGCGCAACGTGCAGCATGACCGCCACAGCGAACCGCTGGTCAGTTTGCCGGTTGTCGATCACGCCGTTGCCGATGACGTATTCGGGTGGTTGATTCACAAATCCCACGCCGACGGAAATCTGGCAGAGCAGCGACACCGATGGTTCGGCGTACAGATCCTGTCTCCCGACGCGGCCTCGGAACACCTCCGGAAACTCCGCCGTCGGCTGTACATCCAGCGTCAGCCGGCGAATGTCGGTGCTGGCATCGAAGCTGAACACTTGCCGCGTTCGCACCTTGGCGTTCTCAATGCGCAGCAGCAGGGCTTGCAGCGTTCGATACGACGTGGTGAGGTTGTCCTGGGCAGCGCTTACCGTCGCGGTGAGTCGACTGACCTCCGCCGCCGCTCCCGTGGCCGCGTCCCCCTCGTAGTTGCCACGCGCGATTCCCTTCGCCACGCCGGCAAGTGCACTCAGATGTGGGCGAGCCTCGTCCTGTTCCCGCCGAATCGTCAGCGGAACGCGCGCCGATTGGCTGAGTCCCGTGTATGTGCGTTCAAGTGATCGCACGAGACCGTCGAGCAACGAATCGGTCGGCTGTGATTCGCCTAGTTCCGCGATGACCGCCAATGAATCGTCGAGCGTGGTGGACAGCTTGCGCACGGAATTGAGAAAGCCGACGTATCGCTCTACGCCGTTCCGGTGGGCGGTGAGGACGGCCTCGGCGGCTCCCGCCGTGATGAGCGCATCGCCGCGCGTAGCCGCTTCCACGATTGCGGGTGGTACCTGAAAGAGCTGTCCCATACTTTGGCCGAGCACGGGCTGTGCTATGGACGCAATGCCGGCAAAGCTGGTGAGAAATCCGGTAGCGGCCAGTCGGCTGCCCAACGAATTGCAGGAGGGCAATGGTTTGCGCGCCACCACTGTGGTTTGCACATCGTACCGATACAGCAGCGGATTCGCGTTCACGACTTCCACGTCAACCGGGCTTCCCACCGGTATCGTGACCAGAGGCGCTCGACCCACGTTGCGCGCGGCGGCGCTCCACGACTGAGTGAGCGTGCCGGTGGGTCCCCGCACTTCCACACTGCCGCTAAGGGCATCAGTCACGATACGATACGCCGACCTTGATCCCACCGCCATCCGCGTCGCAGGCTTTGGTTCTTGCGCCGCCGACTCGCGCGGGAAGATCAGGCAGGCAGGTGCAATCAGAAGTCCGGCGACCGCACTACGGAGGCATACCATTGAGTTCTCCTGGGTCAGCTGATGCCACCACGTTGAGCAGAACTTGGGCCTCATTCAATGGGGTGCGCAAGGTGGAAGGGGTGACCGTAATCGTTCCGTCACCGATTCGTAGGACACTGCTAATCCAGTGCTAACCGAAAACACGGACTCTGAACCGGACCTCGGAGCCGGATGAACGGGTACGCGAGAACAAGGACGAATGATCGTGAAGGCCTACCCAATGAATACGGGTCACGGACGTATGCACATGAACACAGATGAAATCTGGGGGATCTGGGATCTCGGCCACGCGGGCGTGGCGGTGGTTGCTGGACGTGTGCACGCGGGGAGGTACTTCGATGTGTACCTTCTCAACGCGGCAGGCCAGTTGTTCGCTCTCAAGGTGCCCTTGGCGAGTCCGAGGTCGGACGACGGAGCGTTTGTCGCATCACGAACTCTTGGCGGCGTTTCGACCGTCTGGAACGTGACCTGCACTGCGGGTGAGCGGGCACTCGCGGCAGCAGCGGATCAATCCGCGGCGTGGCCGACGCCGGTGAGTAGTGAAGAACTGCTGCGCAGCGAGGCTCAGCAGCTCGAGGCATACGGTGCGCGCTGGCATGCAGGATTCGTGTCGTTTCGCCACCAGCAGATTGCGCGGTACGGATCGATTCCGGCGTTGGTGACGAGTTGGCAGCACGGGGTGCAACTGGACGCACTCACGCCGAACAACCAACGCGCGCTGATCCCACGCTTGTTACCAATGTTGTGGCGCCTGCTCGCCGACACGCTGCACGGCGATCTGCATGGCTCGAACCTTATCGTTGCGCCGGACCAGACGAGCGTAGCGCTGATCGACCCCGGTGCGCGCGTACTTCGCCAGCGCGGGCGCGCAGGCGCGAGCGAAGGCGCCGACGCGCTTACGTTCGTCACCACACCCGAGGTCTACCCAGTTCTGCCTCCGTACTATTTGCCGCATTGTTCGCTGTCGGCGGGACTGACACTGCGCGAACACTGGGAGGGATTCGTACGCAGCATGACGTTGTCGGACCAAGCTCGTCCATTTCGCGCCGGCACCAACGTGATCGGCCGCGCGATGTCGCGAACGCGCGGTCGATTCCTCGCCGACGAAGTGACAACGGCGGGCGAACCTCACCCCGCGGATCTGCTCGCCATTGGCGTGCTGTACTATCAAGCGCTGACGGGCCGACATCCGTTTGCTCATGCGTTCTCAATTCCTGCGTGGGCCGGCCTGACGACGACTGACGATCGGGTCGATGGCGGCGATGCGCTCTCGGAAAAGATGGACAGCGCTGTCGTCGTGCCAAGCACGTTGAATGCCCCCGTGAGCCCAGCCGAAGATGCGCTGGCGCTCGCGTTGCTCGATTTGCAGGTAACCTCGTATGCGCGGATGGTTGACCTTACGCGCGCACTGATCGCTGCGTGAAGCGAGGGCAGTCCTCTGTGCAGTGCCTCAGCGTGAATGGGATCTATGAGTACTTATGTCGGATATCATTACAGCAGAGGTTGATTGGAAGTCGCTTGACACACTGTCAAATGGCCGCATTGTCAGGTGGAACCGCGATGGAAGTCTCAACCTGATCGGAGGTGGTTCTCATGGTCGGTATGCTCCTTGTCCTCGCGCTCGCTTCGGCTCCGACACGAAATGTTTCTGAGCTGGCTCCAGTGACACGGGTCGTTCAGGACACCACCGCACGGCGGATGGTGCTGACGGCCTTGAAGAAGGGTAGCAAGACCGTACTCGCCTGCCTCGCGCGCACGTCGGACGGCCGCTTGGTGTGCTACCCGCTCTGGCAGGTGGCCTATGTGTCAAACGATCTCGCCATTAGCACGGGCGTGGCGTTTGCCGACCTCTTCATTGATCGGGCTCAGCAGCTCGGTTCGCGCATCAATCCCACGTCTAGTGAATATCTGACGTCAGTGATTGGGGGCGGTATCGACCTCGGCTGTGGCTCGTTTGGCGGAGTGGGAGACGTAGGACCGAGCCAGTTCAGGGTCAGTGTGCAGACCAGCATTTCCGGTGCGCGCACGCTTGGCGCAACCTGCAGCGGCGCGAACCTGTCGACAGCGGCATCAGCGGCGCGCGAGTCGCTCAAGACGGCGCTCGATGGGCTGCACTCGGAAGGTAGCGATGCGGTCGCGGCGTGGAGTGCGGGCTACCAGTCGTTCGCGCAGTGCATGGCGACGCGTGGCCAAGGCGGGAATCCCGGAACGGGGATGATGGAGACGGGTGATCCGGGTGCGGAGACGTATACTGCCACAGGAAACAGCACGACGGTTGCTGTCACGAATAGTGCGGATGGGTCCACAACCACGGTAACTACGAAGGCAACCGATCCTGCGGCTGGTACGGAGACAACCAAGACAGTTCGAGCGTCGCGAAGCGCGAGTTCTGAGGTGAAGTATTGGTCAGGAAAGATCATGTATTCCGTCGCCAAGTTGTTTGGTGCATCGGACGAACAGATTTTCGTTGGTCCATACACCGGCAACGCGGTCACTGGCGGAAGGGGATACTGCATCGACGGTCAGTCGTGCTCCAGCGGCGGCGACGGCTGCAATCGTGGCGGCATTGCGGCGGCGCAGATCAGTGGTCTCAAGCAGAAGGGCATGACGTGGGAGTGCAGACAGGAGATTCGCACCAAGGCCAATCCAAACATCGTCACCCCGAGTCCGGAGTCGACGTCTTCCTCCTGCGACGCCGCAAGCACTATCGCTGTGGTGACCGCCCTGATGAGCGGAAGCGCCTTCAAGAGTTATCAGAATACTCTCTGCTCACTAGCTACCGGACTACGACACGCGGGAGAAGACGGCACGGGAGCTGATTGTAGCTATGCTGACCGCTCAACCGTGGTCACCTTGCGTGACCGAGCGCGCGCTGATGCGCGGTCGCGCTTCTCAAATGTCTGCACGGACTACCGAGCCATGTGTCTGGGAGACGAATTGCGTACGGACTTCGACATCTCACTGATCGCTCCTGGCGCTAAAGGACTTCCGATCGGAGGAACTACGCCGCTGCCGAAGCGCGGTTGGCCGTAGCCCACAGATCAAAAGTATCACACCAATCCGAGAGGTCACCATATGATCTTCGCAATGCTCGTTTCCTCGATGCTTACGCAGACGCAGGTTGATCAAGGTCCGCCGAAGACGCCACCGCCGCCCCGGGCAACGGCGCAGGCAGTTGTTGCAGCAGCTCAAGATCCGCCCCGACACGTTGCGCCCGCCGAAGGCGATGGCATCGCCTCCAGCCACGGGCAGCGCGCCGTCGGCTGCCATGGCCACTGGGCCGGCGGATGAGCCGCCGCGCACTGCGGCACCGCGACGCAAGCACGTGGAGGAGTTGCTGGTTGAGATCGAGCGGCGCCCGGAGGGAATGCGAATGCTGGACTCGCTGCGACGGGCGGGCGCCATTCGCGGCGCGCTGGGTTCAAAGCCGCCGATGGAGGCGCGTTCGAGGACCGAGTGGAAGACAGCGACGCGGGCATCGCGCGACTCGCGATCGTGAATAACCAGACCACCACGCCAGTCGCGGTGATTACACCGGCGGCCCGTTGTACAACATGAACACTGTATACGCGCCAAGCAGTACGGGTCCGGCAATGGGGCTCGTGAGGATCGCACCTGCCGTTCATACACCCGCCAATCGCGATTCCTGGACAGTTGATGTCGAGAGCGTTTGTTCGTTCTCGCCAGACCCCACAACCACGATGGGGCAACAGTATTCAACCGTTTCGAGCAGTCTTCTACAGGATATCGGCCAGAAGTACCTCGTTTACGGCGCCCCGACGGCGGCCTCCAGCCCTTCTGACTGTTTCACGAACCGGGTGTCGATCGTTCAACCGGAAATCGTGGTATTGATGCGCAACTTGGACGTCGGCACATACGTGCTCAATATCCGTGCGTGGGGACGCCACGTGCTCGGAACTGCCGAAGCAAGCCATGTCACTATGTGGCCTCGATTTCAGACTTTGTTCGGGGGGCGTTCGTTGATCCCTCAGCCGCCTAGCCACGGTTGGTGGGACTACGCAAGCGTTTTGGTGATTCCAACTCCAAGCACTGCCTATCCGTATGCCGCCATCAGCAAGGTGCTCGGCCCCTTGGGAGTCCCTCTCTATATCTCGGAGATCGCCCTGTACAAGATTCCGTGAGCGCCGTGTCCGGACTCCGTAATTGGAGCGCTTATCGCGCGGCCACCAGCTCCATGCGCGTACACTGCGGGGTAACAGGAACTGCTCCATCTGCGTGTGACGGACACACAGCTCTCAGGAGGCGTCCGGATCGTGACCAACACTTCGTATGCCCCTATTGGTAGATGCCTCGCCGTCGCTAACGAAGGCCGTGGTATGGGCCGTGACCATCTCGGAACTGCGATCTCGATTTCGCTTGGCCTCGCGCTCTGGACCCTGCCCGCCGCCGCACAATCCCCGCGCGACCGCGCCCAATCACTGCTCCGCGACGCCGACGCAGCCATCGGCCGGGAAACCATCGCCAGCGCGCAGGAGGCCATCCGGGTCTCCCGCACTGCGCTCACGCTCATTGCCGTGCGCGGTTCAACGCCTCCTGCCGCCAACAGTCCCGAGCTGGACCGCCTTATCGCCGGACGTGCGTTCCTCTTCACTGGCATGGGCTACCGAATTCTCGGTCAGCTCGATTCCACAGTCCACTACGTCCGGCGCGCTATTCCACTCGCGCACGGTGTCGATGATCCCTCCGGCGAGGCGCTCGCACTCACCGAACTTGGCACGACACTGGGCAACATGGGTCAACGGGATTCCGCGCTCGTGCTGCTCGGCCGCTCGCTGTCACTAACGGAGTCCCGCCTGGGTCCAAGTGAGCAGATCCAAGTGCTGCTGAAATACGGCGTGATGCTGGGCAACGCCGGGAAGTCGGATTCGGCGCGTGCGCTGCTCGTGAAGGGTGCCCAACTCGCGGCAACACAAAAGGACGCCGTCGCATACGCGCATGCGCACCGATACCTGGCGGGCGGTCACGGCAAGGCCGGGCGACTTGATTCGGCGCTCGCCTACTACCGAGTTGCCCAAACAGTATTCGGAGCCGTCAAAGACTCAGTTGGCCTGAGCACCGTGCACTCCGAGCTATCGCAGCTGTTTCATAGACTGAACCTGCTCGATTCGGCGCTTACCTATTCGGGGCTCGCCATCGACATGCAGCGATCGCGATCGATGTTTGCCGCCTTAATGAATTCTTTTCGCGGTCGCGCCATCATCTTCACACGCAAGCAGCAGTACGACTCGGCGGTTGCGAACGAGCGCGAGGCGCTGGTGCTG
This sequence comes from Gemmatimonadaceae bacterium, assembly GCA_016720905.1. Classification (NCBI taxonomy): domain Bacteria; kingdom Pseudomonadati; phylum Gemmatimonadota; class Gemmatimonadia; order Gemmatimonadales; family Gemmatimonadaceae; species Gemmatimonadaceae bacterium. The sequence goes on along the minus strand of JADKJT010000002.1, from coordinate 1,415 downwards.
GCGAAGCGCCTGCGCAACAGTGAAGCCGAGGCCGCGTTGGAGAGTGAGATCGGGATCAATTTTGCAAAGCTGCAACCGGATTCCGCGCTGGTACACGCACGCCTCGCGCTCGCCCGTACCACTGCGGCCAACACGACAAGCCGGGCGTACGCGTTGCTCGCGCTCGCGATTGCCCATGCGGGACTACAACAACGAGACTCCGCGTTGCTCCACGGCCAAGCTGCGGCTGGCATACCCCGGGCAGGACTATCTCCGGAGATGTTGTATCAGGTGATTGCGGTCAACGCGGTGGTGAACTACGCCGTCGGCAACTTTGCTGCATCTTCCGCGTACGCCGATACGGCGACCGCGCTTCACTCTCGCATCGGACGGAATGCTGGAAGTGATTTCTTCCGGGTGGCTTTCGGTGACAATGACGCGACGATGTACAAGATGTGGACGAACTCGTGGGTGCAGCTTCGTTCCACGCTAGGCGAGCGCGCGGTCTTTCGCAGCGCTGGCCGCGAGTGAGCGCGGCCGCGCCCGGGCGCTGCTCGACCTGATGACTGACTCGAGTCGTATCGTGTCACCGGGTGCCGATCTCGCAGTCGAGGGCCGCGAGTTGGTCGCGCAGGTGCTTCGTACGGCGGACGTGGTGGTGTCCTATGAAATCTTCGACGACGCCATCGCCGTGTGGACGATGGAAAAGAACGGTACGCTGCAGGTGCGGACGATCTTCATCAGTCCCGATTCGCTTGCACTCCTCGTCGGCGGCTTTCGCATGCTCCTGGGCGTGGACCAAGCCACGCGGGTGCTCGCGGCACGGGGTGACGCGCTCGAGCGCGGCAGTGTAGCGGCCGTCGCGGCCAACGCGGACTGGCGTACGGCGGGGCGCCGCTTGCGACAGCTTCTGCTGCCGGATTCGGTGAGCGCTCTGTTTACCAAAGGGCGCCAGGTCGTAATCATTCCGGCTGGCGCCATCGCTGTCGTGCCTTTCACGGCTCTCCCGGATGAAAACGGCGACGGCGTCCTCTCGGACGTGGTGGCGATTCGCTACGCACCGAGCATCGCTACGCTGGTAGCGGCCGAAAACCAAGCATTGTCAACGACGCAGTCCATGCTCATCGTCAGCAACCCGACCATGCCGCAGGCGACCAGCGCGTCGGGAATGCGCGTGCAACTGGGATCGCTTCCAGGTGCGGAGGCGGAAGGAGCGGATGTTGCGCGACGACTTTCCACCACCGCGGTGAAGGGGATGGCCGCCACGGAGAGCATGGTGCGGCAGCGGTTGCCAATGGCGCGCGTGATTCACATAGCGTCGCACGGATATGCGTATTCGAGCGAGGCGCTGGCACGCAACTCGTTCATCGCGTTGTCACCCGATGCAAAGAACGACGGACTGCTGACGGTCCGCGAGATCCTGGCGATCCTACGCC